>CAZUAH010000546.1:0-9298 GCA_964617665.1 uncultured Pirellulaceae bacterium
CGAAGTTCTCTTCGTTACGGCCGTTCCATTTTTCAAGTGAGATTTGCATGGCTGTCGGCACATGTTGAAAAGAGGCACCCGACGTAAGCCGCATGGCAATGAAACCACCCCGGTTGGCTACGTCACCCTCCGCGATGACTTCGCCACGGCCATTCGTGACGGTTCCTGAGCCGCCAGACACTATGTACTCATCGTCCAAGCGGCTCATAGAGATTCCCTGTAGACTAACACTGATTCTCCCTGTCGGCTCAGCCCCTGTTCTTTCCGGTCGTGTTGCGTGCAAAGGCGGTTTTGTTGAAGCGACATCAGCAGGCGCTGCTTCTTGCGGCGGTCGGTTTCGATGGTGGAAACACTGCTCTGGCATCCATCCTGTCTTGAGTCCGTCTTCGGTCAACAGCGCTACGCCAATCCATGGCCTGAACACCTGCACAATCATAACTTCCTCACCCTCGCCAACTCGCACGGAGGACTGCCCCTTGTTGCGTAAGAGGCCCGCCCTTGCCGTTCGCAACATCCCGTTGCGGGTGGGATGATCCTCCTGATGAGTACGCCGTTGCTTGATCGCCGTCGCAAGTCGATCTGCTCCACCGAACTCTCGTGCATACCATGTCTTGGCAACGAGTTTTCCTGCTTGCCGCCAACGGGCCGACTTGAGGGCTTTCGTGGATCCGTCATAGCACCCACTGGGCGCAAGAGCCAGCCACTCTCGGCCATCGTCAAGAACGAGCAGACGGGCAAGTTCCTGTTTCGAATTTGTGTCCTTAAGAACTAGAGCACCTTCCTCGGGTAGTGAACAGACCTCAACCGTCCCATCTGGACCGGTTGCCAATGGCATTCCTGCACGAACTCTGTCTAAGAACGACGTCCCGATCAAGCTATCAGCATCCCATTCACCGCGTGTGTCTGCGTCGATCGCTATCGATAGGGTCTTTCCATCTTCACTGAGTGAAGCAGTTGAGGTCTCCGTAGTTTTTGATCCAACTGAAGAGAGGGACGTCAGGGTATTGTCTTTGATCCTGAATGACTCAATTCTCTGGCCGGTCGATGGTTCCCATAGTGCGACGAGATCCCCATCATATCGCACAAGTAAGAGCCTGCCATCTTGGCTGAAGTCGGCACAGATAGGACGACCACGTCTCATCCCCAGCGCCTGAACCGGCTGGCCAGTTAATGAATCAATCAACATCGCTTGGCTGCCGCCTTCAGCTATCAGGAGGCGGCGACCATCCGGGCTGAAGGCGACCGAACTAGCAGATGTTGCCGTTGGAACTGTCCGAAGCTTCTTGCCGCTTTTCACGTCCCATACGGAAAACGACTTACGGCCATATGTAACCAACTCACTGCCATCCAGCCGGAATACAGGGATCGGATTTGAGAGACGCTCCTCGAAGGTGTGGACTTTCGTTCCCCTTTCCGTTTCCCACAGGATTGTTTCAGACAAGGCTGCCGTAGCCAAATATTGCCCATCGGGGGAGAGAGCAGTTTCCTGCCATCGGTGATCGCTTACTTCCAGTTCCAAGGGGACTGTGCCCGCGTCTTTGCGCGTCAGGACAAGGGATCGGTCGAAGCACGCGATAAGATAGTGTCCAGGAGTTCCCATTCGCACATTCCTAACACGCATCGTGCGATCTTCACTCGGCCGCGACAATAAGTACATTTCGCCGCTATTGAGCTTGCAGCAACCAACGCCATGCCCACCACCTTGCATGTCCGTTGCCAGGAAGGCCCAATACTCGCCAAACGTGCCAATGGACCCGAATCGACTAATCCTCGCAAACAAGCCTGATCTCCGAAGCTGGTCACTCAGAGTCTCCCGGCGCAGTTCCAGCCCAGTGGTAACGTCCCAAGAAATCACGACCGCGTCCTTGTCGATTGTAATAGCTTCCGTGCCATCCTTGTTGAATCCGACGCATCCAATATCATCCTCGTGGCCTTCCGGTAAGACTAACTCTGGTGGCGTTGAGAATACCGGCGCCGTGTCAGGCAATTTCTCGAAATCCGAAGCAGTCATGACCTCGGGAATTCGGTCTTCTCGTGAAATGTCTCCAGCAGTTCCAACAACCTTCGGAGCCCCTTGTTGAGGCGGCGATTCCTTTCGCGCCGATTGTGTCTTCTCTTGTTCCACCACTTCGGCCAGGTTGGTGGTCCTGCGAAGTAATTCGGCCCTCTGGCGATCGGTGATCGAAACCGAGTACTGGGGCGTGATGCCTGCGTTAAAGGTCACCTTTATCTTGCCGAATTCCCGCGTGCAGATGAATCCTTCGTCGAATCGGTTAGTTGTCGTTGCGATTTTCACCCCGTTACACGAAAAGGATTCAAAGGTACCTTGTGCCATTTTTGGGCAAGGCTGACCGGTTTGATGTGGCGTAATGCTAGAAAACGCGAGCGCAGGGCCTCCGGCATCGAAACTGACATTGCAGCCATCAATCAGAAAACGCATCTCACTAGGTGACACGACTCTATAGGATTCCGCGGTCGTGTTTTCTGTCGCGTCGGGTGAATCTGATTGCTTCGATTCCTCATCGTTGGCTTTAGCCTTGTCGGCAGTTGGCTTTTCCGGAATCGCCGTGTCTGACTTGGAATCAGATTTAGCGTTGCTCGGCAAGGGTTCGCCCGCATCAAAGCATCCGCCGAATAACGCCAAGACACCCACACACAGAAGAGCGGTGATTCTACTCGTATCCATAGGATAAGTCCTTGTCCAAAGAGAGGGAAACACCCCTGCGCCGGTTGCGAAGTACGAACGCCCTGGTCTGTCCCTCCATGCTTGTTGGTCATCTCCTCAATGCCATCTGCTGTTCGAGGAGTGGCAAAACCGGAAATTGCCCAGGCAGTTGCGGCCCCGACGATCGATACGTACTCGAGACCAATCGCCCGGTCCCGTGAGAGGCCGGATCGCTCCTCAGAGCTCCGTGTCAGCTTCTGGGTTGGAAAGTGCAGGGTCGCCGAAAACGCGAAGAATTTCTATCATCTGGGCGGGCAAGTTTCAACCAAGCGCGGCTGGACCTGCACCTATTGGAACAACGGTTGGTGCACGTCAACCGCTTCATCGTCCGCGGTGGTTCGGGCGATCGTGTCGCCACCGGTGGCGGATGCTCTCGAGAATCGGTGGACGGGCATCTGCCCCGCTACGGTTGCGAAAACGCGCGCGGTATGGTGTAGAGTGTTGCGATAGAGAGCCAGCTCCAAGAGAACGGGCGACTTTGAACGTGACAGAGGGCAGGCGATCCATCGGTTGCTCGAGTCGCGTGAAAGAGAGCGGAATTCAGTGACTGACAAACAGCGCTACTGGTTGTGTTGGGAGAATCTTAGTTCCTGGCTACTAATTCTTAGAGACGGCCTGATGAGGCACAGCGACGGCCATCGCCTGCCTCAGCACCAGTTCGTGTTCTGTGGTGGCGGGCCCGAAGTCACGCTGCATGCCTTCGATTCGTGAGCTGCGGCAAACGAGGCCCAAGAGGATCACATTGTCTCCCCTTTCAAAGTGGGACGGGTGTTCGCTTACCACCCGCATCGGGCTGGGAAACGGTCCGATGAGTGTGAATTCCGAGGAGTACTGTCCGGCCCGTGGGGACATGGTTCCCATCGTGCCTGATATCAGGATGCCCATCGGTGGCGCAGCTTCGTCGAGATACCCCGACGCGAGGCGCCCAATCTGTTCTGCACAATCAGACGTTCTGCCAAGCGATGCGACTAGGCTCCGGATCGCCAGTTTACGATCGTCCAGCCGCGCATTGTCCCTCGATTCTACCAGTGTCAGCACTTCGGCCAGTCGGCAAAACTTATGGTAAACTTCAGGCGAGATCTCCCCCGAGGATTCTGTGGTCTGTATTGCCGCATGGGCGTGGCCTAGAGCAGCGCCCAACTCATCTGAGGTGAAAACCGGCAACGCGGTCTGCTCCGGAATATCCATCGGCTCGGATTCGATCACGTCCTGCACGTCTTCTAGGTACGTCGGGGCGGGCGAGGCGTCGCTGGCCAATGCGTTCGGTGTTTCGATCGCATCGTCGATGGTCTTGCTGGCAGCCGATTGAGTGTCATTTTCTGCGCCAACAGGCGCGACGTTTTCCGGCCATTTAATCAATCCGAAAGGGGCCAGCATGCAGAACACAGCAATGGGCATGATAAGAACACCCGTCACGGTCTGCTTGGTCAATTGCCCCGCGATCCTAAGGTGGACCATCGTCTCGCCGCGGTCGTACAGGGCCGTCTTGAGTGTGTTTGCGACACGCCTCAGAACCAATTGAGGCAGCAACAGGCGAAGCGGCATGACGGCGCCGAGGAACAAGATGCCGGCCATCACATGCTGAAACATAAGACCTAGCGCGCATCCACCGCAGAGAATCGCCAGAACGCCTCGCACCACCGCGGAAGGGATGAACGGGTCGCCATGGATTTCGTGCGTTCCATTCTGGAGGACGCGGACTCTGACTTCACAGCCGCACAAAGGATTAGCGATGATCGTGGTTCGACTACCCTTAGGGGTGACCGAATACCCGACTTCAGTTTGCACCTCCCTCCAGATGTCACCTAGTTTTGGCTGCGCGGCAACATCGATCGTGGGAATCTCCCCAACCGTCATTTTTGTTGCGCGACGAGGATCGTTCATGCTCGTTTGCTCCATTTAGGTGTGGTCTACGGATGGTGTCACGGCCCGCCCAATGTCGTCTGGTCGATACGATGCGGATTTGGTCTACTTGTTTGGCAGTTACCTACGCCGATGCCAGGTTTCGACGCCTCCAGAAGATGATCGAATGGAATACCCATGCCTCGTTGCCCATTCGCGTGCTGCCTTGCGAAGTTCTTCTTTATTGCAATTGGGATATGCTTCGGCAATAGTCTTTGTCCTTTTCTTTTGATCAATTGAACAATCACCTACCTGCCGACTCGATGTGGATGGACTTACCTCGCCGTGGTGTTAGACTTGTTTAGTGGCAAGGTCGTTGGCTGGTCGATTCGAGACAGCCTGACAACTCGCTTGGGCGCCGAGGCACTACGCCAAGCCATCGAGTCGCGTCGCCCCGATTTGGGCCGCTTGTTGCATCACAGCGATCGAGGCTGTCAGTACACCAGCGACGCCTTCCGAGGAATCTTACAGTCTCTTGGTATTACCGCCTCGATGAGCCGGACCGACTGCTGTTACGACAACTCCGTGAAGGAGCGCTTCTTCTGGTCCCCGAAACACGAGTGGACGAATCACGAAACCTATGCTGATCTCCAAGAAGCACGGCTCGGGGTTTTCAAGTACATCGAAACATTCTACAACACGACACGACTTCATCAGACTCTGGACTATCAATCACCCAACCACTTTGAAGCTGAATAGAAGCTACAAATCGCCCAGTAACCAACCCTCGTCCGGAGTCCGGTGGCACTGGGCCACCGCAGATTCTTCCTCAAATTCAGACGAAGAGGGACTCCATGTCGATCAAGAGCGCGATCAAGAAGGGAAGAACAGCCGAGCTCCAGGCCGCCATTGAGGCCGGCGAGAATGTGAATCAGCAGGCGATGATATCCAACGCCACGCCGCTACACTACGCGGCCGAGATGAATCAACCGGGGTGTGCCCGAATTCTGATCGAGGCGGGGGCCGATGTCGATGCACGGGAAAGGGAGAGCCAGGGCGGCTCAACACCGCTGCACACGGCAGCCTTCCATGGCAGCCCCGGCGTAGCTTTCGAGTTGCTCGAACATGGTGCGTCGCCAGACGCTACAGAATCGGGAGGGAGCCGGCGAAGTCCGTTGCACTTTTGTACCGAGGATGGCGGCCATCCGGATGTCGCGGATGTTCTACTCTCGCACCGTGCGGACATCGACCGCATGGACAAGTATGGCATGACGCCACTGCACCTAGCCGCAGCCCGGGGCAACCTGTCGATGGTCCAGTATCTGCTTTCCAAAGGCGCCAATCCGAACGCACGCCGTTTTCAGGGAGAGACTGCGCTGGACGCGGCCATCTATGGCAATTACGACCAAGTTGCCTACGCGTTGCGGATACACGGCGGCAAGACAAAAAGCGATTTGAACGCCGAGGAATGGAAACAAGAGCAAGCGGAAGCAACGGCCGCGCGGGCCGCGAAGAAGGTCAAATTGTTCGAGGTGGTCGCCAAGCAGGCTGCGGAGAAGGCCGTGCAGGCTGAGGAAAAGGCCAAGCAGGCCGAAGAAAAGGTTAAGCAGGTGGCCGACGGCGATGACCGGCAACGGTTGCGAGCGGAAGCGGCGGCCAAGCGGGCTGCGAACAAGGCCAAACGGGCTCAGGAGAAAGCCGAGCGGGCTGAGGAGAACGTCAAGCGGGTAGCCGCCGGCGAACAACCGAAGCAGGAGTGCTTCATCGCGACGGCCGCTTGTGGTTCGCCCGTCAGCCCCGACGTGCTCGTTCTCCGGCGGTTTCGTGACACGGTCCTTCGGAGGACGCGTCTCGGATGCGCGTTCATCTCGGCATACGAAGCGCACTCTCCTCCGGTTGCGAGCGTGTTACGTCGGTCGAGCGCGCTGCGGATGGCCGTGCGGATTCTGATCGTGCGACCGGCTGCCCAACTAGCTCGGCAATTCGTCGACCGTTGATGGTCGTGCCGCCAGAAGCGCTAAATCGACGCGAACAAGCGTTGGAAGATGCTGGAGGCGTTGATAGGTTAGCCCAGGATTGCCAAACTGATCGTCCCAATCCGCGTAGTCGCTCTGCCGGCAACTTCTCGACCAATCAAAAACTCCAGTGGTCACATCGATTGTGGCAAGAACCTGCGTAGACAGCGAGTCCGAAAGCCATGCTATCGAGCTCCGAAGACCTTTCGTGGAAGTCTTTGCCTTCGTTCAACCCGGGGCCACACTGCTGCACTGTAGTGGTGTCCACGTGGCTGCCCGGCAGGAAGAGCCTTCACAACCGGATGGGCCCGTGACTAGCCACTTCCAATCCCTGCGCCGAAAAGAACACATTGAACGCCCAAAGGAGGTCCCACGTACGCCGGAGGCCCCAATCTTAACCATCAACAACTTACCCCTGGCAGTATCACGGCACCCTACCGCACCAATCAACCGGGTGGAATTGTGAGATACGGAACAGCCTAGCATACGTGTCGCCATAATGCGAACCACGGCAATTCCCTCGTCTTGTGACCCGTGCCGTCGGACCCCTGGACGCTATGAATAACACATGGGTACCTGGAATCGCCAGAAGAATCGGATACCGAACGGCGCCGGGTAGGAAGTGATCTTCGTCTCCATTGGTGGAACGTCGTTGTCGGCGTGCGTCCTCTGCGAAAGCCCTACCACTTGACTGGCAGCGACTATCGCCACTCCAGTCGCTACCACAGTCGGGCGAGCGTTGTACTTCGGTCGATCGTCCTCGGGAATAGCGATACGAAACAGCTCCTCAATCGATCATTGATAGTTGAAGTCAGAGCTAAACTCCCAAATTCGATCGCAGGTCGCTTCGGATATGGTCCCGTCGTACGCCAGTCGCTTCTTATCTTGATCGTACCAGAAGCGATCCTCAGATGATCGGCAACGACGGACTTCCGGTGAACTCAGCACGATTCACATATCACAGTTACGCTATGAGCGAGCCCATCCAGTTCGATGGTGAAGACGACTTCCGGCTAACAGGGACACGATTCCCACTCCAGCCCGCTTTCCCCGGCCCAGCCGCCTCCGGCGGCTGGGCCGGGGAAAGCGGGGATCGTTGATGCCGTCAGTGTCGGCCGAAAATCTATTTCACCAACGGCACGAGGCCGTTGGGGTCTAGCAGTCTCAAGCAGAATGGCGCTGTCTTACTAAGCAACTTTGCGAAGTGCGCGAACCATGCGAACTAAGGTGCAATGGTTCGCAGAGTTCGCAATCCTGCTAAGCTATTTCGCCTAATAGCACCGTGCGAACGATGCCAATAACGGCGACACCTGCAGACGGCTGAAATGCCCTAAGGAGCGCTGCGCCGCCCCCGCATTGTCATCGCGATCTTGTTGCGACCTAAATGAACTAACTGCCCGTAGTCTGCGGATCTCCCGGACGCGAGGCGATTTGGGATGCCTCGTCCCGGTGGAAATGCGTTTTCGTCAAGTGCCCCACTGACCAACCGGTGGAGTTCCTCTTGATCACCATGATCGTGCTGTTGAAGTTCGAGTCGATGCACCAGATCCTTCCAGTGTGGTTGTCGTAGGCCAACGCCATCCAAACATGGGACGATGTCGCGCACCGGTCGCCGTGGATCATGCCTTCTTCATCGAGCGAAGCCAAGCTGGCGCTGCTGTGCCGATGGCCGGGAGTCGCGGCGTAAGGCCGGATGGCCCAGCGGTAACCCGCTACGCAGTCGGTGTCGTAATAGCTCCAGCCGTTTTCCTTACGCCAGTATTGCTCGAAGTAGCGTACAATGATCTGTCGTCGGCCCCAAGCCTCGCGACTCTCCCCCGACGTCGCCGTGAAATAGGGGCCGGCTATTCGCTGTTCGCTGTTGATCAGAGCGCACAACCGGTACATCGTACCGGGTTGGATCGACTCGTGCCGGATGTCTGCTCGGCCGTCCTTCAATCTCGCCTCGATCGTGTACGTTTCGGCGGAATCGCTCAGGCAGGTCAACTTCACTTCTAGTTTGCCGTTGACTGGTTCGTTCAACACGATCGGGATGGAATCGGCCGAGTCAATCTCCGCGATCGCGTCCCAATCGTAGATCGCCGACGAAACGGGCTTGTCCACGTACTGGTCGTCATACACCTGGGCGCAGCTGCTGGTGGACGAAGTGTAAGACCGCCGGCGACGTAGTCGTGGCCATGCCATGGCGACTTCGGTGATAAGCAACGACAACACAAGACAAACAGTTAGTTTGCGCCAATTCATCTTTCTCTCCTTGGTGTGACCCCCGCGCAGCTTTCCGTTCAGGGGTTCGATTGGGGTGGGCTTCGCAGTCGGTGGGCCCGTGCCGCTGTGGACAGCACGGGTGAGGATGGTGGGAGCATGCCGGTTCGAGTGCAGTTGCCGACAGGTCTTGGGTAATACGGTATTGGCGCGCACGGCGTCGTCAAGGCCCCACCGGTCTTCTTTTGAAGTCGTGACATTATTCTGGGTGGAGTCTGTGGTGATGACGGCCTACATGAGGAAAGTGACGTAAAGGACGGAAAGTATCCAAGGTAGGAACTCACCACGTCACTTAGGTTGTATGCCTAGACACATAGCGAAACGCAGAACCAAGCGTGACGTAGAGATGCACGCGAAACGCCCGTCCATGCGTTGGCTTGATTGCCGATACGTTTCACATTGGCCAACGATGATGACGGGGATCGCCGCGTTCATGGCCCTGGCTTGGCCACGG
>CAZUAH010000547.1:0-9290 GCA_964617665.1 uncultured Pirellulaceae bacterium
GGGCCACCGGAGCGACCGACCGGCGAGAAAAAACTGATCGGAGGACGTGTTCTTCCTGTAACCAGCCAGGATGCCGACTGCCATGATCCCTATCAGATAGACAACGACAATGACCGTATCGATTGAACCGTCTGTCATTCCGCACTCCTCTTGGAATCGGGAGAATCAAGGCATAATCAAAACAGATTCTATGGCTGACCACTGGAGATGCATCCCCATTCCTGGCAAAATAACCGCCATCTTTGGAGAGAGGAAGAAGGTGTCGAGAGTCATTTGTGCGAAGCACCCGAAGGGCTGTTCCGGCAAATGACTCCCGACTCCTTTGTCGTTCTAATGGAAGAGCCAATGCAGAACTCGCCCCGCATTATTCTGTTGCTCGAAGCTACCCGAGGGTTCGATCGGGGGCTGCTGTCAGGAGTCGCGAGATACTCGGCGCTGAATGGCCCTTGGACATTCTATCGCCAGCCGCACGGTTACTTGAGATCGAAGCGCCGACTCGACCTGAAGGAACTCAAGGCTTGGAAGCCGGACGGGGCCATCTGTCCGGTCACCCAACTTGACGAACTATCGCGTCTGCGCGTGCCGCTGATTGCGTACGACGTGAACGAGTACTCCGGGCGCGTGCCCTGTGTCCTTTCCGAAGACTACGAAGCAGGACGACTTGCCGCTGGGCACCTGTTGGATCTCGGGCATCGCTCTTTTGCTTTTTGCGGATACAGTGGCATCCGCTGGTCACGCGAACGCTGCCAGGCATTTTGCGACGAAGGCGAACGGGCGGGATGCATGGTCGAGGTCTACCGACCGCGCAGTCGCACACCTGCCGCCTGGGCGAAGGAAGAGCCTCATGTTAGGCGTTGGCTGGGGAGTTTGCCAAAGCCCATCGGCATGCTTTGCGCGAATGACGACCGAGCCGCATCCATTTTGGAAACGTGTCATGTGCTGGGCTACGGAGTGCCAGAGGATGTGTCCGTCATCGGAGTCGACGACGACCAGTACGTCTGCGAATTGCAGAATCCGCCACTGTCGAGCGTCAGGATGGCGTCCGAGCAGGCGGGCTACGAAGCGGCCGCTTTGCTGGACCGGATGATACGGGCGAAGGGCAAGATGTCCGGCCAGCAAATCACGGCGCACGCAACGGGTGTCACCGCACGTCAGTCAACCAATGTGCTGATGGTTCGCAACGCAGACGTAAGAAAGGCACTTCGCTTCATACGCGAAAACGCTGGCCGCCCAATCCGGGTCGCGGATGTTGTCAAGGTTACGAATCTTTCGCATCGCACCTTGAACGAACAATTCCACTCCGAGTTGGGCTGCTCGATCATCAAGCAAATGACCAGCGCGAGAATTGCCTATATCTCCCGGCTGCTAACCAAGACCGAGATGCGGATCCACGAAATCGCTGCCATGGTCGGCTATGAAGACGATCGACATTTCTCACGTTACTTCAAGCGAACGACCGGCCTGACGCCACAAGCTTATCGGAGAAAGCACGCGCCGCCCTAGGAGAGTTCAGCGGATTGCCTCTTCGTACAGGGACGCGGACGTCTTCTATTAAGCAAACTGCAACCCGACTAGAATGGAGCGTTCAAACCCCGAGCACCGTACTCTCTCACCGATCATCGCTGCGATATTCGACCTGCGTTTGGACTCGCTCACAGAGTACTTCCGAGAAAGACTGTCCACCATCGAGGATTCATAATGAAACAAGCCCCGCGTCCGTACTGGATAGTAGTAGTCTCTTCCTCCCTTGCGATATCTCTGAGCAACTTGAGCGAGGCCGAAGATCAACCGCAGTGGGGTCAGCGGTATACCCGCAACATGGTGTCTGACGAAAAAGGGTTGCCGGATGCCTTCGACCCGGCAAGTGGCGAGAATATCAAGTGGTCCGCTTCAGTGGGGACAGAGTCGTACTCGTCACCGGTGATCGCCAATGGCAGAGTAATCATTGGTGGAAATAATGGCATTCCCCGTGATCCCCGTCATCAGGGCGTTCGCGGTACTTTGCTGTGTTTGGACGCAGAGACAGGCCAGCTTTGTTGGCAACTGGTGATACCGAAACTCAAGGGCGACTATTACCTTGATTGGCCGGGTTCAGGGATCTGTTCTCCGGCCACTGTGGAAGGCGATCGTGTGTATGTCGTCACCAATCGGGCGGAGGTTGTGTGCCTGGACCTAAACGGTCAGGCCGACGGAAACGACGGTCCGTTCAAGGACGAAGGTCGGCTTATGGCACCGTCGGGGCAAGCGCCCTTCGAGGTCACGGACATCGACGCGGATGTCATTTGGCATTTCGACATGCTCAAAGAGATCGGCATGCACCATCATGATTCATCGCACAGTGCGATTCTCATCCACGGCCAAAATCTATACCTGAACACTGGCAATGGCATCGACAGACGCCATCAACGGATCCCGTCACCTGACGCACCCAGCCTGATTGTTCTGGACAAGACGACGGGCCGACTAGTGGCGAAAGACGACGAGCGCATCGGGCCGCGCATTTTCCACTGCACGTGGTCCACCCCGGCTCTCGGTGTCGTGGACGGCAATCCGCTGATCCTGTTCGGTGGAGGTGATGGTGTTTGTTACGCATTCCACGCCCTTGAGCCGTCGCCTGAAACTGGCCCTGTGAGACTGCTGGAACGAGTCTGGCGCTTCGATTGTGATCCCACAGCGCCCAAAGAGAACGTGCACAGCTACTATCGCAACCGCCGCGTAAGCCCCAGTAACATCAAGGGTTCGCCCGTCTTCCACAACAATCGCATGTATGTGGCTGTTGGCGGAGACATCTGGTGGGGCAAGAACCAGGCTTGGCTGAAGTGCATTGACACAACTCAAACTGGCGACGTTACAGAGACCGGATTGGTGTGGTCCTACGAGTTGGGACGCCATTGTATGTGCACGCCTTCCGTCCACGACGGTTTGGTGTTTATCGGCGACTGCGCAAGGACGCTCCATTGCATCGATGCGGATACCGGCAAGGCTCATTGGACACACGAAGCGAAGGGGGATATTTGGGGATCCACGTTGGTGGCTGACGGGAAAGTCTACGTTGGCACGATGCGGGGCGAGTTCTTGATTTTCGCCGCCGACAAGGAGAAACGCCTCATAGCCGACATTGAACTGGAAGCCCGCACAAGCAGCACGCCCACGGCGGCCGATGGCGTGCTGTACGTGGCCACGCTGGACACGTTATATGCCGTGCATCAGGACACCGAGTAGTGTTTCTCGACGCGTACAGTGGTCGTATGAATCAGTATTCTTGGTTTGCTGCGATCCAAAATGTATGATGCATAACCCCTGAGGATGCGGCACGTTTTCCAGGCACGGATGTCACCGTCCGCACGCCGAAGGGATCCTTCGGAAGAGGAGCACACCATGGATACGCATTTTGCACTCGCAGGGCGAGACACCCCCGAAGAACTTCAGCGGCGGGTGACGCTTGTCCAAGATACGCCGCTGCTACAAATGATCATGGACTCTCTGCCCACGGCTGTCGTGATTCTGAACGAAAACCGACAGGTCCTCGCGGCAAATCGAGCCTTGCTGAAGATGCTGAACGTCGATGTCAACGAGGTCATCGGGCGACGGACGGGCGAGGTCGTGGGCTGCGCATTCCCACAGACGGGGCCGGACGGGTGTGGTACTACGAAATTCTGTCTCACCTGTGGGGCTGTTGCCGCAGTACTGGAAAGCCAGCAGACGCGAAGCCAAGCGACTCGCGAGTGCCGATTGACGCTAGATACCGCCATAGATGGTGGAGCCCGTGATTTGCGAGTCACTGCTACGGCCCTGGAAGTCCAGGGTGAACTGTTCACAGTCTGCACCATTGAAGACGTCAGTCAACAGAAGCGATTGTCTGTGCTGAGTCGAGTGTTCTTCCACGACGTCTTGAACACGGCTGGTGGCATGCAGGGCTATGTTCGACTCCTGGAGGAAGACCATTCGGAAGATTCGAAGGAGTTGGAGGATCTTCGACTTTTGGGCGACGTTGCCGACCAGCTTGTCAACGAGATCGAGTCACAGCGGGACTTGATACTTGCCGAGTCTGGCGATTTGGGTGTGGACCCACAGCCTGTTCACCCTGTCGAATTGCTTCAGGACTTGCGAACGCTCTACGCGAACCACGAGATTGCGAAAGGACGTGAGATACAGCTCGAAGATATTGAGGACGGGCATCTTGTCACGGATACTAGACTACTGACTCGAGTCCTGGGAAACATGCTCAAGAACGCGTTGGAGGCCACGGAAGTCGGCGGCACAGTATCGATGGATTGTAGATTCGAGAGAGAAGAGGTCGTCTTTAGCGTCCACAACCCATCCGTCATGCCAGAGGAAGTTCGACGTCAAGTTTTCCAACGCTCCTTTAGCACAAAGGCACGAGCAGGCCGAGGGATCGGAACCTACAGCATGAGGCTTCTGGGCGAACACTACCTCGGAGGCAAGGTCGAATTCGCCAGCGAGGAATCGGAAGGGACGACCTTCACGGTCACCCTGCCCAGGCAGCCGTCGGATTGAGGGCAATATTCGATTAGAGATTCGCCAACGCAGCCTGCTCGTCTTCGGCAATCTCGAAGATCGTATCCAACTTGGTCGAAGCGAGCACATCGCGAACCAGTGGCTGAAGGCAACACAAAACGAATTTGCCTTCGCATTCCTGGAGGCGCCGGTGCAGGACCAGCATTCGCGCCAAGAAGCGACTGTCGACGAGGTCAAGACTTCCCAGACAGAGGATGACGCGCGGCGCACCGCTGGTCCTCGCGAGCGAATCCGTCAAGCGGTCTTCGTCTGGTGGTGTTCTGTCAGGCAGCGCGTCGAGCACGGTTACGTTGCCAACCGTCTTGATTTGGCACCATACGTAGTATCCACATTTCGGGCACGTTCCGTCTCGAGATGAATACGCGATGCTTGCCCCCAAATCGAAATCGCACACCGGGCATTGGAGCGATAGATCGGTTTGTCTTGTGTATGGCGAATTCATGATTCTGGGCCATAGATGATTGGCGTCTAATAGTTACGACTCGACGATGCCTGAAAAGTTCCCAACATCACGGCGGATGCGGTGATCGTTGAGATCGCACAATCGTTGAGTACTGCGTGGCCCCATTGTGCTAAGCCGCAGACGGCCCAGGTTGGCAGACAGAGGATCGGGCGACCATGCACACGAATCTGCAGCAGTAGATGGCTGCAACTACTCTGCTCAAGATGGCCCAGGTTGGGCGCGGGAGCGTTGGAGTGATTGAGATACCGCGACAAGGGTGCGACGGGTCGCTCGTTAGGCAAATAGGTCGCTGAAGTCAAAGGTCCTGCGGATGTGCTTTCTGACTTTCATGGCGGCTTCGCGCAGCAATTCATGGTACCGTGTCGCCAGCGCCAATATGTCACGATAACCGTCCAAGTCAGTGGCCTCGAAATGTACGGCTTCTCTAAGACGCGTTCGAATACCGGTGTCCATTTGAGGGCCTGAAGAGGAGCCGGAAGATGGCTGCGAATCCTCCAAATTGGGATCCAACCCCTCAGCGACGCAAGTAAGTGCTTCGATGGCCTGGGCAAAGAAGTCTGTCGACCAGATTAGTTCGTATTCGGCAACGCCGTTGGCTTCCTCGCCCAAAACGGCGCGCTGATCAATGTAGTCTTCCAGGGCGCCAATGAACGCGACAAGAGCACGCTCGAGGCTACCTGATACGACGTAAAGATCCAAGACTCTATGATTCGGAATCACGCGGCCGGCTGTGGGCTCAAAGACTTCTTCCGATGCTTCCGACAACGTGCGCAAAACATAGTCGGCCAACTTCCTGAAACCGTTCGGTCTTTCCATCCTAGCTCTGCCTAACTCTGTCGAAAGCTTCCAATTGTCCGGCGCGGGGAAAGAGCCCCACGTTGCCTGATCCACACAGAATCAAGAATTCTAGCCAGATGAGCAACTTTCTAGCAAGTCGATCTTTGGGGGGTAATGGGCCAAATACTTGGCGTCAAATGGAAACGAACGGAATCAGATTGAAGCTATCCGAGGCTGCGTGATCGCTGAGTGCTGGTGGAACAGTGCCGTTGGCAACGAGCCTCGCTTCGTTACGCCGAGCTTGATCTACGAACAGTCCGCGAAATAGGGGGGGCGAGTGATCGTGCCGCAACGGCTTGAGGCTACGCCAATTGCGCTAACCTCGAATTCGTTTTGCGTCGACTCAGCGGTCACTCAGCCAACGGCTTGATCCGGATATTTCGGTACGAGACGACCGCTCCATGCTCCTGCAGTCCGATGTGACCTTCGCGAGGGAAGTCCTTCAACGCCGCGCGATACTTGTTCTTCGTACCATCGGGGTTCTTGCCAGCCTCGCTCCAGTCGTCCAGATCGGCCTCGATGATTCGTTCGCCGTTCATGTCGAATGTCAGCTTGCTGCCCTTGGCCGTGATGCCGACTTTGTTCCAGCCATCAGTAGCCGCATTCTTGCAGGGTGCCAACGCATCGTACAAAGCACCGACACTGTGCTTGCCGGGCTTGGACGGTTTCATTACCTGCATTTCGAATCCGGTCTGCACGCAATTGCGCGGATCGCCCGTGCGAAAGAAGACGCCGCTGTTTCCGGCCGTCTTGAACTCCAACTCCAGCATGAAGTCCCCAAATCGCTCCTTGGTCCACATATAGCCCGCGCGCTCTTTGCGTGTAACGGCCCCATCTTCAATCACCCAACCGGCTCCCGGCTCTTTGCCTGCACCGTTGTCCCAAGCGGAAAGGTCTTTGCCGTCGAATAACGTAACCCAATCTTTGTCAGCTGCGCTCACGTTTGAGGCGGAGGAAGCGAGAACGCAGAGAAAGGAAGAGAGAAAGAGAAGGCGGACAAAGCTGTGGGTCATGGTGGATCTCCTTGGTGGGAAGACGTTGGGTAGGAAACAAGAATTTCAGCGTGCTAGAGTATAACGACCCCGCGAGTGGATTGCCACAAGCAAGGGGATTTCCAGACGCAATAATCAGCATCGGCCCAGTAGTGAACTGGAAATACCAAATCTGCGCACCCATTCTCGCGTGCCGGGCCGAGGTGCCTACGCCTAGCTATCCGTGGATCGGTGTACCAGTACAACACCTGTCGGAAACCGTCGGTGGATTGTACCGTTTCGCAAATCCTCTTCGCTCGCAAGAACGCGTGTCAGAGGCACATTCCTGGTGCGAGCCGCTTCGTACATCGCATCCACGTCGTTCAGCTCTGGCTGCCCCAGATCGATGCATTGCAGCGAGGGTAGTCGCAGGAATTCCGGGACCAGATGCTGGAAACAGCCACAGCAGTGGATCCCGCCTCCGCCAAGTTCTCGCAACACTCTCTCGTCATGCGGCGCTACTTGTACGCGGTACATTTCAGCGGAAATCATCACGGCCGTATCGCAACGGAGTAGGATGTTCCCCTTCTGCATTACTGCGTGCTGGTGGCAGTAAGCAGTTGGCCTGTCGGTGACCAGTGTTGACAGATGCCGCGCGAATTCGATCTGGGCGGTGGCTACCACCGTCATCGCTTCGTTGACCTTGTTAGGTTCGGTGGCTAGTTCCAGCAACAAATCACTGCCGCGGATCAGCTCGAGGTTATCCAAAGGCCCCTGCAGGTCTGGTAGCACAATACGAATCTGCTGATACAGCTCCGGCCAATCCCTCAGAATCGCGTGGTAAGCCTGCATGGTTTCCACTACGCGTGGACACCAGCCCTGCGCAGAGTCGAGCGGGGCACGATCAAGCACGGCATCCAGCAGAATCTCAGAACCTGCCTCGTGGCGTATCCAAGGCGGATTGTCCGCTAACTGCTCGACTGGTGCGCCGAATAGTGAGGCAATCAGCACTGTTCCGAAATTGGCACGCACAGTCCACGGCAAATCGTCCTGAACCTGGTCACTGTGCGCGATGCTGGTGTCAAAAGCATGGACCAACTCGTTGTAGAGCATTTTCTCCGGATCGGTGAATACTTCGCAATGTGGAAACGGCTGGAAGCGCGGCTCTTGCGGTAGCGGTCCGCAGATCACGAACGGCAGCCGGTCAACCGGTTGGTAGTCCAAGGCCTGACGAAAACGGTTCTCGCTTTCCGAGGCCCGTTCGGTGTCAACCGACTGGCTCAGGAAGTCGAGCAGTCTACGGAGTTCTTCAATCATGCTTTTTGAATGTCCAAAGCCACGCGGCATGCGAAGGAAGCTGATGTCGGCTTTGCCTTGCCAACTGGCAAGTTCACTGAAAGCAAGTATAGCGGAGCAACAAGTGGGAGTGTACACATCGCTGGCTCGACAAGCACTGCTTGGCGACTAATCGCGCTGGTTTGCTTTCGACTGTGTCGAGACTGTGCTAGAGTAGTGCACTGGTCAGGCTTTCACCCGACGCCTGTCGAAATCGCTCCGTAGGAGCGAGCAGCGGTTGGGAGATGGCTATTTTGAGAATCAAGGAGATGCATCGATGAGAACTGTACGACTCGTGCTGGTGACGGCCGTTGCCCTTATGATCGCCGTCCCGGCGATGGCCCAGGAGAAGCCGAAACGCAAACCTGTGAAGCTCGCCTCGACTACTCAGGCGATGATGCGGATGATGAAACTCGGCGAGACCCTGAAACAACTGGATCTGACCGACGAGCAGAAGCAGAAGTTGAAGGCGATCCACCAAGAGACGGGGCCGAAGATGGAAGAGATCTTCGAGAAGATGAAAGGCATTCTGACCAAAGAGCAGAGCACAGCTGCCGAGGAAGCTGCGAAAAAGGCCAAGGAAGGTGGAAAGAAGGGCCGTGATTTCTTCGTGGCCGTTCAATCATCCATCGAACTCACCGACGAGCAGCAGAAGAAGATGGACAAAGTCGCTCCAGAGATCCAGGCCGTACAGCGCAAGGTGATGAAAGCGGTAATGGAGATACTCACACCGGAGCAGAAGGAGAAGATGAAGCAGATGCGGCCGGTGCGGAAAAAGAAGACCAAGAAGGCGGAATGAGCAAACGGTTGGTGATGATACCGTGATCGCATACCGGGGCCCTGTTTCCGAAAAGGGACAGGGCCCTGTTGGCTTCTTGGGTGTCTATGTTCGGCGCTGGGTTGGCAAGATCTATTGGAGACATCCTGGCTGCGCACATGCCTGCTGCCTATAGCTTGCATAAGTCATCGCCAATAATTCGTCTCGACCGCCGAATATCCATGCAACGAAGTCTTGAGAAGGAAAGGTCGCGCACATGGAAATGGCTGTGTTTCCCAAGATCCTCTTGCTAGCCGGCGGCGTTCTGTGCCTGCTGGTCCGGCGGCCCAGATTCTCTTCACGATTGGGGATCATTTTGAGGGACTCC
>CAZUAH010000548.1:0-9238 GCA_964617665.1 uncultured Pirellulaceae bacterium
CGACAATCTCGCTTTCGGCCCCCAGCCGTTGGCGGAGTTGCACGATTTCGCTCTGCGTCTGTGACAAGTTCTCGGCCAACTCCTGCTGGCGCCCCAGATTCCTAAGCGCCAATGCCAAGTTGTCGGCAACGGCTAGCGTAAACTCCAGATCGTCTGGATCGAGCGAGCGTTCAGCACTGGTGGAATACAAGTGCACCAATCCGATGATCGCGTTGTCCTGTCGCACAGGCGCACAGATTACGCTGGTCGATTCGATCTCCCCCTTGCTGTCGCAAGTCCCGAGCATGCTGTCGTCGGCCACGTTCCTAGCCAGCACGGCTTCGCCCTCGCGGAGAACGGTCCCAGCCAAGAAACTGGACACGACGTGATAATTGGCTTCGGAATCCGTATGCGATGCAACGACCTCCAGTTGCGATACGGTCAATTCCTCATCAGCGTCCCTCGGCCCCACCAACACGCCACCCGCGTTCGCACATGTACCGTCGAAAAGCCCATCCAAGGCTAGTTTCGCCACCGAAGGAACTTCGGTCTCTTTCGCCATATTGAAGGCCAAGCGGCACAATTGCGCGGCGGCCTTGCCCAGCCGTGCCGTACTGGGCGCATCTTTCGCCGGCGTCAGCAATTTCGTCTTGCCCCGACGGTGCACGATCCTGGTGGGTTCGAACCCGTCCAACAAATGCGAATCCCTGGTATCCGAAACGTATTCGCCAACGACGGTCTCCTCGCCGGTGTCTGTACTCAAACTCAGCTTGCTGCCGGAATCGGCGAAGGCTTTTGACAAGTCGTGCACAAATGCCATCTGACAATTGGCGATTCGGACGATCTCGCCCGGTGAAAGCACATGGTCGCCCTGGACCAACTGATCGCCGACCAACGATCCGTTGCGGCTCTCTAGGTCCCGTAGCGTCCACTCGCCCTGGCTCAGGGAGATTTCAGCGTGGTATCGACTGCATCGTTCATCCTTGATCACGATTTGATTGGTCGATGCGCGTCCCACGGTAACCGTACGCCCTGGAGTCAGCCGGAACACATCCGACCATTTGGTGCCTTCGCGAATAACCAAATAGGCCAACATCGAAATACCCCAACCTGGACGAATCGTAAGATTTATTGCAAATATCTAAATTCCTAGTTATTCTAAGGTTACACGAAACTCTAGGCCATTTCGATCGTACCAACAGCCGAAAAAACAGTCGGTTGATGGTCGTTGAGTGTGAAATCAATGAGTTCGATCGTACGGCTGCGCACCATCCAGCCGTTCTTCGGACGACGAAGGGGCGAATTCGACGCATCCAAGGAGTATCACTTATGTGGGCTAACACCGTTATGTGCAAACGTATTTCAACAATGGCGATCGTCTTGGTAGTCAGTGCCCTCGCGCTTCTGCCCACGAGTGCCATGGCCCAATTCCTCCAACAGAATCGATCGGTGGGTGGTATTCTGGTGGACCCCTCAGGGACTGTGCGGCAGGCAACGTCCGCCGAGGTACAAGCGGCCCTTGGGGGCCTGCGGCAAGACATGCAACAACCGGCGCCAGAGTTGAACGGGCATGTCGAAATCCGCAAAATCTCCATGCGAGGTTTAGAGGCGGCGATTCGGGATGCACTGGCGAACAACCAGGGGCAATTGCCCGATGAGATCAGGTATTTGGCGGGGATACAGCGGATTCAATACGTGCTGGTTTATCCCGATCAGAACGACATCGTGCTGGCTGGTCCAGGAGAGGGTTGGAAGCTGGATGACGACGCCAACGTCGTCGGTATCACCACGGGACAGCCGGTCTTGCGTCTGGAGGACCTGCTGGTCGCCCTCAGGACAGTTAACGCGGCGCGCACCGAGGGCATCAGTGTCTCAATCGATCCCACGCAGGAAGGCCTTCAAAGGTTCGATGCCTTCATGAGCCGGCAGAAGACGTTCAATCGCAGCGTTGTCGCCGGGTTGACCAAAGCGATGGGGCCTCAAGAGATCACGTATACCGGCGTTCCGGAGGGCAGTCACTTTGCCCGCGTGCTGATGATCGCCGACCATCGGATGAAGCGATATGCGATGAATTTTGAGAAGTCGCCCATTAGGGAGATCCCGGGATTCCTGGATCTGCTCAAGGCGAAAAGGCGGACGCCGAGCAACGCCATGCCCCGTTGGTGGATGGCGTGCAATTATGAGCCGCTGGCTCGCAGCGAAGACCGTCTGGCTTGGGAACTGCGAGGACCCGGCGTGAAGGCCATGACCGAAGACGAATTCGTGGCCGCCGATGGCACGGTTCAGGCGACGGGCCAAGAAGACCCCACCGCCAAAGAGTGGGCGGATCGCCTGACGGACAACTACGAGAAGCTTGCGGAAAAGGATCCGATCTTTGCGGAATTGCGCAACCTGATGGACATGTGCGTCGTGGCCGCGTTGATCAAGAAAGAAGACTTGACCGGACTGGCCGGTATCAGTGGTTTTCCACTGCTGACCGGCGCAACCGACGGACTTGCGACCGAAGGCTGGCATGCTCCGCAGTCGGTTTCCACGCAATGCAGCTACCTGAAGATCGGGCGCAACTACGTGATTACGGCTTCTGGTGGCGTGCAAATCGAATCCTGGGAAGTTGCCAGCAACAGCCAAGTGGATGCGAATCTGGAAGGGATCCATTCGAAAGCCGCCCCAACGGATAAGACTTGGCGGTGGAATTAGGAGCCCCTGTTTCGGGCTCCGACAACTCGCGCAATTCATCGGCCAGCAGGGGGCATCATGGGGCCGTGGATCGTTCTTGCAGGGCTCGTCTCCGCCTCCTTGGGCCAATTGGAGGCGGAGGATCCGGCTCCCGCCTCGAAAGAGGCCATTCAAAAAGCAGTTCGCCAGCTTGGTGATGCGCGATTCTTGGTGCGGCGACGGGCGTCGCAATTCCTGTGGCAGCAAGGATTGGCTGCCGAACCGGCGTTGAAGCGAGCCGCCGAAAGCGCGGACCGAGAGACTCGTCTACGGGCACGGCGTATCCTGGAAGACTTTCGCTACGGCATTCTGCCAAACGTGCCGCCCGACATCGTTGCGATAATTCGGCAATTCCGCGATGGAAATGTCAACACGCGGTCACTCGCTCTGCAGCAATTAGCCGAGCATGAGCGATTCGACACGGCCCAGCGTCTGATAGAACTTGAGCCTGAAGTCACTGTGCGCCGCCAGTTTCTCGTTTACTTGATGAAGAACCCTCGCGCGGTGGACCACTTCCTCGAGTTGGATAGCTTGGAAAAGCTGATTGCATCGGTCGGCGCCGACCAGGAGGAAGCATGGCGGCGCAACGTGGTGGCCCAATTGCTGTTCTCGGAGACGATGGTCCAGAAACTGGCCGGAAAAGGTCGACTGGACGTATTGGTGAAGGTGGTCGAGCGGGAGAAGTCCGCGGACGTACGGCGGCAAATGCTGTCCATGTTGTTCGGGAACCCGCGCGCGGTGGCCTCACTGATCGTACAGGACCAACTGGAATTTGTACTGAAACTGATCGCGAAAGAGCCCGATGGGCAAACTCGCGCCACTTGGATCACCGGACTATTGGTATCGTCGGATGCCATCAAGAGATTGGTCGAAGAGAACCGCCTGGAACGAGTGCTGGAGTTTGCCCAGCAGCACCTGGACGCCAAACAACGAAGCACCGTGCTTCAACGCTTGTTCCGGATTCCAACCGTAGTCGAGGCCATTCTGACGAAGCGGGGAATTGACGGTTTGGTTGCCCTGACGGCGACCGAACGCGATCCTGCAGCTCGTGGGCGAATGGTGGCTGCCCTGGTAGCGTCCTCGGCGGTCCAGCAACACGTACCGGAAGGTGCTCGGTACGAGCTGACGATCAAATTGGCTCGCGAGGAGAAGGACGCTTCGGCCCGCGGCGAGTACTTGAAGGCGGTCTTGGCCTCCAGAGCCGCGTACAACCTGCTGCGAGACCAGGAAAGCCGCAAGGCTCTTTGGGATCTGGCCAAAGAGGACGTGGGCAAGACAGCATCGGATTGGCGTGGTCACGTCGTGTATCGCATCCTCTGCACGTCGTCATCCGAGGAACTGTTGCGAGATGCCGACGAGACGGTGTGGCTTCTGCGATTCCTGCGCGAAGATCCATCTACACAACACAACGTGCGGATCGTCGAGCGAGTAGTCGTAAACTCTCGCCTTCGAGAGACGCTTTTGGGACACGGTCATTTCGATGCCGTGCTTGATCTAGTCCAGGATTTGCCCGCCGACAAACGAGGCCGTCTGATGGCCCAACTGTTCTCGGTTGCGGATCCTGTCAAATCGTTGGCAGGCGGAAAATACGTCGAGTTGATGGTGAAGCTGGCCAAAGACGAGGACGATGCCGAAGCCCGCTGCCAATACCTGCAAGGACTGTTCCAGAACCAAACGGTTATGACTGCGCTGGTCGAGGGCGGCTATTACGATGATCTGTGGAAGCTGATATGCCGTGAGGAAGATCCCGTGCGACACGCCACACTGCGCGGCGAGTTTATTAAGACGAACGCCGTGGTGGATGAGGTCGCGAAGAGGGACCAAGCAGACATGCTGGTCAAGTTCGCCCAGGCCGCCGACAACCAAGAGACGCGGCTCAATTATCTGCGACGGCTTTTCTCAAGCCAGCCGGCCATGTCGTTGTTGGTCGACAAGGGACACTACGACGTCTTGTTCTCGCTAGCCCAAAGCGATACTGAGGAGTCGTCTCGAGCCGTACTGCTGGGCGAGTTCTATACGAACACCAGAGTCATCGAACGGCTGATCGAAAAGAAACAGGTGGCCGTCTTGCTCGAATACTCGGAGCGGCATGCGGAGGAGGAGCAACTTCAGATCATTTGGCAGCGACTGTTCTACAACCAGCAAGTTGTAGCGGCTCTAGCCCAACAAGGCCGAACCGAGGCGATGATCGCGTTGGCTCAGCGGCAGGAGGACAAGTACTTTCGAGCCACCTTGATCCGTTCGATTTTCTCCGTGCCCGCGGTCCTCGCGATGAATGCCGAAAGCAAGGCTCTGGTGGAAATGTTTCGCCTGCTTCAGAAGGAGACTACCAATACGCGCCAACAGGTTTACTACGCTATCACCAATCGAACGGAGACTGTCGCGACGCTGATCGAGAAAGGCGGACTTGATGGTCTGCTCGGTGGACTGGAGCTGGAGTCGCGTCCCGATACTCGCGGACAAATGCTCGCCCGGATCATCGGCCACGAGAAGGTGGTGGCACACCTGGTAGCGAAGAAACGCTTGGAGTTGATTCTCCGGTTGGCTCGTGAACAGGAGGACGAGAAGGCTCAGCAGCAGTTCTTCCAGGGGCTGTTCTCCAGTACGACGGCGATCGCGGCTTTGCTGGAACAGGGCCACTACGAAGCCTTGCACGAATTGGCGTCCAGCGTCAGCGATTCAAACCGTCGAGCCCAACACCTCGCGCAATTGTTGACCAACTCGAGCACGATCCAGCACTTGGTGGCAGTCAAGAAGATCGGGCTGTTGCTGACTCTGGCAGACGAGACCAACGACGATCAGGCCCGCCGTACGGTCCTCACACGCATCCTCCACAGTTCCAGCGCAGTTGCGGCGCTCGTTGAACACGGCGGCTTCGATCGGCTGGTGACGATGTGCCGATCTGTGTCCGACGCAAGCGCCCGTCGTCGATTGCTTGCCGAATTGTTGCGGTCTGAAAAGGCGATCGAGCAATTGGCTGCAGCCGAGACGCTTCGTCCGACTATTCGAGAAGTCCTACAGGAGCCCGACCTGAATGCCCGTCGTCGATTCCTTGAGCGCTGGTTCACGCAAGGCGATGCCGTCGACGCGCTGCTTGAAGAAGGCCTGTTCGACACGCTGTATGGGGCGGCGACAGTGGATCCCGATCCCGTACAGGAACGGCGATTGCTCGGATACCTGCTGACCAAACAGACCGCCATTCAGTGCCTCGCGGACAAAGGCAAACTCGACGTTCTGATGCGTGTTCTTGTCGAGGAGACAGAAGACTCGGGCCGCTCTTCTTGCCTGCAGACTATCGTGCAGAACGCCAACGCACTTAAAGCCGTACTGGCCGACGGCCGTTTCGATGAAGTTCTGGGGATCATCAACCGACAGCGAGAAGAATACTCACGTCATTCGCTACTGGCCTCTTTCTTGTTGAGCACGGCAACGCTGGAATACCTGGCAAAGAAGGACCAGATTGGTCGACTTAGCGAAGAGATTGGCCGTCAGAATGACACAAACTTGCGACGGCAATTCGTTCAACGCTTGCTGTATTACGATACCGGCAAGCGGCTCTTGGGCGAGGCCAAGTTGGGCGAAGAATTGGTCGCCATTCTAAAGGCTGAGCCCGACGAGAAACAACGCCAGTCGGCAGCCCGTTCAATTCTGACCAGTACGAACCTGTGGGGCGCACTCGTCAACAGCGGCCAAGTGAACGTCCTTCACGAGATCGCTCAGTGGTATCCGGACGAAGAACAGCGCCGGACAAACTGGTGTCGGATTCTGTACGGACCGTCCGGTGTGCTGCCTTACCATCTTCGACGCGGCGAGCACGACGAAGCAAAGCGATTGCTGGAAGAGAATGCCGTCGATGCCTTGGGGCGACTACGGCTGGCCACCTACCTAATGGCGACTGGCCAAATCGACCAGAAGATCTCCGAGGTCCGCGGCCGCATGAAGCAAACCGCCAGCACGGACGACGCTCGCTTGCTCACCTACCTGTTGCGTGCCAACGGGGATCTGGAAGGTGCCTGTGAGGCTGCCCGTGAGGCTGAAGATGTCGGATTACTGAAAGCAGTATTGGTGGAAGCCCGTCATTGGTCCGAGGCAGCCGAATTGCAGGCCGCCGGGCCGTGTCCATTGCCGATCCCCGCGCATTATCGGCCCGCCGAGGTCGAGACCCATCAGAGAGCCGAGCAGTTGAGCCTTCTGGCAGCTTATCATAGGCTCGGGGGTGACAAGGCCGCTTTCGAAAAGACAATCGCGGAAATCGTTGCATTGTCCGCCGCTAATCTAGAGGACAAGGCGTTACGCTGGATCTGCGTCGAGGCGTTACTGTTGAATCACCGCGTGGCCGAAGGCATGAGACTGACGGTCGAAACGTATCCGTCGCGGGCTTTCCATATGCACGCGTACCAGTATCAGTATCGTAAGGCATTGGAGATTGCGGGGTGGCGCGAAGACGGTACGATCGACCGTAACTGGCTGGATGCGCTTCCCGTCGAAGACGGCGATGCCGACAAGCAGTCGGTTGCACGACTTGAATTCGCGATCAGGGTCGCACGCACTTTGCATATGCTGGGAAAGCGCGACGAGGCCCTGCAGATTTTTGATCTTCTCGAAGGCTACGCCGACGAACAGCGAGAGGATCGCAATTCATCGGCACCGCGTCGGCAGTGCTGGCAACATCTTAGCGTTGCGCTGGCCGAGTTGGGATACCTCGATCGCGCGTGGAAAGCCGGTGCACGCACCCTGCTGAGTTCGAATTCCCAGCCGCCCATGCTCTCGCGTCTATATCCCCAGCGGTACGAGGAAGCACGCGGCTGGTGGACCTTCTTCCGCAAGCGTCGTGAATCGGAACCACTGGTCGAGACGTTCGAACGAGTTCATTGCGTCATGAACGCCCCGCAGGATGAAGCCCCGGACGATTTCACGGGATTGACCGAAGAGGCCATGGAGTTGGCCGAATCGCTGTCTGACCCTTACCGAGAGTACGTCTTGACCGCGGTCTGCGAGTCCAGTCGGCGTCGCGGTCGGCTTGACCTGGTGCGCGGCTGCTTCGAGAAGACGGACAAGTCCGATCCGAACGTCGCCTTAATACTGGCAGACATGCTGCGCGACGATGAACAATGGGTCGAGGCAGCCGATGCATATTTCTGTACATGGGAGAACGACCGCAGTAATCTTGCAGCCCTTCACTTGGCCGGAGACGCGCTGGAACGAGCCAGCCAAATCGACGAAGGCCGGCAGCGCAAACAACAGGCCCATCTAATGGCCTTAGACAGTCGAGCGCGGCTAGACATGGCTCTAAGTCTGCTGCGACACGGTTTGCGAGATGAGGGGATGGAACAGTTGCGTCTGGTGCTCCGCACGGCACCTTGCGAACACTGGGAATGGAGCGAAGCGGTGCGTCAGCTGGGCGATCATTTGATTGACGAGAATCCATCCGAAGCCATCGAACTGTTTGAGTTGTCGCTCCTGGATGACCTGCGTGCCTACTTCTACTTGTTGAATAGCAAAGACTACTTGCATACGCCATCAGTGATTCATCGGCTTCGCGCTCTCGCGGCGATCAACGCGAAGGACTTCGAAGCGGCGGAACGAGCAGTTCGATTGGCGCTTGTCGCTTCGCCGGGGGCGACGCGCGTGGCCGAAGACTTGGTTCCGCTACTAGAGCAGGCAGGGCGGAAGGAACAGGCCGACAAGTTGTTTGTAGATCTGCATCGCGCATATTCCGAATGGACTGCAACCTATCCGGGCTGTGGGCTTCTGCACAACAACCTCGCCTGGATGTCTGCCCGCTGCGGTCGGCACTTGGGTAAATCGCTGCGCCACGCCGCACGGGCAATCGAACTTGCGCCCAACAACGCCTCGTACCTGGACACTGTTGCCGAGTGTCATTTCCGGTTGGGAGATCGCGAGACAGCCATCGGCTACTCTCGCCGTGCTGTCGAACTTCGCCCCGGATCGGAGTCGCTCAAGAGCCAACTCCACCGTTTCCAAGGCGATCCACTGCCGAATTGATCGGAATGAGTCGCGCTGGTGCGGGAGATCAATACAACCCAAAAGCCCGACTCCCCAGAGTGGAGAGCCGGGCCGATTTTCTCGTAACCACTTATCGTTTGGTGATCAAGTGTCACGAGGGTGGTGGCTGCACGTGTCGGCAGCCCGCCGACCGCCGCTAAGTGCGGCCACCTCGTTGTTGGCTAGTACAGCAATATTCCACTAGATCACCTCCTTTCGCAACAGAGTTTCCCGCTTCGACCGCGTTAGCCAGAGATGCGGCCCCCTCGCGAGCTTAGCGTCCATCGCACCGCGTCAGTACGATCCACTGAGACCATTCTTGGCAGAAAGTGGCCGGCGGGCAAGAGCAATCGCCGGATAACCGACAAATCGACGGGTGCAGACGAGCCCAGAATGCGCTGATTCCATTGGACACGCCCCCTGCAACCGGCGTTACAATAACGACTATGGCACGGAACACCTCAGTTCGACACACATTGCGCCACGAGGCGATGGCGACGACATTCGCAATCACCATCGCCAGCGACGATCGTCGATA
>CAZUAH010000549.1:0-9224 GCA_964617665.1 uncultured Pirellulaceae bacterium
CGAGAAGATCGAACAGGCCCGAGCGGCCATCGAATACTGTCTGGAGCAACTGAACGTGGGCGACCGCTTCAACATCGTCACATTCGGTACGGAGGTGCGCAGCTTTCGCAACGCGTTGGTGAAGAGGTCCCAGGCAGAGCTGACGGCTGCCCAGGACTTCATCGAGGAATTCGTGGCTCAGGGGCGGACCAATATCAGCGGTGCGCTGGAGAAGGCCGTAACAGGCGAGTCCACCGCGGGGCGACCGCACATCACGATCTTCCTGACCGACGGCACGCCCACGGCCGGAGAATTAGTGCCGGAGAAAATTGTCGAGTCGGTCACGGCGACACAACCTTGCCCGACTAGGATTTTCGTAATGGGCGTCGGCCACGACGTCAACACGCACCTGTTGGACAAGTTGGCCGAGGCGACTGAAGGCAGCAGCGAATACGTTACGGCCGACGACGAGATCGACGCCAAGATCGCCACATTGTACGACCGGCTCTCGAATCCCGTACTGACCAACGTAGTAGTCGACTGCGGCGAACTGCGAACGCATTCGGTATACCCGAAGAAGGTTTCAGCCCTGTTCAAGGGCAGTGAATTCATGCTGTTCGGCCGCTACCGCGATGGCGGAAAACACACGTTCACGGTCTCCGGCTCACTCTCAGGAGAGCCGACTCGATACGAGTGCCAGGCCGTCTTGCCCTCGGATCCGTCTGCCGACACCACCGCGTTTGTCGCCCCGCTGTGGGCCGCGCGGAAAATTGGATATCTGCTGCAGGAAATCCGTCTGCACGGGGAAAACGACGAGTTGATCACCGAGGTGGTCCGTTTGAGCAAGAAGTTTGGCATTGTCACGGAGTACACCGAGTTCATTGCCTCGGTTACCGGCGAACTCAGCGCGGAACTTGCCGTCACCGAGGCACGGAACCGGATGAACATGGCCAACTCAGTGCAGGCCGGCCAGTGGGCCTTTAACCAAGCTCGCAACGACCGGCAGCTTCAGCAGAAGGTGGTTGCCACGAAGGGGGCCAATTTCTACTTGGACCGCCAAGGGCGCCGAGTGGCCACCGAGAACATCCAACAGTTCGACGACAATGTGTTCTATCTCCGCGAGGGGCAATGGGTGGATGCCCAGGATCAAGGCGACCGAAAGGCCCGCACCGTGAAGTTGTTCAGCAAGGAATACAACGATCTGGTGCGCAACAACCGTCGTTTTGCCCAGGCGCAGCGTCTGGGCTGGGCCATGTCCATCAACGTGGGTGACGAGCGAGTGGTCGTGGAAAACGACGGAGCGACGCAGAGTAAGGAATTGCTCGAACGGGTTCAACAACAGCAGCAGGCGCCTGCCATGCAGCAGCAACAAATGCGTAACCTCCAATTCAACAACCGATTCAACCAATTGCCGCAGGGACAACAGCAGCTGCAACAGATTCCGGTCAATCAACTGCCGAATATCCAAATCAATCAGCAAATGCAGTTGAACAACCGGAATGTTCAGGACGTGCAGCAACAAGAGCCGGTCCGGAACAACGATCGCTGATACGACGGACAAATAGGACGTAAACACCTTTGTGGTCGTTTGACCCTGAGCCGGCAGGCGACGGTTCTGTTGCATCGAGCGGCTCTGAACAACCGTCGCCTGCCGGCTCGGGGTTAAACAATCAAGCCAGGAGATTCATCAATGCCACGTATGATAGCCTTGCTTTCCCTTCTCCTTCTCTTCCCCGCTTCGGTCTTCGCTCAACTCAGACCGCAACTGGGCGGCCCTGGTGCCCGAGCGGTTCACGAACCATTTGCGGGGCCGATTACGGCGGCGAAGATCCGGACGGCGATCGACGACGCTGTCATGTTCTTGCGCAACCAGCAGCGGACCGACGGGTCGATCACCTTGGGCAGCCATCCCGAAGGTGGCACGGCGCTGGCCGCCCTGACGATGCTGGCATCCGGCGCGCATCCGGCCACCGACGATCAGCTCAAGCGAGCCCTCGACTGGCTTGGCAAGACTGAACCGGACAACGTATATGTCCGCGGCATCCGTGCCAACGTTTGGGAGTATGCGCTTCGCAAGGTTCCTTATGACAAACGCATTCGCGAGTTGCTCAAGGTTGACTACGATTGGCTGCTGCAGGCATTGGGTGACAAGGAAGCCTGGCGATACAACATGGCATCACGCAACAACAAGAGCGACTGGGACAACTCCTGCACGCAGTACGGCGTGCTGGGACTCTGGGCGGCGGCCCGGGCAGGCTTCGATCCGGGCGAGAAGTTCTGGATTACGATGTCAAAGCACTTTCGTTCGTGCCAGAACGAAGATGGCGGATGGGGGTACACGCGAAGCGGATCTTCGCCAAACATGGCCACAGCCGGCTTGGCCAGCATGTTCCTTGTCTTCGACATGTATCACGGCCGCAACGCGTACACGCGAGAGAATCCGCGAACGTTCACCGAGGGTGACGCCGCCGAAGTGCTCGTTTCGATCGGACGCGGTATGACGTGGCTGGGGAAATCGTCCGGCAACAAGAACTCGGCCTATTACCTTTACGGCATCGAACGGACCGGTGTGGCCAGCGGGCGCAAGTACATCGGCGGCGAGGACTGGTTTGCCAACGGTGCTCAGACGGTCTTAAGCACACAGCAATCCAACGGTTTCATTCCGCTGGGACAATGGGGCGACCAAGTCGTGGGCACGTCATTTTGTACGTTGTTCCTCGTCTACGGCGGCGCGCCGGTGGCGTTAGAGAAGCTGGAATACGGCGAAGGACAGGATTGGAATCTGAACCCGCGCGATCTGGCAAACTTAAGCAAGCACTTGTGGGCGGCGTATGAGCGGCCGGTAAACTGGCAGACGGTTTCTTTGGAAACGGAAGCCAGCGAGTTCGAGGCGCCCATTCTGTTCATCAGTGGGTCGAAAGCGGTGAACTTCACCGAGGAGGAGATGCTCAAGCTTCGCGAGTACGTGCTTCGTGGCGGGACGATTCTGGCCGAACCGAGCGACCATTCGGAAGAATTCACCCAATCCATGGAACAGCTTGTGCGTCTAATGTTCTCCAAGAAGGACTATCCCAACTACGAATTGAAGCCCCTGCCGGCCGATCACGGGATCTATGCCGTGATCAAGCAATCGTGGAATCGGCGCCCGCGGCTGCGCGGTGTCTCGGACGGATCGCGCACGTTCTTCCTCGTTTCCGACGAGTATCTGTCGCGCGACTGGCAGATGAACAAGGTCGACAGCGATGCCTTTCGTCTGGCGATGAATCTGCTGTTCTATGCAACCGACTTGGGCGCACTGGAAGGCAAGTTCGCCGCGATGCTGCCGGACACGGCACCTGCCAAAGAGCGGGAAGCGGTGCTGCGCGTTGCCCGAGTCAAACATGCTGGCATCAAGCGGTCTCCGAGCAACTGGAATGCGGCAGCCATGTGTTGGCGCAAGTTCGCACCGTACGTGAAACACATAACGGGCTGCGAACTTTCCGAGTCCTCGCCGGTCACGCTGGCCAAAGACTCACTGGAAGGCATCAGGATGCTGCATCTGACAGGCCGAGAGAAGTTGACATTGTCCGAGGAGGAGCGTGCCGAGTTGAAACAGTTCGTCGTCTCCGGAGGGACCGTATTGGTTGATGCCTACGCCGGCTCACCTGCGTTTGCGACGTCCGCCAAGGCAATCGTGACGGAGACTTTTGGCCCCCTCCAGACGCTACCCACGGACCACGTGCTGGCCGAAGGCCGGTTTGAAGGTGGCGAGGACCTCTCGGACGGCGTCCAATTCAAACTGCCGGCTCGCCGATTGTTGCGCAGCCGCGACGAATCGACCCGCGGCCAGAAACTGCTGGTTGCCTGGGATAACAAGCGGCCCGCCGTGTTCTTCTCCGAGTTCGATCTCGCCAGCGCCATGGCCGATATCGAGAACTATCGTTCGCTGGGCTACAAGCCCAGATCGGCCAGGAAGATCGTCGGCAATATCGCCGCCTACGTGATGGTTGACTGAATTCGACGGGCAACTGTGGCCAGACGGACCCGCATGGAGTAGAACGGAAGTCGTTCGTCGTGCGTCACGTGGGCCGACGATTGGCCGTTGAGGTGCGACTCGGCGCGGGAGAAGGTGGATGAAGACATCTTGTCGGGCAATTCTCCTTGTTCTGTTCATCGGCTGCTGGGTGCCTTCTTCCCGTGGCGAACGAATCGTGGTCGAGGCGTGTTGGCGTGGCGGAGGCGCAATGGTCGACTGCATTACGATGCGCCGCCTGCTTGCCTGGCGAAAGGGCGATTTGACCATCCGGCGATACGATTGCTGCGAGATTTCGTTGGAGGTCTTCAAGATCATTGAAGGAACGCGCCACGCGGACCACCCAAGACGCCCTGGGGGCACTCGCAATCTGTACGTGTTTGCCCTGAACGGCGCAGCACTGGCAATCGACAAGGGCGGCCAGGGCATGAGGGAAATCCGTGGAAGATGGACTTTGGACGTCTTGCCAGACGGGACGCTGGCGGTGACCGATCTGGCTCAAACGCCAATGGACATCGACATTCGCGACGAGAAGGCCAAACTGGCCAAGATGCGGAAGGAGTTGGAAAGCGACGATCCGGCGCGGCAGTACGCGGCGTTGCGGGAATTCCGTGAGAAGAGATGCTTCGCTTTGGTCCCGGCAGTGATCGCCCTGACCGACAGCAAAGCACAGGTGACGGTGCCGGACGGGATGCACGTGACTACGGCCGAAGGACCACATCTTACACTTCCCGTCCAGTCCACGTTGGGCGAGGAAGCCCGTTCTGCTTTGCATCGCGTTACGCACGCATTGCGCGACCGCTCGTCTCCGACAACCAAGGACGGGCGCCGGAGATGGCAGACGTGGTGGACAGGCCTGTTGAAAACGGAACCGTTTCCCGAGGTCGACGTCGCGCCGGGAACATTGACCACGATCGCTGAGCTTCCTATGCACTGGCCAGAGTTGCATATCAGTCCGGATGGAGCCAAAGGCGTGCTTGCGTATCGCGACACTCACCGCGCCATGGACGAGTTACCAAACGGGATTCGCTGGATGTCGTTTGCAGAGACGAACGCGAGTTCTTTCCTCTACGATTGTCCGAGGGACGACATCAACCGCAAGCCAACCGGCTCAGTCGTGGCCTGGACGGATCAGGGCGTCGGGATTGCGTGGCACGAGTACGAATGGGACGAGAAGCGTCACAAAGCCCATTTCCTTGCGGCGTCACCGGAGGGCCGAGTCACACACGGTCCTGTGCCCGTGAGTCTGACGGAAGCTCGGCACCTCACTCTCTGCCGATCCGTCGACAGTTGGCTGGTTGTCTACAACACGAAGGACGGAGCCGTTCTCTCTCAGAGACTCGACTCGGTAGGCAGTCCGTTGGCAAAACCGATCGAAGTGCTGAAGGCCGGTAGCATCGATTTGGACTACAGCATTGACGCGCGAGCCGCGTCCGTGGTGGCCGCGCCGTCTGGTGCGGCCGCGGTTTTCGGCGGCGACGACCAAGTGACACTTTTGATGCTGGACCAGGCTGGCCGACTTCGACAGTCGATCCGTGTTGATGATCCGGCCATCAGGGGACACGGCTTCAAGCCACAAATCGAACGTGTGGGCGACAGTCTCTGTGTCGCTTGGGTCCAGAGTGATAACGACGACGACCGGCTGATGACACGGGTGTTCGATGTGGAAGGCCGGCCCAGGACTGGTGTAATCGTTGTCGCCGAGTTCGTCAGCGGCATGGCTCGTCCGGTTGCAGCATCCGACGGATTTGCCCTCGTCTGGCGAAGCTACGCACAGACGCCTGGGCAGGTTCGGGCCGCACACTTGGAATGCGACGGCAAGATCGGTCGTAAAGCCGTCGTCTACGACGGTCAAATCACCTCACCAAACGTCACCGCCGGGCTGGGCGATGGCCAGCTTAGTATTTTGGTTCACGATTGGACCCGCTGGCCGTTCGCCGTGCGATGGAAGCAGGTGAAATGGCCTTCGCCCGTCTCTACGGCCCGTGATTGAATTCGATGATCGTTCCGTCCATGAAATGGTAAATGCTGACGTCTCCTCCGAATCTGGGTTGCTTGAAAGCGAAACCGTACAACCAGCATTGGCCCTTGCGCGGATGCCCCTTCGAGTAGTGAAGACTCACGGAGTGAAGATACTTGTCCGAGTAGTCTTCCTTGGCCTTTGTCTTCAGGTACCGTTTGACTGTCTCGACCGAGTCGAATAGGGAAATCGTTGGTTGGAACGGCTTCACGTCGACCGAAGCAGGGAGCCGTCCGTTCTTGGCTTCGACTTCTGCCTTTTCCACCGGTGCTGTCTTCGGTTCTTTCGGCGTGCGCGGCTTATCATCATCCGCACACACCGCTGTCACGACAGAAAGAGCCAGCGTTGTTGCCAGGAGCCTGCTTTTTATGGGTTACCTCATCACTAATTGCGGTGCATTGCCGGATAGCCGATTGATCAGTACGACAATACTTCCGGGCAGCGGTTGTTTGCCCAGGATTCCTCTCTTCTCGGCCCGGAAAGTCGTCCACAATTCGCCACCAGCCTTGTGGCACGCCATCGCAACCAGCACGGTGATATCTTCACCCTTGACTTTACCCGCCGCGACTAGCGAGCCCAGTTGAGCGCCATCGGTCCGATGCGAACTACTCAATAACCCGCGGGCGGCGAAGAGGGCACCGGCCACAGGCGAGTCGGCCGTTGTCTTATTGGGAAGCGCAGCGAGCACGTTGGCGTTTGCGTGCGTGTTCCCTATCACCATTGCCGCGTACACGGCTGTGAGCACGGCGGAAAACTCCTGCGGTCGGTCCTTGAGCGTCGTGACGGCCTTCTCCGCTGCCGGTCGACACTTGTCACGCACTTGGTCGGCCAACGCCGAGATCCCTTTGTGATCGGGCAGCAACCGGGATGCGGTTGTGATCGCCCAGGCCGAACGGAGCGCGACCCCCGCGCCTTCACCGTCAAACAGTTTCTTCGTTTCTTCCGCACGCCAGGCGATTTGCAGTTCGGTTAGGGCCTCGTCATCCACTTGGCTGGCCAGAGCCGCGGCCAGCAGATTCCATCCAAACTGGTCGTGCACGTCGAACGTCTCCATCAGACGACTCAGTTCGCGCGCCTTCTGTAGCTGATCACGGCGATTCTGAGCCCGCGCACTTGTCTTCGTGTGAAGCGCTGTTAGTGACCGAACGGGCTTGGCTGCCGGGTTGGACAACATGGCGAACATCTCGGCCGCTTGGCCGTGAGTCTTCGTGTTGCCGATGACCAACAGTTGGCCGGGAGCGAACCATGTCACTTCCTCATCGGACGCCTTCAATGCCTTTCGCACTGCGTCGATGAACTGCTTGGCGTTTCCTGCTACCATGGCCATGGCCTTGGTCCGGTCCTCGATCTTGTCGAACTCCTCCTTCGTCGGCAGGGCGATCGTCGAAACGTCGTATACCCAGGCCGTGATGCGCGGCATCCGCCGATCGCTGCCCGCCACAATCGTCTTGCCGGCACCGCGCCCCGGCTCGGGCTGCCATGTCAGACGCAACGGCTGAAGCATCCAATCCAATGCCTGGGCCACCGTCGCTCCGCGGAGGTCCAGGTATGTGACTCGGACATTTCGTCCTGCCAGCATGTCGCTCGCGTCTTCGATGCTACCGTCAATCAGCCGGATTCTCGTTTTGACTGCCTGTGCAATGGCATCCAGCGCTTCGTCCACCGAAGTATCACGGAGCACGAGGTCGAGCTTTGTGTCCAGCGTAGGTGTCTCTTTCTTCCACGCCTCGACTTGCTTGCTGTGGAGCAATTCCAGTTCGGCCAACGCCGCGCTCGTGGTCTGCGACGTCTGGTGATTGCCGCGATTCGTGGCCGCCGTGGCCAGGAAGTACGCGCGTACCAGATAGCCGCGGGCCAAGTCGTACTCGTTCTTCTTCAGTTGTGCACGTCCGGCCTCGAGTAGCTGTTGAGCCGCTTGTGCTATTTCTTTCATATCGCCGCCGAACGCGACCGCCGCGTAGCGGCCGTCGACGACGAGGCTTTCGCCCAAGTCGGCCAACTTCTCGAAAGACACGATCGGCTGGCCCTTGGCTGGACGAGATGCGGTAGCAGGCCCCATGCCGCCGAACATCGGCATTGGCGTCATCCTCACGTACCTGCGATCCGCGGATATGACGGGACTGGCAGAGTACGGCGATTTCCCCAACTGCGGACTGGATCTGCGGCGCGTCGGACTATTCGTCGGCAACCCAAATCCACCCCGAAGCACTGGTTGGGCTGCTGGCATTGGTCTACCGGCCATCCCGCCGCCGAATCCGCCGCCGCCCATACCACCCATGCCGCCCCCGCGGCCGAGACCGTTCATGGTGAACGTATGGCCTGCCTTGAATTTTGACCTCGCCGCTACATCGAACATCTTACCTCGGCCTTCACCGCGCGGACCGAAAAAGCCCTCCCACTGAGTGCCTTCCGGAAGCGGCACCGGTACGAGCATGCGTCGTGGTGGCTGTGCGGGTCGCTCCTTGGCGATGTCCTCTGCATCTTTCTCATCCACTGCCACGAAGCTCGTGTATTGGCTCATCAGCCGATAGTCCAGCGCGATTGCCGTCACCTCCTCTTCCACTGCCGGAGATCCCGTGTAATAAGTCTGCTGCATGAGGTCTTCGATCTTCTTGCGCGCCCACACTTTGGCAAGCACATCGTGGCTCGGTTGATTCTCCGGCAGCGCGACTTGAAGCGGCCAACTGACCGCCTCGCCCTCGACCACACCGTTGACCTTGATCTCCGTCGCGCCGCCACCCGTATAGCGGCCAAACAGAATCACGGGGCGACCGGCCCAGAGTTCGGGAATCTTCGCCGGATAGGTTTCGGCAATTCCGAGCCTGCCCCAGTCAATGTTGATCTTGGCAAGCTGCGCGCGCTGGATGCGCGTAATGACTTCCTCAGCCAACCCAGCAGCGATGTCTTCCAACCCCAACCGCTTGCCCATGCCGCCGCCCTGGCGAGCCACGCCGTCGACCAGGAACATGTTCGGCGAGCTGCCAATGCCAATTGCCCAGAAGCGAATCTGGTCGCCGCAACTCTTGCCCACGTGTTCGATGATCTGTGCCTCGTTGCCAATGAAGCCGTCGGTCAGCATGATGACGATTCGTATGCGCTCCTCGTCGATCGGCTGGTCGATGGCTCGTTTGACGCCTTCCAGCATGTGGGTACCGCCGCGACCCCGCCTGCTTTGCGTGAAGCTGAGCGCCTTTGCGACGTTGGCCTTGTTGA
>CAZUAH010000550.1:0-9218 GCA_964617665.1 uncultured Pirellulaceae bacterium
CAATCGAGATCAGCGGCACAGCGTCCGGCATCAAGATCGAGAATATCGTGTGTGATCAGAGCAAATGCGGAGAGGAGAAAATCGAACCCGGCGTGGTAGTCCAGGCTATGCGTAATAGATCAGGGGACAAGCCTATCGTTATTCGTGAATCGCATTTCGACAATCCGATTGCGAACCAGTGTATTAGGGTCGGCCTACCCATGGACGTTGCGCAAGGGGCAGTCGCGCAAGACGTGAAGATCGAAAGGAACACCATCAGAGGTAGACTTGTTCAAGTTCTTCTGTCCGCAAAGAACGCACCGCTCGGAAAAACCGTCGTAGTTGGGAACAAGTTCTTGGGATCGACGTCCGGCCGGGCCGTGAGCGGTATTAATATGAGCCTCGAACAGGAGTTTGCACAAGAACCGAACATCCGCATCTACAACAACACGTTCTGGAACACCGGACAGTGGATCGGCTTGGCCTATACCGAGGACTATCGGGGCAGGGTGATGATCTGTAACAACTTGATCCTGGGTTGCGATTCAATTGCTGGAGCGCCTGAGAGGCTCCAAAACGCAGTCACGAATTGGCAATTCGAGAAGAACTTCTGGGAGGAGAATCCCACTACGGCGGATGATGAAGAACTCTATGGGCGCATCGCAACGCTGGAACGAGAGATCAAACTGGTTGAGCGCGACGATGTCGACCACAAGGATTTTCTGCGGCCGTGTGATTCGCGGCTGATGTCCGGTTTCGTGGACGACGCAGACGACGACCTTTGGCCTTACGTTGGTGCCATCGCACCAACGGAACCTGATGCAGACTGAAACGAGAAGGAAACAATCACCATGACAAACTCTCTAGACAGGATTCCCTTCTTCATCGTGCTCCTTGCTGTGACGGCTCCATCGTTGGCCGCCGACATCGCCGTCATGCCCATTCCCGACACATCACAGAAGAACGACTTCTACGTCGGAAACCGCGAGCCACTGTTACCCAGTCCATTCATGAAGCTGCCGATCGGTGCGATCGAACCACGCGGCTGGGTGCGTAAGCAGTTGCAGCTTCAAGCCGACGGGTTCCACGGGCATCTGACCGAGATTAGCCGGTTCCTCGTTAAAGAAAACAACGGGTGGCTGGATCCGACGGGCGAAGGACGTAACGGCTGGGAAGAGGTGCCGTATTGGCTGAAAGGGTTCGGCGACACAGGTTATCTGCTTGGAGACGAACGCATCATCAAGGAAGCAAGAATCTGGATCGAAGCGGCCCTGAGAAGCCAGCGCGAAGACGGCTGGTTCGGTCCGCTTGGCAACATGGGCGGGAAGAGCACGGTCCGAAGTACCAGCGGCAAGTATGACTTGTGGCCCAACATGATCATGCTGTTCGTCCTGCAATCGCACTACGAATACACGGGCGACGAACGAGTGCTGGAGTTGATGAAACGGTACTTCCGCTGGGAGTTGAGCGTCGCGGATGAAGATTTCCTGCCGCCATACTGGCAGCAGATGCGAGCGGCCGACAACTTGTTCAGCGTCTATTGGCTGTACAACCGAACTGGTAACGAGTGGCTGTTGGAACTGGCCGAGAAGGTCCATCGCAACACGGCGCGCTGGAGCGACGGCGTCATCAACTGGCACAACGTCAACATCGGCCAGGCATTTGGTGGGCCGGCAACTTTCTTCATGCAGTCGAAGGATCCAAAACACCTGATCGCAGCCGAGCGAAATTACCAGCACGTGCGGGCCATTTACGGTCAGGTTCCCGGAGGAATGTTCGGCGCCGATGAAAACGCGAGACCCGGCTTCGTCGGCCCTCGCCAAGCGATCGAGACTTGCGGCGTCGTGGAGGAGATGCTGTCGGACGAAACACTGCTCGTAATCACCGGCGATCCGATTTGGGCCGACCGCTGTGAAGACGCTGCGTTAAACACACTGCCAGCCTGCCTCTTGCCCGACTCGAAAGGGTTGCGATACTTGACCGCACCGAACTTGGTTCTCAGCGACGCGCGCAGCAAATCGCCCGGATTGCAGAACGGTGGCCCCATGCTGCACATGAATCCACACGCCCACCGCTGCTGCCAACACAACTATGGACACGGCTGGCCGTACTACGCCGAACACCTCTGGCTGGCGGCCCCGGGCAACGGTCTGGCCGCGGTGTTGTACGCCGAATCGAAGGTCACGGCGAAGGTTGGCGACGGTACCGAAGTTGCGATCGCTGAAGAGACGAAGTACCCGTTCGACGAAACCATCACATTGTCGTTGTCTACGCCGAAGGACGTTCGATTTCCACTGTATCTACGGATCCCCGGCTGGTGCGAACAACCCGAACTCGAAGTCAACGGACAGACGGTCAAGGCACAGACGATTCCGTGCGTGTTTGTGAAGATCGACCGTGTCTGGCGAGACGGCGACACAGTCAGCCTCCGCTTGCCGATGAACGTCCGAATCAGAACATGGAAGAAGAACAAGAACAGCGTTTCCGTCGACCGTGGGCCGCTGACCTATTCGCTGAAGATCGGCGAGCGTTATGTCCAGTCCGGAGGCACCAACGAATGGCTGGCCTGGGAAATCCATCCGACAACGCCGTGGAACTATGGTCTGGCGCTCGATGAGCAGGATCCAGCTTCTTCGTTCGAGTTCACGAAGACCGAATGGCCGGAATCGAATCAGCCGTTTGAAGCCGATGCTGTGCCTGTGCAGATGCAAGCGAAGGCCAAACGTATCGCCGGCTGGAAGCTCGGCCATCTGGGTCTGGTCGGTAAACTACAATCGAGTCCCGCCAAATCGGACGAGCCGATCGAGACAGTCACGCTGATCCCGATGGGCGCCGCACGCCTGCGGATCTCGGCATTCCCAACCATCGGCGACGGGCCTGACGCGCACGAGTGGGTTGGCCCGAAGGAACCGATCCCAGCAAAAGCATCTCACGTCTGGCACGGCGACACCATGACGGCGCTCGGCGACGATCTGCTGCCGCGCAACTCGAACGACCACAGCATCCCGCGCTTCACTTGGTGGGATCACCGAGGCACGACCGAATGGGTCCAGTACGACTTCGACAAACCGAAACGCGTCGCAGGCGTTGAGGTCTATTGGTTCGACGACACAGGCCGCGGCCAATGCCGCATACCTTCGTCGTGGCGGCTGCTGTACAAGAGTGGCAGCGAGTGGAAACCGGTCAGCGGGGCAGGCAAGCACGGCGTTGAAAAGGACAAATTCAACAAGGTCACTTTCGACGTCGTGGAAACCTCGTCGTTACGCATCGAGGTCCAACTCCAAAACGAGTTCTCCGGCGGTATTCTCGAATGGCGAGTGATCGAGGCGACCGACTGACGGTCGAGGCCGTATGGTGCATGTCCGAGTGGCATGCATCCTAACGCTCGCCAAGCCAATCTGCTAAAAAGGTGGTTCCATCGCAGGGGAGCGTTGTCTCCTTGCCGCACGCCCGAAAAGAACCGGACTTTCAACGAAAGCTACCATAATGCCCGTCGACCAACCCCAAGGTCCCATTGACATCAACAAACTCGAGCAAGCCCTGCGATCGAATGTGCGCGGTGAAGTCTACCTCGACCAGATGAGTCGCGGAATACACGCGACCGATGCAAGTCACTACCAGATGATGCCCGCGTGCGTTGTCGTGCCACACGACGAGGAGGATTGCGTCCAAGCGGTTAAGATAGCCGGACAGTTCGGTCTGCCGATCACGCCACGGGGTGGTGCTACGTCGCTTTCGGGCCAGACGTTTGGCACGGGTATGATCATCGACGTCTCGAAGTACATGGACCAGGTGCTGGAAGTGAATGTCGACGAAGGATGGGCCCGAGTCCAGCCTGGTGTCGTGCGCGATCGGCTGAATGCACAGCTCGCCCACCATCGGCTGCACTTGGCTCCGGATCCCGCCACGGCCAACCGAGCCACCGTTGGCGGCATGATTGGCAATAACGCTTCTGGTACGCGTTCCATCGTGTACGGAAAAACGATCGACCACGTGATCTCGTCGAAAGTCGTGTTGGCCGACGGCACGGTGATGGAGTTGGACGCGGTCGACGATGACGAGTGGGACCGCCGATCGCAGGGCGATTCCCCCGAGGCGGCTATCTACCGCGGTGTGAAAGAAATCGTCGAGCTGAATCGTGACGAAATCCTGGCACGCTATCCAGAAGTCATGCGTCGCGTCTCGGGATACAACCTGGACGAGTTCGTCGACGGGGCGGGCTACACGGGCCCGATCGGCGGGCGCAACCTGTCAGGACACAAGGCCTGGAATCTGTCCAACTTGATCGTGGGCAGCGAAGGCACACTAGCCGTATTGATGGAAACCAAGGTCCGCTTGACACCGCTTCCGGAAGCGACAGCGCTCGCCGTGGTCCATTTCGACGACGCGATCGACTCGCTGCGCCACGTACCGGAGATCCTTCGCCACAATCCCAGCACGGTCGAATTGCTAGACCAATCGGTTCTCGGCGAAGCTGTGGTCAATGCGACGACTCGCGACATGGCGACATTCATCGAAAGCCAGCCAGAGGCGGTCTTGTTGGTCGAAGTGTTCGGCGATGACGAAGCGGATGCCACACGGCGAATCACCGAACTGGTTGACGATCTGAAATCGCAGAACATCGGCTACGCATGGCCTGTACGAACCGACAAGAAGGGACAAGCCGATGTGTGGAATGTCAGGAAGCTGGGTTTGGGGCTAATCACAAACGTCAAGGGCCCATCAAAAGGACAAGCGTTTGTCGAGGACGCTTGTGTGCCCGTCGAGGTATTGGCCAAATACATCGAACGGTTGCAGAAGATTTGCGACGAAATGGACGTGTCGACCAGTCTGTACGCTCATGCCAGCGTCGGCGTGATTCACTTCCGGCCGGTGCTCGATCTGCATAAACCCGAAGATCGCCAAAAGATGGTGGACATCGCTAATCATGCATTCGACATGGTGAGCGAATACGGAGGCATATTTGCCGGCGAGCACGGCGATGGGCTTGTTCGCGGGGAGTTCATTCCGCGTTCTTTCGGAGAGAAGCTGGTCGAAGCCTTCCGGCAGGTCAAGCTGCTGTTTGACCCGCAGAATCTGATGAATCCCGGCAAGCTAATCGATACGCCGTCGATGATCAGCCATCTGCGGTACGGCGACCAATATCAGCCGACCGACGTACCGGCGTTGTTCCATTACCGGGACCAAGGCGGATTCCACCTTGCCGTCGAACAGTGCAATGGCGTGGGCGCGTGCCGCAAGCTGAACGAAGGCACCATGTGTCCCAGCTATATGGCCACGCGCGACGAGGAGGCATCGACGCGAGGCCGGACAAACGCATTGCGTCTGGCCATGTCGGGGCAATTGGACGAGGGTGCTTTGAGCAGTGATCGCATGAAGCAAGTCCTCGAGTTGTGCCTGGCCTGCAAGTCATGCAAGAGCGAGTGCCCCAATGCCGTCGACATGGCGCGTCTGAAGAGCGATGTCCTACAGATGCACCACGACGACCACGGGACGCCCTTGGGATACAAACTGGTTGGCAACATGCCGAACACCGCACGGCGATTGGCAGGGCCGTTGGCTCACTTGGCAAATCTCGTCTCGAAACTGCCGGGTTACGCGTGGATGATGGAGAAAATCGCCGGAATTGATCGGCGCAGACCGATGCCGGGATTCGCGACACGCCCGCTTACGAGACTCCTCAGAGACCGCGAACGAAAGATGGCCTCATCGAACGGAGCCGACCGCGGTCGTTTGGGCAAGGTCGTATTGTTCGACGACACTTATGCCAACTACATGGAGCCGCATGTTGGCCTTTCGGCCGTGGAATTGCTCGAAGGGTGTGGTTACGAAGTGATCCTGGCGAAGGCAGGTTGCTGTCAGCGTCCACGGTTATCCAAAGGGCTGGTACGGGCTGCGAAACGCGACGGCACGAAGACGATGGAGAAACTGGACGCATTCGCGCGGCAGGGGCTGCCGATTCTGTGCCTGGAGCCGTCTTGTGCTTCCGCGTTGGCTGACGATTTGCCCGACTTGATCGACGACGAGGAACTGGGGCGGCGGATTGCCTCATGCGTCAAGATGATTGATGTGTTTCTGGACGAAGAGGTCGCCGCCGGTAAGATCGCGCCGCTGGCTTCGTCGGCAAGCAAGTTCCTATTGCATGGCCATTGCCATCAAAAGGCTGAATTCGGCACCAGGGCGATCCACAATCACTTTGGACGTCTCGCGGAAGTCACTTGCGAAGAGGTCGATTCAGGCTGCTGCGGCATGGCGGGATCGTTCGGCTACGAACACTACGACGTATCGCGCCAAGTGGGCGAAGATCGGCTTTTCCCTGCGGTGCGAGCGGCGATGAGCGACGACAAAACGATCATCGCTTGCGGGATAAGTTGTCGGCACCAACTAAGCGACGTCCTCGACGTAGATGCCAAGCACTGGGTCGAAGTTGTGAAACCGGGAGCCACCGACGAGTAACAGAATCCAACGAATTGAAGGAGAAGACGAGACGATGAATAAGTCAATCGCTACGTTCGGCATCGTTCTGCTGCTCGCAACACTCGCTCAAACCAGTGTGGCCGCCGACGGCCCCCCGCCGATCGAGAATGTGGAGATCAAAGCCAACCGCGTTTTCCATGTCAACGGAGCCCCCTTTTTCCCGTTGATGTCATGGCTTCAGGATGCTGAGAACTTTCCTGCTGTGAAAGCTTGCGGCATGAACACCACCGCTGGCTATTGGTCCGGATCGAGCGACACGAAGGACGTCGCTGAGTATCAGAAGTTGGTGCAAGAGGCGGGCCTTTACGGTGTCATGCCCTTCGACGCCAAACTGAAGGCGAATCCTTACTTGCTCGGCTACATTCATGACGACGAACCCGATCTTCCGCGCCAGGTGAACGACGCCGAAGTCGTACCGGGCGATGGTCTGAGAATCAACCGCAAGACGCCCCTATGGAAATTCGTGGACGGAGTCACTCACTCCTGGTCCGTACTGGATCCGCTGGAAGGTGCCACCGTGACGATTCGCCTGAAACGACCGGTGACTGTCGAGAGCATCGCGGTCTGGCTCACGGTCTCGAAGGGACTATCCGTGGCCAAAGACATGTCCTTCGAAGGCGACGGCAAGGAAATTCTGAAAGCGACCCTTGAGGCGAAGAAAGGACAACAGAAGTTCGACTTGGCCAAGCCTGCCACGTTCAAAGAACTGACGTTGAAGGTCCATTCGACGGCTCCCGGCGACGCCGTGTGGGGATCGATCGGCGAAATCGAAGCATTCGATGCCGCTGGAAAGAACGCGATACTCTCCCCCCCTCGCTACGAGCCGCGTGCTCAGCCATCCGACACACTTGAGAAGTACGAAAAAGCCAAAGCGGCCGATCCGTCGCGTCCTATGTTCCTGACGGTGACCGGCAACTTCCATCCGCATTTCAAGAAATGGACGGACACGCAACGCAACAGTCTGTATCCAGCGTATATCAAGGCGACCGATGTGGTTGGCTACGATATCTATCCCATCTATGGCTGGAATAAGCCGGAATGGATTCATCTTGTGAGTGAGGCAACCGGGTTGCTCGTCGGCCACGCCGGCCAGCGGCCTGTCTATGCGTGGATCGAAACCAGCAAGGGCGGCCAGTGGACCGGAGCGTTAGAGCGTCAGAAAGACGTGACGCCAACGCACATTCGAGCCGAAGTCTGGATGGCGATTTGCCGCGGCGCTACGGCTATCGGGTATTTCACGCACATCTGGAAGCCATCCTACAAGCAATTCGGCGTGCCAGAGGCCAACCGCAAAGCCTTGCGCGAAATCAACGACCAGATAACGCGTCTTGCGCCAGCGATCCTGGGCGAATACTCCAAGCAAGCAGTGACCATCAAGGCGGACAACGACACAAAGCTCGACATCATGGCAAAAGAGTGCGATGGGGAGCTGTATGTATTCGCCGTGAACTACGACGAGCGTGCTGTTGGCGCGAAAGCAACTATCACCGTGTCCGGTCTCCAGTCCGGCAAAGCGGTTGACGTCGTGGATGAATCCCGCACGCTTCGCTCGGATGCAGGCAGATTCGCGGATGCGTTCGAGCCGCTGGCCGTGCACATCTATCGGATAGGCCGAAAACACTAGATTCCATTTCACTCCGACGATTGTGTGCGTCCCAAACGCCGGAACGCCTGTGGTGACACGCCGAAGATGCTCTTGAATGTGCGAGAGAAGTGGAATGGATCGTCGAAGCCCAATTCGGCGGCAACTCGTTTGACCATCGCATCGGGCTCGTGCAGCAGTTCTGCGGCCAGGTTCATTTTCAGCCGCGTGAGGAACCGATATGGCGTCTCGTGGTCGTAGCGACGGAACAGACGGCAGAGATAGGCGCGGTCGACATGGCATTCGCGCGCGACCTGTTCTAGCGACTTGAGCCGGTCGAATTGTCCGGCGATGTGTTGGCGGCAACGTTGGTACGTTGCGAACGCCGGCGTCTGCTCTGCCTCCCACGGCATGAGAGAGTCGGCCAGTTTGACCATCAGGTACTCTAGCAGGGCAGCACATAGGGCAGCGGCATGGCCAGTACCCTTTGACCCGTCGCGGATCAGATCGTCCAGAATGCGTTGGATTTCTCCCGGGGCGTGCACACGCGCGAAGCTGGCTGGCGGTAGCCCGTACTGTTTCAGCAGATCCAGCGCTCTCGACCCGGTGAAATCGACAAAGTACTTGCCCAACCGGTCGCTTGCATCAGTGGCGATTTCCTGAGCGATGTCGGGACCGTAGGAAAACAGCGCTCCCGGCAAAAGCGAGTACGTTTGGCCGCCCAACCGCAACGATCCCTTGCCGCGTGCAACAAATTCGATCGAGTAGTAGGGAAATGTGGACCGACGAATCGCGTAATCTGGCTCACAGGATTCGTAACCACCACAGACCACAGCCAGACTGGTATCGCTAGGAGGTGCAAGATCAAGGTAGAATCGTCTGGCTTCACGCACTTGCAGCGAGAAGAACTCCGGCGGTTTTGTCGATTCGTTGCTCACCACGGCGCAATCCGGGAGGTCAATAATATCCAGGTATTCGTCAAGTTTAGCTATTCTCGGCCAGGATGGAAATGCTATCGTAGTTGCCATGCAGACAAGTAATGGCAGGTAGCACATTAGCCTTTGGATACGAAAGAGGAGAGAAACATGTCAAACACAGCGGAAAGTGGAGCAGACAAAGATGGCCTGATCGTTATCGGTGGGGCCGGAGGATTCATCGGCGGGGCGTTGGCTCGCTACTT
>CAZUAH010000551.1:0-9212 GCA_964617665.1 uncultured Pirellulaceae bacterium
GTTGGGGTCGAGGTGGGGTGTATTGTGGATTGTGTTGCCAAAGGGCCCGATGCCGCCATAACCCATGTCGACAATGAAGATGATCACGACGTTGGGCTTGTCGGCTGCGCGTACTGAATCTGCCGCGACGCAGCAAACGAAAAGCGGGAAAAGACTCGCGCAAAGACGCAGAGTCGCAGAGGTTTGATTTGTGAAATGTCTCATATAGATCTTCTCCGAGGTCTTCATCAGTTGTTATTGCAGACTGCGGTAGTTCGCTGACACAAGGCGTTCGTGGTACCTGACCGCTTCGGCGTTATCAGGATCATCGACCACATTTGCGGCTTCTTCGGGATCCGTCCGGTGGTCGTAGAGTTCGCGCCAGATGACGGCGTTGTTGCGGTCAGGTTCCCGCCATTCGACGTACCGGAAATCGTCAGTGCGAACCGAGTAGGCCATGAGGTTGTGTTTCTTCCGATTCACGGGACGGATCTGGCTGAAGGCCGCTTCTTTTCCGTCAGACCGCCCCATCAGCACCGGAAGAAGACTCTCGCCCTCGACGAAATCCGGCGTGGGTAGTCCGGCGAATTCGCAGAGCGACGGGTAGATATCAACGGATTCGACGATGACGTCCGTTGAACCTGTCACTGTTTGCTGGTCGGGCAGGCGGACGATCAATGGACAACGCATGACCTGTTCAAACTGAGTGTGTTTCGCCCAGCGTCCGTGGTCGCCGAGGTGGAAGCCGTGGTCGCTCCAGATGACGACGGCTGTGTTGTCTGCAAGGCCGTTTTGTTCCAGGGCCTTGAGAATGCGACCGACCTGGGCATCAATGAAGCTGACGCAGGCATAGTAGGCGTGGATCATGTTGAGCGCCTGCTCTTCGCCCACATCGCCATCGCCCGAAAATAACTTTCCGTCAGGATCACCATACGAAGAAATCTCCGACCAATTGTACATGAAGTCCGCCGCGCCTTGCGGAAGACTTGTTGGCTCGATCAACCTTATTTCGTTGACGGAATAGAGATCCCAGTATCTCTTTGGCGCGACGAATGGCAGGTGCGGCTTATAGAATCCCGCCGCGATGAAGAACGGGCGGTCCTTGTTGACTTTCAATGCCTGAATTACCTTTTCCGCAGTTTGAAAATCGTTGTGCCTGGAATCCGCGCCGTCGTAGATTTCGTATACGGGCCGCCATTGCTGTGTTTTTCCCGCGGCATATTCAAAGTCCACATAGCAGGTCCAATCGAGCTTCCACGGCGTTTCGCTCCACCCATACCCCTTGCCGATTCCCTTGCCGTGATAGACCTTACCGAAGCTCAGCGTCGTGTAGCCATTGTCTCGAAAATGCCTCGGCATCGTGGGATGCGTCACCGGTCGCTTGGAGATTTTCCAGGACTCACCGTTTTCGTAAATGCCGCTCGTGTCCGGTCGCAAACCGCCCAGCATTGATGCGCGCGATGGACCGCAAACTGGCCACTGGTTATAGTGCCGCGTGAACACTGCGGCACTCTTTGCAAACTTGTCGATGTTCGGGGTCTTCGCCGCGCCGCCATAGCAACCCATCACCGGACGAAGATCATCGACGCAAATCAACAGCACGTTCCTGTGGTCTGCCGCCATTGCGGTCTCGGATAGCAGACTCAGGCACAAACATGCGATTAACACGGTAGCTGCACTCGCCAGAGCGCGGGCGTTGTGTGATAAAGCCCGCATTCTGGCGAACGCAGCTACAATAGCTTCGATGTCTTCAACAAAGCAGAGTCGTCTACACATCCGGCTCATCTATTGATCCTTCTTTCCGAGGTAAGGCGTGGGATCCCAGTCAGGAATGAACTCCTCAAAATCAAGCGCGTTCTTATCCTTCATTTTGTCGCCACCGAGTGATTTCCAGAGTTCGTAGTTCTTCCGATAGACATCGCTGAACCGCTTCACGAAGGTCTCGTCGAGGAAGGGATCGGAGACCTGCTGACGCCACTTCTTCAATCGCATCTTGAGTTCTTGCTCAATCTCTGCGTGTTCGGGTGTCCCGAAAAGATCGTGATGCTCGTAGGGGTCGTTCTCCAGGTCGTAAAGCTCGAAGGCGGGAGGCACTTCGCAGCGATGCCGAAGTTGCCGCGCGAGTGCATCGGCGGGCATCGACTCGATCTGCTTGTTAAGGCTGTAGACCGCTTTGTTTTTCTCGGTATACCGTGACCGTTTGCCATCCCCCAGGACGTGATGGATCAGTTTCCAGCGGCCATCGGTCACGGTGCGACTGGGCCAGTATTGGTGCATTCCGGTCGTGTGGGCGACGAAAGCCGAATACAAGTGCTTGCGGGGCGATACTTCGCCTTTCAGCACCGGCAGGATGGAATATCCCGGTAAATGCCCGGGTATCTCCAGGCCCGCTGCGTCCGCGAAGGTCGGGTAAAGATCGACAAAGGATACCAGCGCCTTCGATCGGGATCCGGGCTTTTTGACCTGACCGGGCCAGCGCACGATGAAAGGCACCTGCAGGCCGAATTCGCCCGGTGTTTTCTTGCCGCGGAGCAGGTGGGACGGACCGTGGTCAGCGGAAAAGATGACCAGCGTTTTGTCGGCGTGTCCATGTTCCTCCAGCAAAGCGAGGATGCGTCCGACATACCAATCCACACGCTGGATTGCCCGGTAGTATTCCGCCACCGTTTCGCGCAGCGGGCCGGTCGGCACCAGTGCATCTCCCCAACCGGGCGTTCCCTTGATCCGCGAGGTATCGACTTCCGGATACGGCCACCCCGGATCGCCGCCGCGGATGAAATGCGGCCGATCCCAGACGTGATGCGTGTCCGGCGTTTGTGCCTGAAAATAAAACGGCTGGCCCTCTTTCAGGTTTTCGAGGAAGTACTTGAAGTTGTCGATGGAATAGCTCACCAGCGGCGGATTGTCCTTGGATTTGGGTGCCTTCTTTCCGGTCAAACCCGTCAGCCAGTTCTCGGTGTATTTGGGATGAAAATCGAACGGGACCGGCTTGCTTTTGTGGTGACTGCTTTCCACGCCATCCTTGTAAGTCACCCCTGTTCGATAGCCGGCGGCTTTTAGGCCCTTGACGAACGTTGGAATGCCGTCGCGATAGTGGAAGCCATGTTGTTGAACAAATCCCATGATCCCGTTCTGATGCGGATAGAGTCCGGTGAAGAGCGCGCCTCGCGAGGCGGCGCAGGTGGCGGCCGTGACGTGAGCCCGCTCAAACACGACGCCTTCGGCCGCGAGCTTGTCGAGATTCGGAGTCGCCACCGTATGGTCACCATAAGCCGGAATCTGCACACCCATGTCCTCCATGTGGATGAACAGGATGTTGGGGCGATCCGCCGCGGATACGGTGATTGAATGAGCGAGAAGGAAGATCAGTAGAAAGATGCGATTCATAGTGGGTAGTTCCATGTCGAAATGATCTACGAAGAACGGAGCGATCAGCATGCGAGTCATTGTGTGATGCCCTGTGGTCTATGCCATGCGGCAATTCTGGCTTTGAGTCTTTCGACAACTTCCGGATTCGCAGCGGAGACTTCCTGTTTCTCGTGCGGGTCAGCCTGAATGTTGTAAAGCCGTAGGGGCTGCTTGTCCCAATCGAGTAGCTTTCGCCAGTTCGAGTTGTCTCGGCCCTGATAACGCAAGAGCAGCTTCCACTCACCCTCAATGCACCATAGGTATTGCAGCGTCGCGTCAGGATTCTCTCGGTCGATGTTGTGGGAGGCGTGGGTCACGCCAAACACGACCTCGCGGTCTTCCCGAGCCTGTTGATCCAGCAGATTAATGCCGGGCAATGAAGGCGGTGCTTCAAGCTTTGCGGCGGCCGCGATGGTCGGAAAGAGATCGATGGAGTGAGCGAGATTCGGGTCACGCGACGGTTCCAGGCGAGACGGCCAGGACAGCATGATGGGCGTACGTATGCCGTTTTCGTAGGGCGACCCTTTGGATCGCAGCGCAAACTGCCTCCACATTTTCTGATTCGGATCGTCGGCGTTGGCGCTGGCGGGAGCCCAGCCATTATCGCAGGCATAGATGACCAGCGTGTTCTCCGTCAGGTTCTTCGTCTCGAGGTAGTCGAGGAGTTGTCCGCAGGTTTCGTCGAACCACTCGCACATGGCGTAGTACTTCGCGATACCAGCTGAGCGCTCCGGCTTCTGATATTTCTGCAGCAGCCGTGCTGGCGGGGTATGCGGAGTGTGGGGCAGGAAGGGGGCGTACCAGACAAAGAACGGTTTCTGTTCCCGAGTCGCGTGATCGATGAAATCCGTGACCGGCTTCATGGTGATGCGGCCGATGCTCAAGCCTTTATCGCCGTGACGACCACGGCGTCGGGGGTCGCCGTGGGTCATCCCGTGAGTGAAGCCGCCGTCCTGCCAGGAGCCTTCCCACCACTTGCCGGACTGGTGCGCTAGGTAGCCGTTGGAGGTCAGCAGCCTGATAAAGCTGGGATGCTGGTGAAAGGCTTGGCGCAACGGTTTATCGAGTTCATGCCGCTCGGGGCTCGTGTAGCCATTCTTCTTCATGCCTCCCCAACCCACGTCATTACCCGTGACGCCATGCTGGAATGGAAAGAGTCCGGTGATCATGGAAGCGAGGGACGGGCGGCAGATTGGCGCAGCCACGTAACCGCGTTCAAAGACCAGGCTTCGGGATGCGAGCTTGTCGAGATGTGGAGTCTTGATCTCGGAATGCCCCATGAAGCCATAATCAGTCCACGCCTGATCATCAGACAGAATGAACCCGATGTTGGGCTTCTCAACTTCGGCCTTTGCTGTCAAACAGCATGCTGTAAGTAAAGTTAAAACCAGGTAGAGTTTTCTGGTGCGCTTGGTCTTCGCGATCGACGTCATTCCCCATGCCCTTCCTCATTCGAACGCTGGTCAGAAGCAGATCTCTTCTTCTTTGAGCTGCCCGAGTGCAGGTGTCCTTTTGCCGGGTCGGGTAATTCCACTTCGGAGAAGCCCAACGGCCCGGGACGCACGATTCGAGGGGCCGTCTTCACGCGGGGCTGGACCGCCAACCAGTCGATGCCGGCGAAGACCGGATCGTCAATGGCGCGGACCTCTTCGTCGCCTCGATAGGGACACATGGCATCCACCCAGGCAATCACCCGGCGTCGACTCAGCTCGTCTACCTGCACCTTGTGGTGCTTGCCGCTGGAGATGAGTTCCACCAGCGGGCTTTTGTAGGAGAGCGCGGTCATGGGCTCCGGCGTTTCCAGGTGCTTGGGATCCATTTGGTGATACCCTTCCACGTAATAGGCGCCGGCCAGGTTGTAGCCGGGAGGCGGGTCCTCCTGCGGCTTGAATTGCTGCTTGGCCCAGTTCCAGCGGAACTTGCCCGTGAACAGCCAGTACATCTCATCCCAACCCAAGGGCCCGGGGCGCGGGGTCATGTCCAGTGTATCCAACGCTTTGCCATCCCCTTGATGACACTCGGCGCAATGCTTGTCCAGCACAGGACGGACATAGCGAGTCCAACTCACCGTACGGTCGTTCCAGGGCGGCGGTGTGATATCGCTCGGGGCGCGGGTGGTTGCCTTGCTGCTCATGACGTACTGTGGGGTATTGCTACGACGTTCATGGCACCCCACACATCCGCGGCTTTCACCGGGCATGACTCCCGTAAAGCTGCGCATGGTCCGCAGCGCCCGATATTTCTCATCCAGAAGCTGGAAATGAAGTGGGATACCGGACGGCGCATTGAACGATACGGACCCGTCTTGCTCCACGGGCACGGTCCCCAGGATCCGCTTGACCCCCTCGGCCTGAATCCCTGAGATGGCCGGTCCGCTCGAGAAATGCTCCCGTTTGTGCCAGTACGTATAGGTCTTGGCGTCGATGCTGAGGACTCGCAGGTATTTCGCTCTGCCTTTCAACTGATCCGGGACGCCCTCGTAGACGTTGTTGCTGAAGATCACGCCCTCCTTGGGGGAAAGTCGCTCTTGGGCGGTGGGCCACGCAACCAAGTCTGGTTGAACGGGGGGCATCCCGCGCGGCTTCACGGGAATGGCATGTAGAATCTGATGGGCGCCTTCATAGATCAGTTCACGATTGCCGTCCACATCCATCAGGTACAGCATGAACTTCTGGCCGCGCCGGGCAGAGACCAGGAAGTCCTTTTCGCTGAGCGGGTAAGGAGAATAGTAGGCCGTGAAATTGCCGCTGCGATGGTACTTTGGGGATTCGATCGGATCACTGGGACCATTCCCGACCTCAGGCCAAGCCACATCGGCGGTGACCTTGGTGAGGCCATCGGGGAAGTTGAGCCCTTGGCTCGGGTCGATGATTCCGACCGATCCGGCGAACCACCGGTGATGACCGGCCCCGGTAAACATGATGCGGCGGCTGCCGGGAATGCTGCGCGCGTCTTTGAGCAGGTCCGGCCACACACTCTGGTTGCCCCACAGCACGTTCACCTGGGTACCGTCGGGCTTGACCGTCCACAACCCCTGCGCCCGCCACAACGCCTTGTCGGTGTATTCCCAACGCGTGTAAACCACCTTGCCGTCTTCCATGACTGAAGGCAGGTAGTCCGGCTCGTTGTTGCGGGAGACGATGTAGATGTTCTCGCCGTTCAGGTCGCAGCGGGTCAACACAAACGAGTTGGTGGGCGGCATGCAACGCACGTAGGTATTGCCGCGAGTACTCGTAAACAGGATGTGCTCACCGTCCGGCAAGTAGATGGGGTCGAGGTCGTCGTAGGGACCGTGGGTCAATCTGCGAAGCCCGGTGCCATCGACGTTGATCTCGTAGAGATGAAACGACTTTTCATTGTGCGCCTGGAAGCAGAAGAGGATCCTCTGGCCGTCCCAGGAAACGTCCGGCCGCCAGAAGGAGCCATGCAGAGGCTTCTGTGGCATGATCTGATTGAGTCTTCCGGCCGGCGACAACCCTTCGAGGGTTAACAACCTGGCACCGGGAACGGCCATGTAGCCCAGCCGGTGTTTGGTCTCGTGCCTCCACTCGCTGCCCTTGGGGAAGGGCATGTCGACGAACAGCACTTTGGTGAAATCCACAACCGGGTTCTTGAACTGGATCGAACGCTTGACCGCCCTCACCTGGTAATAGAGGTCGGCATTCAGTTTGCGCTCGGACGGGATCTGTTTCTCCAGTGCACTGAGCTTCGCCAGTTCCTCCTGACAGTCGGCGGCAATCCGATCGGCCAGTTCCCGCGCCCATCCGACCTCCTGCCGAATGCGGTCGGGTGTCGGCTTGCCATCCGCCTGGAACAGCCAGTCCTGCTGCAGAACGGCCTGGGCCTCCGCCTCGTTCAAACTCCGCGTTTCCGGGGTTTGTGGCCGAGCGACATGGGGAGCCGCCGACTCCCGGGCGCTGGGTCGTACGGTCGCCCGATCGTATTCTTCCAATTCTTGCACAATCTTGTGCAACTCCGAAGGGTCGCTGGCTGCCTCGAGTGTCCTCACCTGCTGCTTGATCGCTGCGATCCGTTCCCAATGCGCCCTTTCCGAAGGTGTGAGTGCCTGCCACTGGTCCTCGGTCAGAGGCCGGTAACAGCAGATGCGCTCCAGCATCCCCTCCATCCGGCTTCGAGCGTCCTCTACCGCGAAACGCTGTTCCACCGGCACGCTCTCCACCAGCTTCCCAATCTCCTGCCGGGACAGGACGCGGCTATAGATCCGCAGCTCGTCCAGATCCCCCTGAAAACACTCGCCGCCGTTACTCGATCCGATGCATCCCGGGGCCGCTCCGCCCGCCGAGATCCGGCCCGGTCGGTGCAGCTTGCCGATCTCCGCCCCGTCCAGATACACGCGCAGGAACTCACCGTCAAACGTTCCGGCACAGTGATGCCAGAGCCCATCCAGGAGCCGGGCCGGGTCCAGCGGAGCATCGCACTCCACGTATCCGCCGATGTTCAGCCCCAGGGCCAGGACGGTACCTCGTTTCTGAAAGGAAAACAGAATTCGATTGTCCCCATCCTCTTTGCGGAAGATTTCGTTGTACTGCTGGAAGGCCGTCGGCTTCACCCAGGCGCTGAGGCTGACAGTCTTCAGGTTCTTCGTGACAACGGGCACCGTCACGTGATGTTTTCCGGACAGGTGGAGCGCCTTACCTACCGCGCCAGGCGAGCGGCCGACATTGGGATCGCCGGCGTTGAAATCGCCTGCCTGCTCGAAATTCCAATGGGCAATCAGATCAGGTTCTGCGGCCAAGAGATTGGCTGTGTACGCCACACCCAGCAGAATGCATGCGGCACTTCGCATAGTCATGCCTCGCCTCCTGTTTCAAGAATCTGTTTCAACAGTATGCCGGCGGTGCCGGCCACCGCCCCCTCCCAGTCGTCCTGCAAAGGCGCGAACTCAGGCTGATTTAGCACGCGGGTTAGGCAGTTGTTGTCTTCATACGAGACGAACTGTCCGAACAGGCTCATGGTGCATAGCATCAAGTGGAAGGTCTTGGTTTCGGTCATCCGGGGGAAAACGCGCCGGATTACTTTGCACAAGGCATTGCATTTCTCCTGCTTCAGACGGATTGCCTCTGCCATGCAGTGATCCGAGACGTTCTTTTCGATGGAGGTGGTGAGAACGGGACCCATCCTCCGCAACTCCTCGTTCTTCCACGCGGCCTTCACCATGGCGTCGGCAATATCCTGCACCGAGAATGTCTGCATGGCTTCCAGTGTTCTCGCGGCATCATCCATCCAGGTGGAAAAGGCCTCCATGAAGACAGCCAGGAAGATCTCTTCGCGGGTCGAGAAATAGAGGTAGATGGAGGGCTTGCTCAACCGGGCCTCCCGGGAGATCGTGTTCAGGCTGATCGCCTCGTAGCGATTCTCCCGAAGCAGCCGGTAGGTGGCCGCAAGAATCTCATTGCGACGTTGTTGCCGCTCCTCCGGGCTGGACGCCCGCTTCAGGGCGGACCGCCCCACGCTGTCTGTCTTGACTCTGGCCATACTCGTCACTCCACGATCGTCAGCATTCCAGTGGTATATAAATTATGTACCACTGGAATATTAAACGCAAGATAGACTCACATCTTTTCGGAACATGTCACATTAGAGACTGCTCCCAAAGGGGCAAGCGGATGGTGCGCAACGGCACAAGCATGGGGAAGAAAGAGTGGAAGAAACGAAATGGGGAAGGCAAAGCCGAGCTCTGCATTGCCTCGCCAGTGACCTGCCAGTCGCCGTAATCCAGGGTCCTGTTGGCAGGAAAATGGGGGCAGGAACAATAGCGTTCGGCACGATAATCGCTGTCCGTCGTTCTGTCGTCTCGGACGTGT
>CAZUAH010000552.1:0-9197 GCA_964617665.1 uncultured Pirellulaceae bacterium
CCGCCTTCGAACGTCGTCCCTTTGCCTTCTCGCAGAAGACCGGCTGATCCTCCGTGTGTGTGGAACGGCAGCCAAGGGCCGTTGTCGGACGTGAACACGACCAATGTGTTTTTGTCCAGTTCCAGTTCCTTCAGAGTCGACAGGATCTGCCCCACGCCCGCGTCGATCTCTTCGATCACGTCACCGAAGATGCCGCGACGACTCTTGGCCAAATGCTCCTTGCCGGCATACAGCGGAATGTGCGGCAGATTGTGAGCCAGGTAGACGAAGAACGGCTCGTCGCGGTGATCGCGGATGAATTCGATCGTCTTCTCTGCATACCGGCGCGTGATCGTGTGCTGATTCGCGGGCCGCTCGGCCACCGTGGTGTCCTCGATGACCGGTACATCGTACTGCTCGATGGGTGCAACGTAGTTGGCGTCCTTCCTTGCGGTCTGCATGTAGTTCGGGAAGCCTCGCTGGGCATCCATGTCGTTCGAATAGGGAATGCCCCAGTAGGAGTCAAATCCATGAGCCGTCGGCAAATATTCTGGCAAATGGCCCAAGTGCCACTTGCCTACGGCCGCAGTGGCGTAACCGACGGATTTGAGCGATTCTGCGATCGTGATCTCGGTAGCGGGAAGCCCACCCTTCGAGTCCGGGAACAGCACTCGTCGCTTTGCCGACATCATCCCATTACGATTCGGCAACCGCCCGGTCAGCAGTGCAGCGCGACTGGGAGTGCACACACAAGCTCCGACGTAAAAGTTAGTCCATTTCTGGCCCTCGACAGCCATCCGATCCAGATTGGGCGTACGGATCGTCGGATGCCCAAAGCAACCCAGATCTCCGTACCCCAAATCGTCACAGAAGATCACAACGAAGTTCGGCTTCTCCGCCGCCTGAAGGCCTTGACCAAGCAGCATAAGGACCGTCATCCAAATTGTTGCTGCGGCAATTGCCTTTGCTAGTCTGGGTCCGCTTTTCATCGATAGTTCTCCAGGGAGTTGTTTTTCTGTAAAGGTGCTCGCGTCTTGGCTCAATCGGATGGGCTGACGACCCCAACACATCCCGGACGCACAGCGTTATGCGCGGCGCAGAAAGACCGCGATCCATTCTCGTTGTCTGTGTCCAAACGTGGCAAAGCCGCAGAAGTCTGCCACACTGACTCAAGTAGCGGCGATCAGTTTCTCGATCATTTCGGCGACATCTTTCGCGTTCTTCTCGCCGCTTCCGACGCGGAGCAATTGGATCTTGCCTTCGCGGTCGATCAACACGACGTGCGGGATTCCGCTCACCGCGTAGTACTCGGACATCGCTCGACCCTTTTGGATCGCGAAGCGATGGTGCAGGTTGTGGTGTTCGGCGAACTTGGTCAGCATCTCCTGTTCCTGCTCCGGCGGAACCTTCTCGCTGCCGGTCACACGCTTCGGACGGCCTGATTGGTCGTCCCATTTGTAGTTGTAGTAGCTCGTTAGGCCAATGATGACCAAGCCCTTGTCCGCGTACTTCTCGTGCCATTCGCGCAAATGCGGAAACGTCGCAATACACGGTCCGCACCAGATCGACCAGAAGTCCAGCAACACGACCTTGCCCTTCAGGTCGGCGTCAGTCAGCGGATCGCCATTCACCCAGGCTTCAACTGCCAGCGGCGTGGCGTCGGCGCCGACCAAAGCAGCCAGCTTCTTACCAGTTTCGATGCCTTGCTCCAGGCGAGCGAATGAGCCTTCAATCCCATCAATCGCTTTCTTGGTAGCATCCTGCAGCGCCTTTTCCTTGGTGGCTGCCAGCAGCTTCTTGGCATCGTTGAGCATCTTCTCTGCCTTGTCAGGCTCCGAACGCGTCAACGGCGCCACGGCTCCCCTTAGCTTCGATCCATACATAGAAATGGACTTTGTGTCGTCCGGATTCTCTGCCAGCTTCCCTGCAAGATCCTCGAGAGTCACGCGGCCCAATTCGACCTGTGATCCGTAGTACTGGACTGCTTGTTGGCCGCGAGCGACGATGCTTTTGCCCGCCGCGGTCTCAGGCTTGAGCGATTCGATAAACTCTTTCATTTCCGCAAGTTGCTTTTCCGCTTCGTCGGGGTCCGTAGCGATCAGCGAACGTATCTCTCCCAGATTCTTGTACATGTATTTGTCGAACAGGGATCTGTCATCCGGCTTCTCCTTCAATTGCTCCGTCAATGGCTTTGCAGGTTCTGCTGCCGGCGTTTTCGGTTCCGCAGTTTCCGCTGCCGTGGCGAAGTTGGGAATGACGAAGCCCAGAATGGCAATCAGTGCGAAGGTGACCTGTTTCATCTTGTACTCCACATCGTGAGAAGGAGAAGAAGTAGTTTGCCGCTGGCCTCTATTTAATCCGCATTCCAGTTGATCTGCAAACGCCCAAAGCCCTATCGAGGAGATTTTTGCACGCCTCCGGCCCCGCGAAGATCCCCCAAGTTCCGTAACCGACATGCGTACCCGAACTCGCGATCGACGTTGGCACTCAAGTGTGCGGCGTGCTAAACTGAGATCGTTCGATCCCATGAAATCAGCCATTAAGAGGTACCAAAATGGTCCTTCGTATCCTGCCGCGGATTTTGCGCCCAACTTCGTTCTTGATTCTTTTGTCCATTTTCTATGCGGTCGGCGCCCGAGCTCCAGTAGCGGCGGCCGACGGGGACTTGCCGTCAAGGAACTTGGCTCGTTCGGCTACAGCATCGGCGACTTCGGAACATAACGCGTCGTATCTTGCTAAGTTCGCTACTGATGGAAAGATACCGCCTTCCGGCAGTACTTCGGCGGACTTGAAGGCTGCATGGTGCGTGCTCAAAGCCAAAACGGGCGATGCAGCCGATTTCACACTTGCATGGGATCAACCGGTCGAGTTGGCAGAGATCGTCTACTTTGGGCGCACGTCTTGGTTCATGAACGAGTGTTTCAAGAACTACGAAATCTACCTTGACGACGCGACGAAGCCCACGGCCAAGGGAACATTCAAGATGATGCACGGCCCGCAAAGGGTCCCGTTGGCTCCCGGCAAGGTCAGCCGCGTCACGATCAAGTTTGTCAATTCGTATGGCGGTTATAATCCCGGCGCAGCCGAGATCATGGCGTTCGCCGAGCCCCTGTCGAAGAAGGATTTCGCCCGGCTACAACGACTGGCCGGTTCGCTCGAATCATGGCTGGCTGATGATGTCGATACGGACTCACTTCGCGAGATGATCGGTTGGCTGAAAACGATGCATAGCGAAAAGTATCAGGGCGCGATCGACGACTTGGGCCAACTGGAGGCCCTAACGCGTGGCGACATCGAGGATAACCACGAGCAAATCGCTCGGTTGCAACGAGACGTTTTGTTGTTCGACGTTGATCGCTTGTTGGTGATCAAACGTCACGAGATCACGGCCTCGCACGTCTACACGTATCACTACGAGGGCCAGAAGAATGGCGGTGGGTTGTACGTCTTCTCGCCCCACGAACCGGAAGCTGAACCGATTCGACTAGTGGATTCCACTGAAGGTCAAATCCTGGACTGCGATCTGTCGTACGACGGAACAAGGGTGTTGTTCAGTTGGCGCCGGCAAACCGGCGAAGGGTATCATCTCTGGACGGTGAACATCGACGGTACGGGGCTTGAACAATTGACCGACGGCGAGTGGCACGACTACAACGGCTGCTGGCTGCCGGACGGCGGGATCGCGTTCTTGAGCACAAGAGCACCGCAATTCGCCTATTGCTGGCACGCGCCCGTGGGCATCCTGCACAGGATGGACGCCGACGGTTCGAACATGCGGCGACTTTCGGCCAACTATCTGAACGATTTCACACCGAATGTTCTAGAGGATGGCCGCATTGTCTACTCGCGTTGGGAATACGTCGACCGTCCGGCGATTCCAATTCAGAGTCTGTGGGCTATCAATCCGGATGGCACTGGACTGGCTGGCTTCTTCGGCAATCGCGTCCTGTCGCCGGGGACGTTCATGGAGGCGAGGCAGATACCTGGTACAACGAAGATCGTCTGCACGATGACGGGTCACAACGGTCCAACGCGCGGAGCGATCGGTGTTGTGGACCGCGCTAAGGGGCTCAATGCGCAGGCGGCCATCGAAAACATCACGCCCGATGTTCCCGTGCCACGCGTCGATCAGGGAAATGGGAATACGAGCGGCAGCAAGCTGTACAGCGGCCCCATGCCGCTAGATGCCCGCCGGTTTCTCGTGTCGGCTCGCGGCCCCGTTCTGGTGCGAAACATCGCAGGAACGTGCCAGTCGGTTGTTCTGGAACGACCTACGGATGGACTGCAGTATTTCTGCGCCACACCGATCCGATCACGACCACGGCCGCCCGCCATTCCCAGCCGACTGCCGCCGGTGCCGTCCGACTATGCGACTGTATACCTTCAGGACGTCTATAACGGCTTAACACCGGGCGTGAAACGCGGTGAGGTCAAGACGGTCCGCGTTGTGCGCGAACTGCAGAAAACCGTTCGTATCGACCCGAGTCTTCGTGCGTTCGGTTTCCAATTCCCGGTTATCTCCTGCGGGGCAACCTACGCCGGCAAGGACGTGATCGGCGAAGTGGATGTGAATCCGGACGGATCCGCATATTTCCATGTGCCGGCAGGTGTGCCGTTGTATTTCATGGCGTTGGATGGGCAGGGAAGAGCCGTACAGCGGATGCGCAGCTTCACGCACTTCATGCCCGGCGAGACGCAGGGCTGCATTGGATGCCACGAGCACCGTTTGGAGTCGCCGCGTCTGCAACTGCCCGACTTGGCCATCCAGCCAAAAACGCTACGTCCGCCCGAGTGGGGCGAAGGCGGCTTCGACTACTCGCGCGTTGTCCAGCCCGTATTGGACAGGCACTGCACCAAATGTCACAACCCGCAGGATGCGCCGAAAGGCCTCGACCTGACGGGCGACAAGACCGACTATTTCAACGTTTCTTATGACATGTTGGCTCGCGAGCACCAGGGCCGTACCGGTAGCCCGTACGTCAACTGGATTCCCACGTACAACGGCCAAGAGTGGAATATCCTGGTTGTGGAGCCCAAGGCCTGGGGTTCGCCGCAAAGCAAGTTGGCCGAGGTGGTCTTGTCCGGTCATCCGGACGAGAACGGTAAACCAAAGGTCGACTTGACGGACACGGAACGTCGCCGAATCCTGGCGTGGATCGACTTGAACGTGCCATACTACGGCAGCAGCGAGACGGCTCACCCCGCCGCGCCCGGCTGCCGACGAATGGTTCCGGCCGAGTTGGAGAATGTCTTGGCGGATCTCACCCGGCGTCGTTGCGCCGAATGCCACGCGGACGGCAAGATCCCGCGTCACGTCTGGACGCGGGTCACCAATCCGCAGTTCAACAACTTCCTACTTGCACCACTGGCCAAGTCCGCAGGCGGCAGCGAACGGTGTGGCAAAGCAATCTTCGAAAACGCGGACGATCCGGACTACAAAGCAATCCTGGCCACGTTCGAGCCAATCCAGAAGCTTCTGGCAGAAACACCCCGCCTGGACATGCCTGGAGGCACGCCATCGGCGGAAGTGAATCGTTGCTGCCAGTGAGCAAAGCAGGAGCCGTTTACCACTCGTCAGTTCGGAACGGCGACGCTGGTAGGCCTTCTTCATTCGACAAGTTCGGCTCGGCTTCCTGGTGCCAGCCGAAACGCACGGCCACCGGTTTGGCAACGGCCTCGGCAGAGACTACGACCTTGTCGCCCTTGATTTCGGCCTTTGCTTCGACGAAGTTCTTGTCCTCGCCCGCGATGGTGAAATGGCTGAGCGGTCTGCCGTCGCGTGAAACCAAGCCGCTGGCGACGTGGTCGAAGGAAATGCAGATCTTGTTGCCGTCGACCTTCATCGACTTGTACAAGGGCCCCGAGTAGACGAGGTCGCACTTGCCATAGTTCTTGGCCAATGCCCACAGCGCGAGCCGCTTGCCGACGTCTTGCTTATTCCGTGGATGAATATCCCTCACGTTGCCGATGTCGACCGTCACGGCCATGCCCGTGTTTGGCACGCAGAGGGTCTTCAGTTGAGCGTCCCAAATGCCGGCCAATCGAGTCGGGTCGCCGCCATATCGGTATGGGGCAAGTTGCACGAAGTAGAACGGCATTTCAGGATCGCTCCAGATCGAACGCCAGCCGGCTATCAATGCTCTCATCTTCTCGTGATACAACATCCCTTCGCCGTTATTCGATTCGCCTTGATACCAAATGGCACCGCGGATTGTGTAAGGAACCAACGGGGAAATCATTCCGTTGTAGAGAGCCAATGGTGATTGATGGTTAATCTTGCCCGCAGCGTTTTTCGAGGGAAAATTGTCGAGGTTGTCGGCAATATCCTTCAACGCGGGAACTTTCTTGAAGCCGACCGGTGGAGTCCACGGCTCGATGCGCGTGCCACCCCAGTTCGATCCGAGCAGCCCGATAGGCACGTCGAGTTCCCGTTGCAGATGTCGTCCGAAGTAGTATCCCACGGCTGTAAAACCGGCGACGGTTTTGGGGCTGCAAACCTGCCATCCACCGGATGCAACATTGTCTTGTGGCGAGTCCGCGGGTACGTGCGGGATTTTGATGTGGCGAATTCTCGGATGATCCGCGGCGGCGATCTCTTCTTTCGGGTTATCTGACGCCGAGACCGGCCATTCCATGTTAGACTGACCGGAGCACAGCCAGACTTCGCCCACCAAAATATCTTCGATGGTGACCTTGTCTGTGCCTTCGATCGTCATCGTCAGCGGGCCGCCAGCTTTTATGGCAGGCAATTCGACAATCCACTTGCCGTCCGCGTCGGCCTCGGCCGATGCCTTTGCATCGCATAGCGTCACGGTCACTTTCGTGCCAGGATCGTCCCAGCCCCAAATCGGCACGGCCCGATCTCGCTGCAATACCATACTGTTGCCGATTACCGACGGCAGTTTGATGGCAGCCAACAAAGACGATGACGCCAGCGAGACCACGGCGGTCAACAAGAGTGCGAGGCAATGTCGAGCTTTCATTGGTTGTGACTCCTTGGTGAGAATCGAAGGAAGGCGGGAAAACACACGGTGGGCAGGCTCGCCAGTGGCAGCCCTTCCGTCAGAGGGTTACCATAAACGCGTCTGACGTGAAAGGCAAGGATGGTATGCTTCATCCGGGATTTGCCTTGGAGGAAGAGGCCGCCTTCCACCTATTCATTCGTTGCCGCCCTGAATTCGCTGGGAGAGAAGAGAAGGGTCCCCAACGAATTCAGGGCGGCAACGAACTAGGCACACAACGACGCGCGGCGGGAGACGCAAAATGAAACGACTATTCGGTTTTGTGCTTGTGTTGATCATGGCGTTTTGTTCTGGCTTAGGAGCCTTGCACGCAGAGACAGCTTTAGAGTTCCTGCAGAAAGCTCCGAAACCGCAGTTTCGTCAAGGGCACACGCTGCTGCCGCTGACTCGATGGGGATGGACGATGCCTTTTGACGTGCGAGTCGAGCTTTGTGAGAATTGGGGATATGCGCTCGAGTTTGGTGGGTATGCGTCCGAACGAAGCGTCGAACAGTTGGACGATCCAAACAGCATCGCGTCGAAGATATGCGAGTTGGCGGCATCGGATCCTGAACGGTTTCCGCTCTGTGTTCTCACACATCGCCCGTTTCTGGACAAGAGTTTTCGTAGTGGCATTCCTGACGAGGCCTGGTGTCGCGACGCCGATGGTAACGTGATCGAAGATCCTCGAAGACGCTACTGCCCCGAAGCGCCGAATCGCGTTTTCGAGCAGGCTGGACAGCTCTCGGCTGCGCCGTTGGAGAAGATTCAGCAGAAAGCACCGATCGCGATGGTATTGAACGGCGGCGAGTACGGATTGGGCGTGTTTGGCTTTTCCAACAGCGTCTGGAAACAGGATCCTCGGGTGTTAAAGGAAAAGGGCGATGCCAGTTGGTTTGACTACATATCGCAGCGCAAGGCTCGCCAGGAGTTGATACTCAGTGAAGCGGTACGTCGTCAGGTTCCCAAACGGCGTCTGTACATCTTCTACCACACAAGCGGCTGTCCGCATCGAAACCGTTACGGCAATTGGTGGCATTGGGCGTGGGACTATCGGTCAATGCAGCCCATCTCGGACATCCCCAATATCTCGATCTACTACAAACAATTCAACAGTGGCTGGACCGGCAACAACGACATGCTGACCCAGGCGCTGAACGCCATCGGGCGGAACATCGCTATGGGTGATCCGCTGTCGTACAACTGGTTGTGCGCCGGTTGGACGCGGAAGGACTTGGGCGAGAAGGCGTTTTCGGATGCCGAACTCTATATGGGCTTCCTGAAGTGCTACTACACGGCCGGGATGATTGGAGGTGTTGCCGGATACTTCTCCTATCCGCCGGGCGGTTTCGCTGCGGATCAGGGCGACGAAGTGCCAAGTTGGCTGATGCAGAAGATGGTCTTGGCCAGGGCCCAAGCATTGTTCACTCACCTGGAAGACTTCCTGCGCAGCGGAGATCTTTTGCCGGGCCCCGGCAAGCATCGTTGGTCCAAGGACCAACCAGCCTGTGAGTTCCCGACAGGTGATCCGGATTCGCGAGTGGTTGCGCGACGACATCGAGAACGCGACGAGTGGCTGATCACCGCGTGGGCCGCTGGCGGCGAGGATCGAAACGTGACCGTCGAAATCCCGGACCTCGCCCGCGTTACACTACAAGCGCGGACCTGCGGCAACGTCTATCGCGTTCTCGTTCAGAATGGCAAGCCGTCGGCTACCCTAATCGACAAGAATGGCATGTTGCCATCGGCAGGGCTCTGAAGGCACTCTCATGCCAAGATTTCGGTGCCTCGGACGAATAGCCGCTTAGGCGTACTATTCTGAAGGCAACCGAGATGCCGTTGCTTGGACACACTAACGACGTGGCTTACTTAGTTCTGGTGGCTATCTTTGCGGTGGGTGGCACTGCAATACTCGTACTCACGTGGCGTGATTCCCTGCGTCTGATGCGCGAGTTCTTCTCTCCCCTTACGCGGCCGGGACGCCCCAGATTCGGGTTGATGCACCTGTTCGTTTTTGTGGCCGGATGTTCCTTGCTTATCAGAATCGCAACGTTTTGGAGGTGGTCCGAGTTTGCTTGGGAAGACAACATTGGGTTCGTTGCGGCGGTCGTGTTTGTCCTTTCTATTGTTGCATGCTTCGTACACTTGTTCCTGGCTGACACATCCGATCCACGTCGAAAGATCCGTGGCTCGGAGATCGCCCCACCGATCAAAGCC
>CAZUAH010000553.1:0-1716 GCA_964617665.1 uncultured Pirellulaceae bacterium
TGCGGGTGAGTGCGATGTTGCACCTGCCGGCCTTGGTGATCACGGACCAGATCGAAAAAGCATTTCGCGGTCTGCAGAAAATGAGTCTGGCAGTTCGCGGGTTATATGGCGAAGGCTCACAGGCCATCGGTGACTTCTATCAAATCAGCAACCAAGTCACGCTCGGTCAAAGCGAAGAGGAGTTGATCGGCCAGGTCGAGGACGCTACGCCAGCGTTGATTGAATACGAACGAAAAGCTCGCGACTTCCTGGTCAATGGTGGCGACAAAGATCTGCACGACCGCGTGAGCCGCGCTTACGGCACTCTGTGCTCGGCGCAGCAGATTTCCGCCGAGGAAACCGTGCAACTTCTGTCCAATGTACGTATGGGCGTGAACCTGGGCCTGATCAAGGATGTCGACATTCCAACCATCAACAAGCTGTTCATCCATACCCAGCCGGCTCATCTGCAAAAACTCCGAGGATCGGAACTGGACACGGCCGACCGCAAGATCGAGCGAGCCAACTACCTGCAACGCCACCTGAAGAAACGCTCGGGCGATGAGGCGGAGAAAAACTAAGGCGTAGACCGATGGGTTTCCCGCCTAAGATCATCGTGGTTCTGTCCCTCGTACAGTTCTCCTTCATTACCATCGGTTACCTGCTGACCTGCGCCGGTCTCCATCGATTCGAGCAGTGGGTCGCTTGGACCGCCGACGTCAATTCTGACTGGTCTCCCGTCGACTGGTATTTCTCCAACTGGGCATGTCTCACCACACTGAGTTTCGCTGTCCGAGATTACGGTCTCTGGGCCCTTTCCCTGCCGATCATTTGGTGTGTGATATGGATTCTACGTAGCCGAGACATCGACGGTCTCGCTTCAGCGGAACTCCCGGAGTCTATTACCGGCATCGTGCTAACTCTCGGGCTAGCGTTGGCCTTTTTGCTCAGTTCGTTCCACGCCTTTCGCATGGCGTTCGGCGGGATCAGTACCTGACGCGATCGGCAACCGCGCGACACAGACGCGAGCGTGGCATAGAGAGAACGCCAGATTGAAATCTGGAAGCGACGCAAGGCCCGTTGGCCGTCATCCGTCCCGATGGAACGTCAAACGACGCTTCCAGTGCTCGTCGTCTTTCTGCGGGAAGTCCATGCGGAAATGGACGCCGCGGGATTCCTCGCGGTCCAGCGCCGCCTGAACAATGACACGGGCAATGGTCAGCATGTTCTGGAACTCCCAACCTTCGGGATTGCAGAACTGTCGCACCAACACGTACTTCTGCCAGTCCTCGATAGACCGCAATGCTTCGGTCAGTTCCAGGCTAGTTCGACGAACGCCGGCCGATCGCCACATGAGGCTTTTCAGGGAATTGCGGATGTCCGATAGGTCCAATGATTCGTCCGGTTCTTCAACAGGTGGGTTCTCCAGCGGCACTGCCTGGAACGAATCACTCATTTCCGCTGCTGCACGCGACGCGCCCTGCCCTGCGCGGGCCCCGTACACGAGGCTCTCCAGCAAGCTGTTCGAGGCCAAACGGTTGGCACCATGGAGACCGCTGGCGCCGACTTCTCCTGCTGCCCAAAGCGCAGGCAGTGTCGTGCGACCTTCCGTATCGACCGTGACTCCGCCGATCATGTAATGAGCACCGGGGCGTACGGGAATTCGGTCCGTCGTGATATCAATGCCGAACTTGGCGCACGTCGCTGCGATTCCCGGAAAACGGTTCCTGACGTACT
>CAZUAH010000553.1:1816-9152 GCA_964617665.1 uncultured Pirellulaceae bacterium
CCAGAGCCGCCTGTGCATAGAATCGTCTGCTTCGCCCAGACCGCCATCCAACCGTGCCGCTCGTCGGCAACCAACGCTCCGCGACAGACTCCATCGTGGGTGAGCAGGTCGATTACGAACGTGTTTTCCCAAATGGACACATTGCGCAGCTTTCGCGTCCATTCGATCACGGACCGAATCACTTCCTTGCCCGTCGAATCACCCAGAGCATGGACGACTCGATGGCGACTGTGCCCACCTTCGCGTCCGAGCACCAGTTCGCCGGCTTTCTTGTCGAACCGGGTACCCCATTGAATCAGTTCGCGAATGTGCCGCGGTGCCTCCCGAACCACGAAGTCCACAACCTCCGGTTCGCACAATCCTCCGCCGACGGAAATCGTATCCTCGATATGGTCCTCGAATTGGTCTTCTGGATCGATGACGCCCGCAATACCACCCTGTGCATAGGAACTAGCGGACTGCTGAATCTCCTCTTTCGTGACCAGAAGAACCGATAGACTCGAATCAACGGCAATGGCGGCCCGCAAACCTGCGAGCCCACCGCCAATAACAAGCACGTCGGTGAAAAAGTGCGGGACCTGCTTGGGATCAAAAGGTACAAGATACCTGGGGACGTGTTCGTTCATACGAGTAGATTCTGTTCTTTCCGGTTGCTGGACTAGATCCATCGAGCTTCAAGACAACATCGTACTCAATCGCGTCTTATGCGGGCAGTGCCCTTCTTGTACGCGTTAAACTGCTCCTGAATACCGGGTGGCGGGCTGCTTTGGCCACCCAAATCGCGCAGGCCGCGCGTCTGATCATCGACCGAATCGACGCTACGAGTGGTGCCACGGCGAGGACGCAAGCCTAGGCTACGCAAGGCTTCGTCCAGCTCTCGCTCACCGACTTCGTCTTCTTCGGCTGCCCCTTTCATCGACTCCCAGCGTGCGATGAACTCCTGCATCTGTTCTTCGGTCCACCCCAGTTTGTCCAGCAACTCTTGGTCTGGGTTGTCCTGCTGATCTTTCAGATGCTCCAAAACAAGATTGGCCGCCTTTCGCGCGTACTCGAGGTTCGGTTTCTCGCCGGGCGGTACCTCGCCGGTCAGGTCAAAGTCACGCAATTCCGTGCTGCTTGGCTTCCCGCCGCCCATCGGTATCCCCTGGCCTCGCTCGTCGGTTGCACCAGTCGCCGGTTTGCCCGATATCGTTTCGGTGGATTCCGTGTTGTCCGAACCGTCCGCCGTTCCACCCTCGCCCTCGCCACCGGGCGAAGGATCGGTTGCACTGCCAGGCCCTTTTTGTGCGCCCGGTGTGCCCGTTTCGCCCTCCGATGGTGCTCGGCCCCCTTCTCGATTTGATTCCTCACCAGCCCCAGATTCGCTGGACTTTCCTTGGCCTTCGTCACCCGGGCTATTGCTCCCCGCACTATCGTTGCCCTGCTGTTTGGCACCCTGCCCGCCGCCCTCTTTGCCACCGCCACTGCGATCACCTTCTTGGCCACCGCTCGAGTCTGACTGACGTTTGCTGTGCGACGGCGATTGAGATCCACTGCCGGGCTTGGGCTTTCCGCTCTGACTTCCTTCCTTCTTCTGCTGGTCGCGGTTCTCCTGCTGCGCTCCCGGCGAACCACTCTCGTCCTGGCTTTTCTGTCCGGCTCCGGATTTGCCATCGTCGCCCTGGCCCGAGTCCTTCGGCTTGCCGGCCCCGCCACCAGAGGGCTTCTTGCCCGGATTCGGCTTCGCGCCACCTTTCGGTTTGCCGCCACTGCCGGAAGATTCTTCTTTGCGCTGGCCCGCGTCTTGGCTTCCCTCCTGTTGCTGCTGGCCGTCTTTCGGTGCACCAGTTCCGTCTTGCTGCTCTGCCCCGCCTGATGATTCCGATTCTTGTCCGCCTTGCGGCTTGGGCGAACCGCTTTGCTCCTGTCCAGCTCCCGCTGAACCGTCTGCGTCACCTTCTTGCGGCGGCTGTTGTGGGCCGCCCCCACCATCCTTGCCCTCTGCCGATTTCGAGCCAGACGGCTCGTCTCCGGGCTTAGGATCCCCGCTTGCCTGACCGCTGCTGTTCGCATCAGACGGTTCGCCACCCTGTTGCTGCCGCATGTGCTCCAGTGCTCGTTCAAATGCCTCGCCGTCGTGCAGAGGTTCTTGCCGATAGCCACCCTCGCCCGTTGGGTCCGCACCTGACTCCGACATTCCCGTCTGCTGCTCGCTTCCCGGTTCGCCGCCAGTTCCCTGTTGCCCTGAACTAGTATCGCCAGATTGGCCAGACGGAGTGCCGCCAGTCGATTCGCCGGACGAGCCTTGGCCACCCTCGCCAGTCGCACCATCGGACGCGCTTTCACCCGTCGTTCCACTGCCGCCGGTCTTCTGCCCGCCTTCGCTGGCTCCGGTACCCGAGCCTGACTGGTCGTTGGATTCAGTGCCTGAGCCCTCGCCGCCGCTTTCCTGTCCCGTGTCTCCCGATTCTGAGTCCGACGAGTCGCTCGAATCCCGCCTGCCTTCTCCATCGCCTTGCTCGGCGTCCTGATCGCCCTTCTGCCCCTCGCCATCCGGTGGTTCTGTGCTGCCATTTTCTGGAGTCTCAACATCGGGCGACGTTGGTTCATCTGGATGGGACGGAGGCGATGAAGGATCGGAAACCGGATTCTCCGGGTCGGCTGTCGCACCATCGCCTCCCTGCTTCTTCTCCGAAGGCACGATCAGCATGTGATAGGTGCGCGTCTTCGCAGTGTTTGGCTCTGGGTCTCGCGAAGCGGGCGATGTGCGATTGTCCTCGGCGATGGCCCAGTAGACCACCGCATCACCAGCTCGTAACCCGTGGTCGCTCGGCTTGAATTCGTGGCCCACAACGACCTGTCCGGTCTGGCCTGCCGGATCGTCCAGCAGCGTCGCGGTCGTGACGTCGTGTCCCCCTGCTACCGCGCGCAACGTCATTCTGCTAAGGCCATAATCGGGATCGACTCCGCGCAACTCGACTTTCTGTTGGCCATCCTCGGGGACTTCGATGCGGTCGCGAGTTGGAGTTAAGATCTCGATCTCCGGTGATAGATCGCGAGTCACCTCGATTCTATGCAACACGGGGTTGCGACTTCGTTGCCCCTCTTCGGTCGAAAAACGAATCCGATAGAACGAGCGTTCGGGACGCGTGCGCGTACCGTCCAATTCCAGCGTGAAGGAGCCCCAAGCCTGCTTTCCGTCGAAGTCTAGTGCCAGTCTATCTGGTTCTGATGAAGATGAGTCAACCGTCGATCGCTCGCCGGCTTGTGCCGCGTCGTCAGACATTGCATCATCGGGATCGAACTCGATTTCCGCAGATCCAATCGGGACGTTGGCCGATGCATGGACGGTCACACGTGTGCCCTCCAGGCCCTTGATATCGCCCTGTCGCTCGACGATCTTCTTCGGTAACCTCGTGTATGCCGGATAGTCATACTCGATTCGCTCGACGAGAATCGTCGGCGCAGGCAAGACGGTCAGTCGATAGGCCGGACTCCGTGCATCGCCAGCTTCGATCCAGTACACAAGATCCTGTTGAATGCCTTCGCCACTGGGTGACAGGACGCCACGATATCTTAAGCCAACTTCACCTGGCTGCATGGCCACAGACTCTCCGCTCACCCGACCGTCCAGCGTCGAATAGAACAGGGTTACCGGCTCGTCTACACGCACGTCGTAGCAGTCAGCCGATACAGTTACAGGTTCGCCGTGGTACACCTCTTTGTTCCCCGGCTGGATTTTCTCGATTCGGACTCGCGATGGCGGTGCCGTATCGGCCCAAGGTGCAATGACGCGGCTGGCCGATTGAAAGGTGCTCTTGGGCGACAGGATCGTGTACGCGGCAAACAGCGCCAACACGCCCGCCAACACATAGCCGATCTTGATCAGCCCGCCTCGATCAACCGCCGTATCGACCTGAACATGAGACAAATCTGCAGCCGCCTGATGTCTGATCGCTTGATAGATCGACGCTCGGAGGCCCGCTCGGTCCGAGCGAAACATGAGGAAGTTGATCAGGCTGTTCTTCAGCGACGGTTCGCTCTGTTCGATTGTCCGCGCCGCATAGACGGAACTGATTTTCCCGAACACCAGCGGTAGAACAACTCGAGCAACGTACCAGGCGACGCCCGCCAGCAGGCCTACCATGGCAAGCCAACGTACCCAGGTAGGGAAAGACACAATCCAGTGGTCGATAATCGCCAGAACCAGAAGGATGCTCAAGACCGCTGCCACCAACACCATCAGCGAGCTGGTCAGGTCGATCAGCTTCACGTGAAACCGCGTTCGGTCGAGTTGATCCTCGATGTACTGATCATACTGGCCAGCATCCGGAGTGGCTTCCGAGCGTGGTTGCCGTGAAGTAGTTGTACTAGTCGACATGGCGTTGGATTCGCTTGTCTGTCACCGGTAAACCGAACTGAAACGAGAGCCGGCATCAGGGATTAGAGGCCCACCAGACCATCATTCTGTTTCGTCCGCAGGAGTCCCCTGTATTATAGACAATACTAGAGCTTTTTTGGTTTTCGAGAACCGAGCGTTCGGGTACACCTTTCCGTTTTCGTTGTAGGGAGGGGAGAATTGTCGCGGCCTATCCATGCGGGGGGCTTCATGGCACGCCTCGCCCATTAGGCAGTTGGCCGAATGTGGTCAACTATCTGGGGCTCGCATCGCCCAATTCCCACCCAATACAGATCAACTCGCCGTCGGAGGCAATATGGACATATAGGCAATTCTGACTTGCGTCTGCCGACGCGTCACCGGGCGCGATGCCTTCGAAGGTGACAGACCAGTCGCCTGCAGTTCGCTCGACGTTGGAAATGGTCGCGTCACGGACCTTAACGTTGGGCTGCTCCTTTACCCACTCGTCCTTTAGCCGGATGGCGATTTCTCTGATGTCAGCTTCGGTGAGCGCCTTTGTCGTACTGACTGGTCCGGAATACACCTGGTGGTAGCTCTTCAATGCCTGGCCTATGTTCTGCAAGTTCCTCGCCGCCTGCCGTCGACGTTCGGCCTCACGGAGCTGCTGGATTGCCGGAGGCAGCACGAACAGTGAAACGCCACACGAGACCAGGGCCAGACCGGTAAAGACGGTCAGGAAGACAACCACAACGGTCTTGCCACTCTTGCTCTTTTCGCCGCTAGACGGTTCCGGTCCCACTATTCACTCCATGTCCCTGGTTTGCCTGACGTGCGAAGACTGGTGTGAGGCCCCTCGATCATTTCCCATCGCCGACTGGATAATGACAACCTACCACCCGCAGGCTGCGAGGCCAAGCGAATAACCGGCACAACCCACACCACGCAGTTGGTAGAACGGCACGTTAGAAATCACTGAATCGATGACATGAAACGGTCCCTGACGTGGCAGACGGCTGTCTCAGCGCACTGCTATTCTTCCTAATATTTCCCGTTTCGTACGCTTGAACTGCTTCGCGGATTCCCTCCTTCTCCTCTCTGGTGTCCAACTTGTGCCGCTGGCCCACGCGGAACGGCCCGAGGTTCTTGCTTGACCCCGACAGAGCGTGACATATGCTTCAAATGGGGAGTCAATAGATTATATCCTGGAGGGTAGGAAATGGATGGACTAGGCATGATGATTGTCATCCCAATGGCGGCAGCCGCCGTGTTTGGGGCTGGTTTCTGCGCTATCGTGGCGATTTTGTCTCCGCGAACGTTCGAGACGATGGCCACTTTTGCCGGTCGCAAATTCGACACGAAGCGGTGCCTGGCATGGCTTGATCGAGAAGTAAACATTGACAAATACGTTGTCCGACACGCCCGTCTCTTCGGCCTGCTCACGATCGCGGCCATCTTGCTCCTTGCATGGGTCATCATCTTGACCACGTAGATCCACCACGGCATCCAGCGGGCGGACACTGCAACACGCGGCCCTCACAATCGGCCGCAGAGTTACTGATCTGCAATCACGCGGGGCTGCGGCTTGGCAAGACGAGTCGCTGACCGCTTCAGTTATCGGTCTTTCGTCGCATGAGTGTGTCGGCCCTGTTGACCAACAAGCGCACGACCTCTATCAGGACGAACACCAAGTAGCCGATCCCACACCCCGTCGCGAACGTGTACTCAATCTCGAAGGCACTGGTAGGAGGCGTGGGGAAGAAGAGCCCCAAAACAAGCAGAAGCCCCGCACCCATGGCAGAGCAGTGGCAGGCCACCCACGGGCTAAGCACAACCCGAAGACCTAACACCACGGCCGGCCAGCAACTCATCGCAAGCCACTCCAAATTGCTGGGCTCGGCCGAAATGACAATACTGGTATACGCCGCGCATACCGCCATCCAAAGCATCAGCTTTCTCAAGCTGAATTGGAATCTCCCGTGTTTCGGTTCTTCGGCTTCCGCGTCGGAACTCATCGCTCGCGCTCGCAATCACTTCTGAATCTGGCCACCGGCGTCAGGACGATGTTCAGTCAACTTTCATTTGGTATCCAGCGGGTTCTCGACAAAATGCACGTCCAATGACACGGGCTCACGCAGCACGGTTCAAATCGCCGCCGTTGCTACGGCGAAGACCAGAAACGCGTGAACGCCACCGATCTCCGAAACCGCTCCGCCGCTACTTCCTTCTCTTCGTCGTTGTGATGAGCACGATCACAATCGTGATTGGGATCGCTAGAAGGACGAGAAGGATGACAGCGACAATGATCAGTTCAATCCAGCCAATTCCAAACATCGCCAGGCCTCGCCATCTACGCTGCTCGTTCGTCGTCCGATTCCGTCGATTGTTCGCGTTTCATGGCTTCTTCGCTGATGTGACCGTCTTCGCTCACGTCCTCGAATCGAACGGAGACGCGTTTCGACACACCCGACTCCTGCATCGTCACGCCGTAGATGGTGTCGGCTGCGCTCATCGTCTTCTTCGAGTGGGTTACGATCACGAACTTGGACCAACCCAGGAAGTCTTTCAACACGCCGACGAAACGGTCGATATTGGCTTCGTCGAACGGCGCGTCCACCTCGTCCAAGATGCAGAACGGACTGGGCCGGAACTGAAAGATGGCTAGCAGCAGGGAAACGGCGGTCAGTGCCTTCTCGCCACCACTGAGCAACGAATTGCTGAACGAGGGCTTGCCCGGCGGCGTAGCGACGATGTCGACGCCGCATTCCAACACATCTTTGCCTTCTTCCAGCATAATGTCCGCGTGCCCACCGCCGAAAGCTTTACGGTACAGCATCTGAAAGTTGCCGCGTATCGCCTCCAAAGTCTCGATGAACAGGCGCCGACTGTCTGCGTTGATCTTGTTGATGATACGTTCGAGCGATTCCTTCGCCTGTGTCAAATCCTGGTACTGGCCGGATAACGCCTCGAAGCGTTCGTCCAGGTCATCGAGTTCTTCCA
>CAZUAH010000554.1:0-9143 GCA_964617665.1 uncultured Pirellulaceae bacterium
GGGCTTGAGGAAGTTGGTCAAATCTCCTTTGCCATCGAGATACCCAGCGACCCAGTCCGTCATCTTGCCGGCGCTGTCCTGCATCAGCCAATCGGTCTGCTGGGGGAAGTCGCGCCAGAATTCGGCGGCCAGCGCCGATCCGAGCGGCATGTCGACTTCGATGCCCGCCGCGTGAACGGCCGCGCGCACAGCCAGCATGGTATCCTGCCAGGTGTCCTTCTTGGCGTACGTGGCCTCGATGATCGCCTGCGGGACCTCCACGATCGATGGCGGCGGTTTGTCGTGGGGCGAGCGGAAGGGTTCCTTCTTGTCGGTGAATCCCACATCGATGTACTGGCCGCCCGCGGTTTGATGGCAGTGGACGGCAACTACATTTCTTCCCACCTTCAACGCTTTGCGGGCGTCGGGGGCAATCGGGTAAAGCCTGTAATTCGTGATATAACCTTTGGCTTGGGCCGCCAACACGCCATTGATGTAAACCTCGAAGTCTTCATCATGGCAGACATCCAATGACAATTGGTTGACATCCTGTTTCTTCTCTAAGACGTACTCGCCCCGCATCCAGATGTCAGGCGTGTGCCACTCGGTGAATATCCGACCGCCAGGCGTTCCTCTTCTGCCGAATCCCGCCTTCCCGGTCTTCCACGACTCGCACTGCGGAGCATCCGGCTGCTGCCAGCCTTCGCCCGGATCGGTCGTCATGTATTGCCAAGTATCCTCGACGGCCGCCGATCGACCGGCCGAGCAGAGACACGCAAGGGTGGCGATTAATGCGAGCGGCAGATGAGTTCTTACCTGCCGTAGTAGTGGGATTCGCCAGAATCCCCTTGGGCAGATGGAATTCTGGCGAATTCCACTACGGTAGATTTCTATCTGCCGCTCGCCCAATGCATGAATTCGGGGGTTGCACATTTCGATTCTCCACAAGACCAACTGCGGCCGTTGACAATCTCTGCAGATTATACGAGATATACTTCTTTGCCATAGATCTCGCGGTAGCCGCGCGCTGAAAGAGGTTCTAGATATCGGTCATAGGAGATCAAAAGTGATGAAGACCGCCACGTATTGCTTCATTATTCCGGCACGTATTTCAGGATTATTGGTTTGCCGAACGGGTATCGCCGGAGTCATCCTATTCGGTGTCCTACTCTGCCTTCAGGTGCAGGCTGGAGACTTGGTCATTTGGGACAATCAACCCGCCGGCAAATGGGACACGGCGTATCCGGTTGGCAACGGGCGGCTTGGCGCCATGCCATTTGGAATGTTCCCGGAGGAGAAGATTTTGATCAACGAGGAGACGATATGGAACAGACGCGACACATTCGGTATGCCCGAGGACAGCTTCACGCACCTTGAAAAAGTTCGCGAACTGGAAGCCACCGGCGATTACAGCGGGGCCGATCGCTACTTTGAAAAGCACCTTGAGAACGCGCAGAATCCTTGTGGCTATCAACTTCTCGGCTGGCTGCACTTGGCATACCTGGACGCGGCTCCGCTGAAGCACGTTCACAGAGAACTGGATCTCAAGACCGGTATCGCGAAGAACGTGTACTCGCTTCGCGATGGGACGGAAATCACGCAGGAGGTTGTCGCCAGCGGTCCGGATGACGTTATCGCAGTCATGATCTCGGCCAACCGCGAGATCAGTGTCAAGGTATCGTTGGATAACGGCACGATCGAAGACGGCGACATCATCAAGATGGGCGCTGCATCAGGCGAAAATTCCACACGGTACGTTGGGCGAGTCCGCGCGCTTCCGGCTGACAAGACGGTGCCGGTTGACAACAGCCTGGAAGTAAAGGGCAGCAAGGAGATTACGATCTATCTGTCGGCGGCAACAGACTTCGATCGGACGAACAGCCAAGCGAAGCTGCCGGACGGGTGGCAGGCCAAAGCGCTTCGAGATCTGGACCGTCTCGACGGCACGTCGCAGGTGGATGTTGAGAATGGGGCGGTCCGTGATCATGAAAAATACTTCAATCGGCTGGAAGTCGACTTCGGCCAATCATCGGAAACCATCTCCGTCCTTCCGACCAAATATCGCTTAAAGAGAATCAAGGAAGGCAAGACGGATGATCCCGACCTGATCGAAACGTATTTCCAGTTCGGGCGATATTTGCTGATCGCTTCTTCCAGACCCGGCTGTTTCCCTGCCAACCTACAGGGTGTGTGGAACCCGCACTTGAATGCGCCGTGGGGTGCCGACTATCACCTGAACATCAACATTCAGATGAACTACTGGCCCGCGGAGACGACGAACTTGCCCGGGACGCACCGCCCTTTGTTTGATCTGATTCGCTATTTCCAGCCGAACGGCAAAGAGATGGCCCGCAGGCTGGGAATGGAAGGCTGGTGCATGGGCCATGCAACCGACATTTGGGGCCACGCCCAGATCATGAGCCGCACCGCTTTTTGGGGCGGTTCCTTCTTTGGCGGACAGTGGATGACCTTTCATGTTCTCGAGCATTACCGGTTCAACCGGGACAAGGAGTTTCTTGAAGAGAACTGGGACATCCTCACGGCGTCCGCCGAGTTTGTAGACTCCTGGCTGATCCCCGGCCCTGAAAATGGCCAACTCATATCCCGCCCGTCCTGTTCGCCGGAGAATTCATTCTTGTACAAAGACAAGACCGGCAAGGATGTGCGTGCGGCCCTATCCGCTGGCAATACATTCGACCAGTTCATGGTCCTGCAGGTGTTCAACGACTACTTGGAAGCGGCGGACGTGCTCGGCAAACAGGACGATCCATTTGTCAAGAAGATCAAGGCGGCCATTCCCAAGGTATATCGTCCGCGAATTGCCGAAGATGGCCGGCTAATGGAATGGCGACTGCCGTTTGCCGAACGCGAACCCGGGCATCGGCATATTTCACACGTGATCGGTGCCTATCCGGGCAATCAAATCAACCTGGATCGCGACCCCCAAATGCGCGACGCGGTGATGAAGTCCATTGAAGGTCGACTCAAGCGAGGCGGCGCGGGAACCGGGTGGAGCCGCGCCTGGACGATCGGCATGTTCGCTCGGCTGTCGGATGGGGCACGGGCCCACGAGAACCTGATCGCCATCTTGCGAAGATCCACACTTGACAATCTGTTCGACAACCATCCGCCTTTCCAGATCGACGGTAACTTCGGCGCCACCGCAGCCGTGGCAGAGATGCTACTTCACAGCCACAACGATGAGATCAAGTTGCTGCCCGCGCTACCAGAGCAATGGCCCGACGGCCATGCCCGCGGCTTGCGGGCCAGGGGCGATTACACGGTCGACATCCAATGGAAAGAAGGAAAACTGTCCTCGGTCACCATCCACGCCGGGCCGAATTCCGTCAGCGGCAAGATTCCATTGGTCTACGACAACATGAAGAAGGAAATCGAACTGACGCCGGGAAAGAAGACGGAACTGTCGTTGAAGGACTTCGGTGGCCCGTGATAGCAGTCGCCCAGAATATGGGTCGAGCGAGCACACGACCAGAGCCTATTGTGTTGGGTCGTTCCTCTGCTGGGTGAAGCGACAAAGGAACACGGCATGCCACGGCGACAACACACGAAGAAGCGTTTTCGCTGGAAACGACTCGTTCAAATTCGGCTGGCCACGTTGCTGATACTGGTCACGTTGTGCGCTGCGGGGCTCGGCTTTCGGCAGGCGTTTGTCGTGCCTTACCAGCGACAAGATGCCGCCGTTGAGCGCATAAAGAAAGTGAACGGCTCGCTCGCGTTTGCTCCGGCGACACCTGCGTGGCTGGCACCGATCGTTGGCCGGAAGATCTATCATCGGGTGACCTGGGTGCATATCGAAACCCGTGGTGTTGACGATCGCGTGATGTCCGCCTTGCGAGACATGCCGCACGTTGAACGCCTGTATCTGGCGGGCAATCCGATCACCGACGAGGGTCTGCGTCACGTTGCGGAGCTGGAGCATGTCCAGCGGTTATCGCTGTGGCGGACACGGGTTACCGACGATGGCCTGCGGCATCTGGAAAAGATGAAGGGGCTCACGGCTCTCGATTTGCACGCCACGGCCGTCACGGACGAAGGACTCGCACGGCTGACGGGTTTGACGGAATTGCGCGAGCTTCACCTGTCGCCGCGGATCAGTGACGAAGGCCTAGCCCATCTGCGTGGGCTGTCAAAGCTTCGCGTCCTGAACGCCAGCGAGGCCCGCTGGATCACTCCCAGGGGTCTGCGTCATCTGGCTGGCTGCCCGATTCAGAGTATCCAGGCAGACTTTCTTGGCACGCTTCGAGGTGACGAACTCAAGTTTCTATCGTCCCTGCGCCATGTCGACTCATGCAATCCCATGGTAACCGCCACCGATTGCAGCGATGCGCATCTGAAACACTTGACGGGCATACCCTGGTTGAGCGAACTGTCCATGTCGGGCGCCGATTTGACGGATGCCAGCCTCGTTCACATCGAGTCTTTGCGCAATCTCACAAAGCTCTACGTGACGGGCCGAATCTCGACCGCCGGGCTCGATTCGCTACGCAAGCTGCCGAGACTCAAGCGTCTGAGTCTGACAACCGAGTTGATTGGGGAAGAGGATCTTCCCGCGCTGCGCAGGGGGTGGAACGGGCACGAAATCATGCTGGTGAGTCCCTGGCTCAGTCCTGAGCCGACTGCCGGGTTTACGCGCAGGGGGAGGCATTGGCCCCGTAGTAGACCCGACTTGCCACCGCCCCTGACGTTAGACAATGGGGGCCAATTGTGCATCAGGCCGTTTTCTTACATCTCTCAAGACCCTGTCGACGAGACTGGGCAGGTCGTTAGCGCCCGACTTCTTCTTTCCGTGGCGGCCCGGTCCGAGGACCTGCATCGGCTGACACGTTGGCCGGAGCTTCGCAAACTCGACCTTTATTCCGCTTCCTCCGAGCCGTTGTCACTGGATGCGGTCGCGTCCTGCCCAAAACTCGAATCACTTGCCCTGTTGGGCGGTCAGTTTGATCCGACCGAGTTGAGCAAGCTACGTGCGCTGGACAAACTCTCCGATTTGACGCTTCGATTGAAGCAACACGACGAATCGCTGCTGCCTCAGCTCGGGCAACTGGAACAGCTTGAAAAGGTCAGGCTGATACTTCCCTGGATTCCCCCAAACTACGCTGAGAAACTCCAGGCCACGTTACCCGGCGCGTCAGTCAAGGTCGAGCTCCGCGGCGGTATCCGCGTCGATCCGAGCGGACTGCGCGTGAGATCCCTGTCGTATTCGGAACTGGGCAAGTTGGCGTCCCTGGGACCGATCAAAGGGCTGAGAATAGGCGGTATTGGCCGGCTTCGGAACTTGTCGGGGCTGCAGAACTTCGACGCGATCGTCCATCTGGATTTGGACAACGCCAACGTCACGTCGCCCGACCAGTGGGAGCATGTAGGCCGTCTCCGCGAGCTGACAGTACTAAGGCTGGAACGATCCAACATCACCGACGACGCTTTGCGCCACGTCGGCCGTCTCTCCAATCTCTGGGAACTTGGATTGAATGACACGCTGGTGTCGGATCGAGGCATCGCGTACCTAGGCGGCCTGAGCGAGTTGCAGGAACTGAAACTAGCCCGTCGCCAGCGGGATTATGGTCCCTGGATCACCGATGACGCACTTCGAACGATCGGCGGACTGACAGACCTGACGCGCTTGGACTTGACCGGCCTGGATATCACGGGCGAGGGATTGAAACATCTTGCACCGCTCAAGCGACTCGAAGTCCTCTACCTGTCCCGGACGCAGGTCACCAACGACGGCTTGGCTGAGTTGGCTGCGCTCAAGTCGTTGCGGTATCTTGATCTTGTCGAGTGCCGAATCGACGACGACGGTTTGGCGGTCCTGGTGGAACATCCGAGACTGCGAACGGTCAACGCCCATCGCACCCAGATCACAGCCAAGGCGGCTCGTGCAGCGACCAGCGGGAGCTTTCGGGTGAACGGAGCGCGTTAGGCTCGCCAGTTCAATCGGCAGAGGACGACGACATGCCACGGCGACAACACACGAAGAAGCGTTTTCGCTGGAAACGACTCGTTCAGATTCGGCTGGCCACGTTGCTGATATTGGTCACGCTGTGTGCTGCGGGGCTCGGATTTCGGCAGGCATTCATTGTCCCCTACCAGCGACAGGATGCCGCTGTCCAACGCATAAAGAAAGTAAACGGGGCGTTTCAGTTTTCTCCGGCACAGCCTGCATGGTTGGCGCCGATCGTCGGCCGGAAGATCTATCATCGGGTGACCTGGGTCAGTATAGAGAACTGCGGCGTTGGCGATCGCTTGCTGTCCCCCTTGCGAGACATGCCGCACGTCACCAACTTGTATCTGGCGGGCAACCCAATCACCGACGAGGGACTGCGTCACATTGCGGGGCTTGAACACGTCCAACGGTTATCGCTGTGGCGGACGCGAATTACCGACGATGGCCTGCGGCATCTGGCAAAGATGAAGGGGCTGACCGCTCTCGACCTGCACGCCACGGCCGTTACGGACGAAGGACTCGCGCGGCTGACGGGGTTGACGGAACTGCGCGAACTGCACCTTCCGCCGCGGGTCAGTAACGAAGGTCTGGCACATCTGGGAGGGCTGTCCAATCTTCGCGTTGTGAACGCCGGCGAGGCCCGCTGGATCACCCTCGGAGGTCTGCGTCATCTGGCTGGTTGTCCGATTCAGAGGATTCACGCAGAGATGTTCAATGACCTTCGAGGTGACGAACTCGAGCACCTAACGCTCTTCCCCCACATCGACTCATGCGTTCCCATGGTAACCGCCACCGATTGCACCGACGCGCATCTGAAACTTCTGGCGGGCACTCCCGGGTTGAGCGAACTGTCCGTGTCAGGTGCCGATTTGACGGACGCCAGCCTCGTTCACATCGAGCCTCTGCGCAATCTCACAAAGCTCCACGTGACGGGCCGCATCTCGACCGCCGGGCTCGATTCGCTCCGCAAGCTACCGCGACTCAGGGAATTGCACCTGACGACCGAACTGATAGAGGAAGAAGATCTTCCCGAGCTACGCAAGGGTTGGAATGGGCACGTTATCACGCTTGAGAGCCCCTGGTTCAGTTCGCGTCCGACCGAGCCCAAAAGGAACCAAAGGGGTACGTCCGGTGGAATATGCGACCTGCGATTGGTCGTAAGGCTGGACAATGGAGCCGAATTGAGAATCTCGACTCCTTCATTCAAGTCTTGTTACCGCATCGACACGAAGGGGCAGGTCGCCAGTGTCTTCGTTCCTTTGTCCGTGGCGGCCAGATCAGAAGACCTGTATCGGCTGACTCGTTGGCCCGAGCTTCGCAAACTGGCCATTTCGTCCTCTGCGTCCATGCCGTTATCGTTGGACGAAGTCGCGGCCTGCCGAAAGCTCGAAACGCTAGGCCTGCTAGATTGTGAATTTGCTCCGACCGAATTGAGCAAACTCCTCTCGCTGGATCAACTCTCGCACCTGATACTTCAACTGAAGCGACACGACGAATCGCTGCTGCCTCAACTCGCGCGATTCAAGCGGCTTAGATCGCTCATACTGTTTCTTCCCTACATCCCCCGGAACTACCAGGAACAGTTGCAGGACGCGTTGCCTGGCGTGATGATTGGCGTCCAGTTACGCCGCGATGTCCGTGTCACTCCCGCCGGAACGTTCGTGAGATCCTGGTGGGAAGAGGACTTGAGCGGGCTTCCGTCGTTGGGACCGTTCGACAAGCTTGAAATGTATGGCGTAGACCGGCATTGGGACCTATCTGGATTGGAGAGTCTCGATGGGCTCATCCACCTGAAGTTGCCGGGAGCGAATCTCGGCTCGTCCGCACAATGGGAACACGTAAGACATCTCGACAGCCTAACCGTACTGACGCTCAACCGATCCAACATCACCGACGATGCTCTGCGTCATGTCGGCCGTCTATCCCACCTTCTGATTCTCGAGTTGAACGATACGCTGGTGTCGGATCGAGGCATTGCGCACCTCGGCGGGATGCGTGAGTTGCAGCGATTGAAACTGGGCCGTCGCCGGCAACATGCTGGCCCGTGGATCACGGACGATGCACTGCGGACGGTTGGCCGCCTGACAAACCTCAAAGAGATGGAGCTGCGCGGCCAGGATGTCACGAACGAGGGCCTAAAGCACCTGGCACCGCTCAAAAGACTAGAACGCCTCGACCTGTCGGAGACGCACGTCACCAACGACGGCCTGACGGAGTTGGCCGCCCTGAAGTCGCTGAAGCAGCTCAGCATTGAACGGTGTCAAATCGACGACGACGGCGTTGCGGCGCTGGTGGACCACCCAAGTCTGCGAGAAGTCTACGCCCCCCGCACCAAGATCACGGCCAAGGCAGCGCGTGCCGCCGTCAGCCGGGGTCTTCGGGTGCACGGAGCGCGTTAACCGAACGGCGGGTGAATTCATACCAGCACGCAGCGCAAGCAAGTGTGTTTCGGGACTCACTCGCTGGCGCTTCGTGCTTGTATTTGGGTAAATTCTCATCTGCCGCTCGCCGTAGATTCGCTGATCGTACGAGCTTGCCTTCGCCCTTCGACTTTGAACCTAAGTTTGCCTGAAGCTCAACTGACTGTGTAGAATGCCGTTGGGCCGAGCATCTTCTGATTCTGGGACAAAACCATTATTGGCCCCGATTCGTCTATCCTAACGAGCACTGTGTGATTCTGACGCCGTACGATCGCCCCTTCTGCGACGTACAGCATCAGCCGCATGGAATCTCGACGATCAATACGGGGCAAGTTTAGCGAGCGGTGCGCTGGCTCAGCCGAGCGGTTGGTTACGGCTGGCGAAGGCCACCCCATGTCTTTGAGGAGCCAAATCATGTCTGCCACACGAGTATTGCGATCGCATCTACTTTGCTTTCTTGGGGTTGCGCTGATGTTGCCAGCGGCCATGCTGTTCGCGGCGGCGGACGAAGATGGCAAGGCGGGGGGAGACAAGAAGCTTAGTACTGAGGAGAAAACAAAGGCACTCGAAGCGGACGTAACGCAGGGGGCGCTGCGAGTGGTCGAGGATGACGGAACCGTGGTCGAGTGTCCGTTGAGGCACACGGACGTGAAAGCCGACGTGTCCGGGTTCATCGCTCGGGTGAAGGTCACGCAGACGTTCTACAATCCCACTGACGAGCGGATCGAGGCGGTTTATGTCTTCCCGCTGCCGCACGAGGCCGCTGTGGACGACATGAC
>CAZUAH010000555.1:0-9139 GCA_964617665.1 uncultured Pirellulaceae bacterium
CACAGACACAACCAAACAGGCTACTGGAGTCCCTTCTTCAAGAATCCTGATTTAGTAAAAAAACCTATGTCCAGATTTCCGTCCGGATTTCGATTACTTGACTAGGGGATTCGCTGCGGTACCAGTACCCACGGATCAATGACAACCATTTTTGGGCATACTTGAACCGGACTCATCGAGGTAACGTCGCCAGTGTCTGAGAGCAAACCGCTTCGTTTTGGCAAGAGACTCCGACGGGATACCGCTGCCCGACGTTTCCGCCCCCCGGATGATGGCGTGTTGGATTCAGAAGCGAGGTACCAGATCGCCCTGCAGCACCTGGGTGAATTGGAATCGATCATCAACTGTGGCCCAGCAGTCGTCTTTCGCTGGCGTATCGCCGACGGGTGGCCTGTTGAATGCGTCTCAGACAATATTGATCAGTTTGGCTACACGGCGGATGAGTTGATGTCGGGACGATTCTCCTGGCCCAATATCATTCACGCAGATGATGTCGCTAGGCTCGAAGCCGAGACCACGCAGTACCTCAAGGAAGGCATCGCCAAATTCGAGCAGAACTATCGGCTTGTCACCAAGTCAGGCGATATCCGCTGGATCGAGGACCGCAAGGCGGTGGTCGCCAATTTGGATGGGGTTCCCACCCATATCAATGGCATCAGCGTGGACGTGACCGAGCGCAGGCGAAATGCGGAACAACTTCGTCAGAAAGAGATGGAATTAGCACACGTGGCGCGCTTGTCTAGCCTGGGAGAATTGACCACTGGACTTGTGCACGAACTGAGCGAGCCCCTATCAGCTATCGCCAACTACGTGGAGGGTGGTCTCCGGCGGATCCAGGGCAGTATGGAGGGGCAAAGTGCCGACGAATCGACTTCGTTGATGAGGGAGTTGAAGGCGCTGCTGGCAATGCTTGAAGGAATCGCCGCCGAGACCAAACGCGCGTCCGATACGATCCATCATTTTCGTCACTTCGTGCGCAGACGCGAACCACGCCGCTCAACCGTCCATGCGAACGAACTTGTTCAAGATTCTTTACGACTGGTAGCGGGCAAGATACGCCATTGCGGGATTGAGCTCCAACTTGAGTTACAGGACAATCAGCCGTTCGTTTTTGTCGACGCAGTTCAGATTCAGCAGTGCCTCCTGAATCTGGTGCGTAACGCTTTGGACGCGATGTGCGAGGGGCACTCGGGCCGACGGAAATTGACTGTGGCAACCCAGCTGCAAGGTGGTACGGAAATAGAAATCGCCGTTAGTGACACCGGCAAAGGGTTTGCCGCCGACACGAGCGACCGTGTATTCGAGCCTTTTTTCACAACAAAAGACGAGGGACTGGGCGTAGGGCTTTCCACCACCCGATCGATTGTCCACTCGCACGGCGGCAGGATTTGGGCGACACCGAACGCAGAGCACGGCGTTACGTTCAGATTCACCCTACCGATCGGCGACAAGGAGTAAACAGTGGAAGCTGAAGCCACCGTCTTTGTAGTTGATGACGATCCCGGAGCCCGGCGTTCGATGCGATGGCTTCTGGAGTCCGATGGGCTGGAGGTGGAGACACACCGGACCGCGACCGAGTTTCTGGATGAATACGATCACGAGCGCCCCGGTTGCTTGGTGTTGGACGTGCGCATGCAGGGAATGACTGGACTGCAGTTGCAGGAGAAGCTTGCCGCGGACGGCGAGTGTTTGCCGATCATTTTTGTGACAGGCTACGGCGATGTGCCAACAAGCGTCCAAGCGATGAAACGGGGAGCGGTCGATTTTCTCGAAAAACCGATTGCTGATCAGGGCTTTGTGAGGCGCGTTCACGAGGCGATCGACATAGACCTGCAAAGGCGCAGCACGGAGCGTCAGCGGCGGGAGTTGCGATCGCGTATCAAGCGACTAACACCACGTGAACGCGAAGTCATGCAAGGCATGTTAGAGGGAAAACCGTCGAAGAGAATCGCGGCCGATTTGGGCATCAGCACAAAAACGGTCCTCAGACATCGTTCACGCGTTCTGCAAAAACTGCGCGTCCAGTCCGATGCCGAACTGATACGGCGATTCCTTGACTATTCGCTAGAATTGGAATAATCGATGCGGTCCCGAAACGCTGGTCGATTCGGTCTTTCTTTGGTCATCTACTCTGCCCGAGCACATTCACCGAGGCCCTCTGCCATAATGCGCGCTGGGCCGTCTCTGCCGGTGTTGAATCCAAGGTTCCAACTCAAGCTGCGGTCTCAAGCGTTTCTGCTCTGCGATATCGTCACCTGAACGTTCAGTCGGGCGTTCTGAAAATGTCTGCCATTCCTGCTAGTCTCCACCGCAGAGGGGCGAAATATTCTCGCGCATTGCCTGCTTTTCGTAAGCCACCTTTTCTTCGGGTGGCAAAACGTGGCTCGAGTACTGAAGAGCGAGACATGGCCCGCAGCGTGAGCCTGCAGGCGGCGGCGAGGAGACTATGGTGGATTCCGTAACGCACAAGGCACTCCAATCGACCGGTGCACCAATTCTGGTAGTCGACGACGAACCAGTGCTTCGCTACATGGTGACGCGCTGGTTGGCAAGCGATGGATACGTGTGCACAGAGGCCGAGAACGCGGAGACCGCTTGGCAGTATTTGCTGGACAACGAAGTCCATTTGGTGACGCTCGACATCAACATGCCCGGAATGCCCAGCAAAGAACTCCTGGTTCGTATCAACGAGAGCTTCCCAGAGACGGAAGTGCTGATGTTGACGGCTCGGGCCGAAACGGAACCGGCAATTGAGTTTTTGACTCGCGGTGCGTCGGCGTATCTGATCAAGCCAGTCAACCGAGAGGAACTCATTTTTCAGGTGGACAAGGCCCTGGAGCACAGGCAGTTGGTGATCGAGCGCCGAGAGCATACGCGGAATCTGGAAGAGAAGGTACATGAGCAGACACTGCAGATTCGTCGCGGGCACGAAGAGACAATACACCGCCTCTTGAAAGCCTCGGCATATCGGGACGACGAAACGGGAGCGCACATCAAGCGAGTGGGGCTGTTCAGCGCCGTCCTCGGTGAAGCGTTGGGATGGTCGACTGAACAGATCGAGCACTTGCGCATGGCTGCTTGCATGCACGATGTAGGCAAGATCGGTATCCAGGATGCGATCCTGCGGAAGCCCGGACAGTTGACTCGAGGCGAATACGAGGTCATGAAGACGCACACGGTGATCGGCGCACGAATGTTGGCGGACGCCGAATCACCTGTGCTCCAAATTGCCCACGACATCGCCTTGAACCACCACGAGCGATGGGACGGTACCGGATATCCCAACGGCATAGCTGATTCCGAGATTCCCGAATCTGCGCGGATTACGGCAATCGTGGACGTCTATGATGCCCTGACGCACGATCGTGTCTATCGTCGGGCTTTTGCGGAAACGAAGGCCCTAGACATGATGGAGAATGGACGAGGAACTCAATTCGATCCGTCCCTGCTGGACCTATTCTTCAACACCCTAACGCGCATTCGGCGTATCGCCCTTCTAAATCCAGACGAAGCGAAGACAGGTCAGTGCGAATTGCTGCCCCTACTCGACGTCCGGACGGAAAGTGCTTCGCAGGCGAACTCACTGCCAATCTAGCCCTCCCAAGACCGCTTCACGCGTTGTCGCAAGACGCTGTTGACTGGCATCGTTGCAGTTTGATACTGTGCTTGGCTCTTAAGGGAGGATCCGTTTGATGAGACACGTGCTGCCGTCCGTTGGATTGTATCTGGCGATGCTGTTCGGTTCTTATCCTACCGTGGCGGAGGAGGCCGGAGGCCCCACACGAAAGAAGTCGGTCACGGTGTACCCAGTAGCGATCAGATCGGCGGAAAGGACTGTCGACTCGATGCCTGTGCGTATCGCCGAAGTCGTCAGCGTGCTACTGGAGCGAGCAGGCATGGAAAAGACGGAAATCGCCGAGAGTGTCTTTTCTCTACCTGAAACCGACGACGTGTCAAAGAGTGCCGCCGCCTTCGGTCAATTCATCAAAGGACAGCCGCTCAAGACCAAATACGCTCTCCTTGTCCAGATCGTGGGTACGGGCAAATCGGGGATCGCAGAAATTCACACGATCGTGGTCGACAAGCACGGCAAGGTTAGCTTGGCCGAAGTAGCCGATAGGGAGTCGTTTTCGCGCAGCAAAATCCAACCCACGAATCCCATGACCGCTAGTGTGTTTGTAGCGAATCGCCTCGGTGGCTTCTGGGACCTGGACGATCCATTGCGAAAGGACGCCCCCACGGGCAAGATGGCCGAACGCATGAAGCAGCGCTCGGGAATTCCGGCTGACAAAGAATTGAAAGCGATGCGCGCGCGAATGGAGGAAACGAAGGCTAAATTCGCGACAAGCACTGTCGCTGTGTATCCCGTCCATCTTCGGCCCAGATCGGACAGAGCGGCGGCAGAAACGCTGGCCCGGATGCTCCGCGATCAAGGTATCTGTAAGGCCAAATCATGCGAAACCGAACCGAAGCTGGAAATCCAAGGCGCTCCAAATGAGCAGAAGGTTCTCTGGGACACTGCCCGCGCGTTTCGCGAATGCCTCCGACGCAACCCGCCCGATGCTGACTATGCCCTGCTGGCCGACTACGGCCTCAGACCTTCTTCCGATGGGAGTCGGCAGGCCAGCCACATTCATTTTGTGTTGTGCGATCGCACCGGCGACTGGGTAATGGTCGACTTCCAGAATTCCCACCATCACGACTTCCAAGACGTCGCCCCCAAATCCTGCAACGACTGCAACGGATTGGCGGTCAGGCGAATCAAGGCTCGCACGTCGCAGTAGGCTTGCGGAACCGCTGCGGCAGCGGTTCGACTATTGCGCGGTTGTGTGCTTCAAGATGAAGTCGACCACCTTCTGAGGTTCGGGGTGCTCGAAATGGTGACCGTTCGACTTCTCTGTGCCCTCTTCAACTGAGATAATTTCGACTGTTCCACCCAGTTTCTCAAGCCGCTTCTTCAGCAAGTATGTGTTCTCTACTGGCGGAACGACTCGATCATTCTCGGAGACGACGTGCAGAATCGGAATCTTCGCGGAAGCGATTGTCGACAGGTTGTCGACAGGGTTCTTCTCGTACCCGAGCGCCTCGTCGTCCGTCAGGCCGTACGCTTTTAGACAAGTCGACCAAGCACCGGCTGATCCAAGGCCCTTGCCTTTGCCACCCGGCCAGCTCTTGAAATCGCACACCGGGGTGTCCGCGTAGATACAGCCGACTCTGTCGGGGTTGTTCGCCGCCCAGTTGTACACGAACAGCCCGCCGCGGCTGACTCCTTCAATCGCGGGCTTGGTCGCGAGACCGTGCCGCGTGGTGAGGTATTCGTAGAACTGGTCTCCGAGGCCGACGGCCTGCGGACTACCAAACAGACCGGCCACGTCCACATAGGCAAGGTGGTAGCCTCTGCCTACAAGCGCTACGTCCATTTCGGCGTGATAGTGCGGAAATCTCGCTCGCCATACCCACGGATTGCCCGGGGCTGCTCGCTTTGGCACCACGACGTAGCATTTGCGCTCGGCAACCGTGAAATGAAACTGGTCGAAACCGTTCCAGGTAGCGCGACGACCAGGCCACGATTCGCCCTCCGCAGCCACGCAACGTGAGCGGTCGTAGTAGCCGACAAAACTCAATCCGGCGCACAACCACACCAGAGAGGATAGACGTGCAGAGTTCATGGTGTTACCTCAACTCTCGTTGCCAAAGGAAGATCGAAGGTGTCTTCGGTTTCGGACGCGGGATCTCACTGTCAGACGGGATGTCGGATACAACGTCGTTGTCGGATTCGACCAACGGCTTTGCCTTGCCGGCAACCAATGTCGCACCTTCGCCAAAGACGCGATTCTTGGTCAGTTCAACGCCCGTGCAATCGTCCGTGGCCAGCATCACTGCAGGTTGACCGGCTCGACGCAGAACGAAGACGTTGCCGTGAATGATGTGGTCAAAGGAACACGTCCGTGCATAGATACCCGGCCCTTTGTCGACGATAAACCGATTGTGCAATATCAACCAGTTCTCGTTCATCCCGCCCATCCACAGTCCCGATTTCGGCGCACGAAAGTCGCAGTTGTAGATCACGTTCCTGGGACCTTCGGGTCCGTGGGCCTTATCCTCCGGCGGCGACGCCCATCCGCCGTGGCCATACGTACCGTGACTGCCTGCAGCATAGACCCTGCAATTCTCGTAGAGGTTTTCGTTGGTCCAGCCCGCGTGCCATTGGGCATCGCTGCCATGGAAAGTACTGTTGCGAATCACGTTGCCCGACGAAGACCACTGGACGCACGGCGCGTGCCGCATGCGCCACGTGGTTACGTTGTCCATCAAACAATCGTAGGATCGTTCCCAGCCGACGTATGCCGACCCGCCACCGCCGACGTACCAAGCCCCGTCGAATTGGCAATCACGGATCTCGCACCATTTTCCACATCGCGAATAGACGGGATGCCGGCCCGCTTTGATGACCTTAACCCCACGTGCCCAGCATTCCCAGGCGTTGGCAAACAGCACGCCGGTCGTCCAGAGCTTTTGTGTCTGCCCCAAACACAAGTCTTCTACACCGCAGCGACGGATGGGGAATACCTGTTTCGCAAAGCTCCCGTCGACCACAGGGAAATCAGTACGAAGCGGCTGGTTCAAGCGGATGATTCGGTCGTCCACCTTTTCGACACGGAATTCGTACCGTCGATAGCTGCCCCACTGACAGGCGTTGCGAACCAGGCGATTCCAACGCTCGGTCGCCGGTGCCTCCAGCGCGATCGCATCGCCCGGTCCTAGCTCGGCCGCTTCCTGCAGCACGATTTGCTGGTCGCCCCGTCGGCCGTCTTCGGCCAATCGCCAACTCTTGCCGCTTCGTTGGTCGCCAACAAAGAGAATCGCGGCATTACCTTTCGGTTCGTTGGTGTACCGCTGCCGACCGTCTGCCGAGCGATGTTTTGGGTCGACGTCTACGTGGATTGTCACCTCCCGGCACCGCCCGCCTTGCCACTCAGCGATGCCAGTCAGTTTGTGCCGGCCAGAACGCGCGGCTCGCAACACCGTGCTGCCAGTCGCCCGCAGCAGATACGTGCCGCCCCAGTGTGCCGATCGTTTTCGCTCGGATACCACTTTGCCGTCGACTTCGAGGGCTATCCGTTGTAGCCCGTCCGGTGCGGCATGCACTTCGACAAGCGAGTCAGGACCAATCGTCGAACCGTCCTCTGGCTGGAAGATGGCGACGCCCTCCGAGACGCCGTATCGAAAGACGAGCTTCGTAGCCTCGGCACCTTGACCGCGAATCACCACATTGTCGTCGATGATCATCACCGGTCGATCCAGGTGGTAAGTGCCGGCGCCGAGCACCAACGCACCGCCGCCTAGCTTAGCCACCGTTTGCGCCGCCAACTCCAAGGCTCGACTGTCGTCCCGGTCGTCATCGGCCTTACCACCGAACTCCTCGATCCGTGCGCACTCAGGCACTTCCGGAATGCCGCCGGGGACGCCGGCAAATCGCCAATCCGGATACACGATGCCGTCCGGCCCAACGACGTCCGCAGCGGTCAACCGATCCGACTCGTGCGGTTTGATCTTGTACGAGGGATCCCACGGCCGTCCGCTGCCGTCGTCTGCCTCTGCTGAAGCGACCAGAACGCTACCGCAAAGGGCCATCGCCAGCAGCTTCACACGGTGACGGATCAGAGTTGTCATGGAACTTATCCTCAGACTCTGAAGGCTTGTCCGTGCCTTCAAACGCTCTCATTAGGGCTCGCATCAGACGCGAATATCTTGAGGTCCGAAGATCCCGTCGTCAAGTCCGCGAAATCCCGCGGCTATCGCTTTGACACCGACCCTGCCCAAGCAATACTTGCTTGGCGTACTGCGCTTTTGCCTGCCGCAGGGCAGGTAGATATCGCAACTGCCAAGTGCCGAACCCCCACGCAGGGCATTTCCGTCGGCCGTTCGGAATTGCGTGGTTGGGCTGTAGGCGTTGTAGGAGAGAACCCGGTTTTGAGACCGATGTGGACTGCCGCGTGATCGACGTGGTTAGTCAATTGTGAGCCGTTTTGTGATTGCACATCTCGACATTGCGATTGTCCTTATCCCTACGATTGCCGCATTGGTATGGCTGTCACTCTGCGTGCGACGCCTCCGTCAGTCTAAGGAGGCGGCAGAAGCGGCGGACCGCGCCAAGAGTTCGATATTGGCCAGCGTGAGCCATGAACTCCGCACGCCGCTTGGTGCAATCCTTGGCATGACCGACCTCGTACTGGAAACACGGCTTGATCCGACCCAACGTGAATACCTGGAAATCGCTCGCAATTCCGGCGAGTCCCTGCTGGAGATCATCAACGTCATTCTGGACTTCTCGAAGATCGATTCAGGCAAACTCGAATTGGAGCGTGCGGCGTTTGATTTGCGTGAAGAGCTGGGTGAGACCATGAAGTCTCTCGCGTATCGGGCGCACAGCAAGGGATTGGAACTGGCCTGGAGCATCGACGCCGACATGCCCAACGTCGTCGTGGGCGATCGAACGCGTCTACGTCAGGTGATCGTCAATCTGGTCGGCAATGCCATCAAGTTCACGCACCAGGGCGAAGTGGTGTTGCGAGTACACTGCCAGTCATCATCAGACGGAGAGGTCGTAGCACGTTTTGCTGTCACCGACACCGGCATCGGCATCCCCGAGGAGAAGCAGTCGCTGATATTCGAAGCCTTCTCTCAAGTCGATGCCAGCACCGAAAGGCAGTTTGGGGGCACGGGCCTGGGGCTGGCCATATCGTCGCGATTGGTCGACTCCATGGACGGACAGATCGGGGTCGAGAGCCGAGTTGGCCGAGGCAGCAATTTCTACTTCACCACCCGCTTCTCTCGGTCCGATGACGACCAACTACACGGGCCGTCAACTCCACCCTTCCAGAACAAGGACGTGCGGCTACTGGTGGTCGACGACAACGATACGAATCGCCGAATTCTACAGCAATCGCTTCACCACTGGGGATTGAGCGTTTTCGCGGCTGCCAATGCTGAGGAGGCATGGCAGGCTCTTCGCGATGCCAGCGCTGTTGGCACTCCATTCCAGGCCGTGATCGCCGACATGAGTATGCCTGGCGAGAACGGTTTTTCCCACCGCACTAAAATTCCGTTGGCGCGGTGCAGGCGGTTGTGAGGCTAA
>CAZUAH010000556.1:0-9104 GCA_964617665.1 uncultured Pirellulaceae bacterium
GAGTGGAAACGCCACCCGCGAACAGAACGCGCAGGTTGGCCGGATCGGCCTCGGCGGGTAACTGGTACGCCATCTCAATGGCCAAGCCCTTGGCGTTGCCGCCGGGCACATGGAAGCCAAGCTCCTGTCGGATGGGAAACGCCGAAGCAACCGTCGGGGTGCGGAAAGGCACTGTCTTCTGGGCAGGCCCAGTCTGAGTCAGTTCCTTGCTGGAAATAGAGGCCACGATTCGCCGCTGGCCATCTGCCCGGTCCCCGGGCAGAGATGTGCGCAGCGGTAGTTCGTCCCCTGCGTCAAGACGCTGGATGCGCTTCTCTAGAAGCACCGGGCCCGTCGGGCCGTCAAGCTGGATTCTGATGATGGCCTCCCGGGCCGCTGCTAATCCAAGGTTCTTCACCTTCGCATCGATTTGGATGGCACCCGGAAAAGCCCGGTCACTACCAACCGGCCCCCAATCGATCTTCACCGTCAGATCGCTCACGACAACGTCCGGCACATCCGCCGTGTCACCGACGAGAAGATCATAGCTGACCGCCTCGTTACCGGCCTTCAGCGACACCTTGCCATCACGCACGACCGGTCCCCGGCTTCGGACTTCTCCTCGGTCATCGAGCACGAGAATAGCGGCAGGTTTCCCTCGCCAATCGCGGCAGTAATCGGCGAGATCCAGAGCGAGGGTTGCGCCGTTGCCAAGGGAAATGCGCGCCCCGGTCTCGTCCCGCTGCAAAGAGACTTTGCCGGAGGCGACAAGGCCCTGCTGCCAGACCGTGCCGGTTGGCTTCTGCACAAGCAGGAACTGTTCCGTGCGGATGTAGACATCCCGCTCGTCGTCGGCGCCGCCTGTGCGCAGGCGCCACTGCTCGATTCCCGGTCCTTTCACGTAGAAGTCATTCGTGCCGAGGGAAATCTCGCGTTCGCCCGCCGTCACTTTGTACGTGGAATCACCGAAGTTGACCGTGCAGACCGTGCCATCGGCGAACGTGCTACGCTGCACCTGCCGGTCGGGCGTGAGGAACTCGTGAGACACCATTTCCTGATCGGCGATCACCTCATGCAACTTGCAGGTCTGCTGATAGATTTCGATCATCAGCTTCCGCTGCTCAGGCTCGTTCCAGCACAAGCCGTGGCCGTTCACCCACATCATGGGAGGTGTGCCGTAGAGCACATTCATGGCGGTCTTGCGGTCGGTGATTTCGGGCGCGAACTGATGCAGATAGTCGTTGGTGGCTCCCCAATACCAATAGTTGACGACGCAGTCGTGGAAGACCAGTTCGAACATCGGCACTCGATGAACCGGATCAATCCCGTATTTCAGATACCGCTCCTCGATCTCCTCCCGGCTCTTGATGTCGCGGAGATAGCCGGCAGGCCAACTATAACAACCGCCGCCCATCATCCCCTCGTGGTAGTCCAAGAAGCGAACATCGTAGTATCTGCCGTGTTCGCCACCAGCCACCAAGCCGAGTTCGTCTCCCACGTACGCGCACAACGCTTCGCGATTGGTCTGGTCCTGCTTGCGGTCGCATGGATGCAGTGGCGAGTAGCACTCCTTGAGTCCGGTGGCAGTCGTCACGTCGAGGAAACGAGTGTTGTAGGGATACGTCGCCAACACCTTGGGAATGACGATCCGTGCACACTTGGTCATCACGCCCGTGCACTGTTTCATGTAGGTGTGGACGGGATTCATATCCTTGTCTCGAGTCACCCACGCCGTCAGGAATTCACCATCGGCTTTCACTGCGGCGTGCGTCTTCACTGGTGCTTTGGCGCGATCGATGATCTCGGAATCGTTGATGTCCTCGTAGTTATCGTATTCACCCACCAACCAGCCCTGCGCGACGACCTCGGCCATGCTCGCTGGGTTTGGGCGTCCGTTCAGCAGACCGTGCGTCATCCCGGCCGCCTTGGCCTCGAGCGCAAAGGTTGGACTACCACCCCACCAGTTGACGGCGCCGAAAAGTTTCCGCACGTCCGGCTTCTTCTTGGCCTTCTCGGTGAACGTGCGAATCAAGCCTTGCTCCTGCGCCATCTCCCGATAGACCTTGCAGGCCGTCACGTATCCGCCCTTGGCAAAGAAACTCAGCCGCCCTTTGCGACTGCGAGCCCAGAGGCCCTTGGCGGGATACCAGCGGAAACCGGGAAAGCCAAGCTTGTCCGGATCCTCGTTCCGAGTCTGCATTTGCACTGCCCCGTCCCACGGAGTCAGCAACGTGGTCGACAGTCCCTTCTGCCCGTCGGTCACTAGCAGGAACGGCAGATCGCCGCCCGCCATGCAGAATTGCTTGTTGCGACAGAACGGATCTCCCACCGGGAGGTAGCGTCCGTTGGTGTAGTTCGCCACACCCACGAAGTACGTCTCGGGTTCAGGGGGGTATAGCGCGAAGGGGTAGTTGAAAGGTCTGATTGGTGTCTCCGCCCCGGACCGACACTCCAGCTCGACGTCGATTTCCGCCTTTCCCTTCACCAGTTCCAGGGTCACTTGGAGAGGGACTTCCGCGATCTGTTCCTGCTGGAGAACGTACTTGTACGTCAGGCTGTTCGGTCTCTCGCCCAGTTTCATCTCCGAGACGCGGCGGCTGGCGGCGGTGGCGCTTCGATCGTTCTCGATGGATCGCACTGGTGCTTTACCTGCCTCGTCGTTCAGCACGGCCACCGAGAACGTCATGGGAGCCGAATCAACCCAAGATCGGGGCGAGTAACTCTGACGATCCCGTTTCGTGGGTGCGCCGAGGTTAGGGTCGGCATCGTTCAGGCCCAGAGCAAAGCTGAACCGGATGCCCGGTTCGGCATCCTTCAGCACCGGAAAATGCTCCAGCGGCACGGCCACCTCCAACTCGTACCCGGGCAGATGATCGGTCTCCACCAATCGCACGGCCACCTTGCTTCCCGCGAACACCTCCCCACGGGAGTTCACCGCCACTTCCTTGCCCGTTGGCGCAAGATGCAGCCCCACCCGTACAGAATCGACCCAGAACTCGACGGAATCAGACTCCCACCACTGTTCGGTCGTCTCGCCCCCGAACGCCACGTTGTCGTCACGTATGCGGACATAAAGATAGAGCATCTTTTCGTCCCACATGACTTTGGCCCCGCCCGAGCAGTTGGCCTCGCCGTTTTCGCCCATCCAGGGAAGCCAGATGTAGTCGGCATGAGGAATCCCTTTCCACTCATCGGGATTGCCATCTACCACGATGGGCTTCGCCGCGCGTCGGGCACGCACGTCATCCTTGTTGGCCGCGCCTTTGGCGGGGTCCTCCTGCTGCCACAGCGTGTCGGAGGCCTTGTCCAGCACGGTCAGATGCGCGTTTTCGGCCCCAACCGTGACCTTCAGTTGGGCATCTTCGAGAACCCATACCTCGCCTTCCCGGCGGACATCCGCACGAGCCCAGGGGACAATAGCCAGCAGAAGACAGAATGACAACAGGATCTTCATTGCATATTCCTCGGGTAGGAGGTGAAGCCAACGGTCTATCTCTTCTTCCACACCTTTACATGGTCGACCTCGAAGTCCAGCGGATAGGGCAGGTTCTCATCAACTTTCCCTACCCTTCCACCAATCTGAAACATTGCCATCAGCAGATACATCTTTCCTTCCGGGGTCGGTCCCTCGTACACATGAACCGGCTTGCCGTCCAGATGCCAGGTGATTCTGCCTTCTTCCCAGTTGATTGCCCAGGTATGAAATTCCTTCGATATATCATGCGGGCAGTCGAGTACCTTGCTCCCGTTCTTCGTGAAATGCACGTTGAACAGATTCTTGTGGGGACTCTTGCCAAGCCATTCGAAGATGTCAATCTCAAGAGCGGGCGACTTTCCCACCGGATTCCCATGGCGTGCGCCTTCCGGCGAGTACTCCTGATTCCGCGCGCCGACAGAGTGAAGCCAGAACGCCGTATATGCGCCGCTTCCACAGACAGGCATCCTGCACCGCATCTCCCACCAGCCGTACTTCTGTGAAAACTTCACATCGTCCCTGAACTCTGCAGTTGCATAAATATCGGCGTGGTTCTGGTTCGGATCGCCCCGGTCTTCCAGGCTGAAACGAGGCTGCAAAATCATGTGGGGCAGAATGATGTTTGTTTCTCCCATGATTTTGCCCTCAATGATTCTGCGCGTACGTCGTCCTTTGCAGCGTTAGCGATGAAGATCAACCGCGAACGAAAAATCCCGTTTCTCGACGACCGAAGCCTCACTGCTGTAGGGCACCTATTCGCCGTCACGAAACTCGATTCGGGCGAGTTCCTGTTCCAGGTCGACCCACACGTTGGCATGTTCGAATTGGCGAGTGTAGATCCAGCCGTCGCGTCGCGCGGGGCCGCGTGGCGGACCGAGCGGTTTGTCGTATTCGGGATACCAAGCCAAGCCACCATCGTTGTGGTGGTAGCCCCAACTGTAGCAGAAGTACGAGGACTTCTCCGCGGCGATCAGGAAGCAGGCCAGAGGAAACGTGATAGCAGATCGCGCTTCGCGTAGGTTCTCGGTGGCGTTATCTCGGTGAGGTTCCATCCAACTGAATCCGGGCCATCCCTTGACGATTACTATCTTGCCCTCTCGGCCTGCGCGGGAGATCAACTCCAAGTCGACAGCCATGCGTTCCTTGTTCAGGCGGCCATCGCGTGTGCGTGCGGAGAAGTGTCCGAAGTGTTCAACCATTGCGCCAGAGGTTACACGCAGGTAGCGGGAACCACCGTCGGACCAGCGCTGGTGGTCGCCGCGGAGTCCGTTGAAGATCACCAACTCACTTGGTCCCAGCGTTGTCCGTAGCTGTTGCATCATCTGCCACAAGCCGGATTCCACGGCTTCATACTTGGCGGCTCCCCAATTCCGACGATTCTGTTCCGCTAACATGCCGATCTTGGGCACCGCGTCGACAAACACGCCGTCAATATGGTCTTCTTTCGCAGCGTGCGCGGCCACGTTGATCCACCATTGACGCATCGCACGTACGGAAAGATCGTAGGTCTGCACGCGTCCGCGGATCAGGAACGGCTTGTCGGCGGAATCGCGAAGCAGCCAGTCGGGATTCGCGGTGAATTGCTCGTGGGCGGTGTACTGCGGATAAGCCAGGAACACGTTCCAATAGGACAGCACCTTGCAGCGCGGGTTGATCGCCTTCAATTGCCTGGCCGCCGCCGCAATCCCAGCCTCGGCGGAATCATGTTGCCGGATTCCTTGCGTCTACTCCAGGCAGACCAATGGAAATCGACTTGCGAGAAACCGGGCTTCGTCGTCGGAGAAGTCTCCGGATGGTTTCGCCAGATGAGCCATGATTGGGACTCGATCCCAAGAGAAGTCGGGATACGCTAAGCGCTCAGCTTCCGTCGGCGATTGCGGTTCGAGTGCAAACGCCTTGGCGACGAGCACGACTGATATAAGCGCGGTTATGACAGGTCGTTCGATCACGGTTCAGTAACTCCAACAGCGGTGGACAGAATCTCGCGTGCGTCCTTGATGGTTTGACACTTCACACATCCTGCCCCGAATCGTCCAGCGGCAGGCGGCCTTTCAATATACAGGCTTGCGCGCCACAATGCCTCGGCAAATTGCATACGCTCGCAGACACGATGAGTATTCAGGGAGACAGTCAATGGATCGGGCTCTCAGGCGATCGGCGACGGTGCTGTCGGCCGTTCTTCTGTTCTTCTTCTTGGCGCGCGAGGGCGTCGCGGCGAGTCCGCTGGTCGATCGGGCGAAGCTTCGAGCTGCGATCGAGGATTTGACGAAGACGTTTGGCGATCGCTACCCACAGGGCGCAGCATATCTCGATCGACTGGCGCGGATTGAGTCCGAGTACCGTGGTCGATTGCCAGCGGCTAGGCGCGAACTGGAGCGGCTTCGTCAGGAGGCCTTGCTGGCCAATCCCCTGTTGAAGGAGTTGCCGGGGCTGCTGTTGGTGAAGCGTCGGCCCAAGGATCTGAAGGTCGACAAGGTGTTTTCGAGCCTTGACGAACAGATCGGCTATTCGGCGGGGTTCGGACGCGAGATTGGGATGCCCTCGAACCACGAATGCAACGCCTCGCTGGAACCGGACGGCTATGAGAACGAAATCTGTCTGTTGAGTCCGGTGTCCCCCAAGGGAGAGCTGCGGCCCGTCTATCGACCGAGCGGCGGTGGCTACGTCGGCGACTTGGAGCTTCACTTCGACGCCAATCGAATCCTCTTCACGCAATCCGACTTGGTGAATTGGAAGCTGTGGGAGATGCGAGTCGATGGTAGGGACCTGCGGCAGGTGTCACAGTTGCCCAATGACGTCGATGCGATGGACGGCTGCTACTTGCCCAACGGGAGAATCATCTTCGGAGCGACCGCCTCGTACCAGTCGGTGCCTTGCTGGCATGGGCGGCAGCCGGTCTGCAATCTGTACGTGATGGATGCGGACGGTTCGAACGTTCGCCAGCTCTGTTTTGACCAGGATCATAACTTCCACCCGGCCGTGCTGCCTTCAGGTCAGGTGCTGTACCAACGTTGGGACTACACGGGGATTTCGCATATCTATTTGCGCCAGTTGATGACGATGAACCCCGATGGCACGCGACAACGGGCCGTCTATGGCAGCAATTCCTGGTTCCCGAACTCGTTGTTCTTTGCCCGATCGCTGCCGGACGCCGATAACCGTCTCTTGTGTATTCTCTCCGGTTATCACGGCGCTCATCGGATGGGCCAGTTGGTCGTAGTCGACACGAGTGTTGGTTGGCAGGAAGAGAGTGGAATTGTACAGCGGATTTCGGGCCGAGGATTTCCAGTCACGCCCAAGGTGCGCGACGCGCTGGTCAACAACGACTGGCCCAAGTTCTTGCATCCGTTCCCTTTGAGCGACAAGTACTTTCTGGTCAGCGCGTGCGACACTCGGAATTCGACTTGGAAGATCTACTTGGCCGATGTGTTCGACAATCTTGTCGCGGTCCACGAATCGTCTGGGTACGCGTTGCTGGAACCCACGCCGCTCATGCCACAGCCGATGCCGCCGGTAATCCCGGATCAAGTGGACTTGTCGGCGGACGATGCGACGGTGTTCGTCAGCGATGTGTATGCCGGCCCAGGGTTGGCCGGCGTACCACGAGGAACGGTTAAGCAATTGCGTGTGGTGGCTTATCACTTCGGCTACCGCGGGTTGGCGGGTTCGGACAAGATCGGTTATGGCGGCCCATGGGACGCTATGCGAATATTGGGAACGACACCTGTCGAGGAGGATGGTTCGGCGAGCTTTCGAGTACCGGCCAACACGCCGGTTTCGCTGCAAACGCTGGACGACGAGGGCAAAGCGGTCCAATTGATGCGGAGCTGGTTTACAGCCATGCCTGGCGAGCAGGTTTCCTGCGTAGGCTGCCACGAGCGGCCTGCCGATGGGGGCGATGTGGGATTGCGAGTCGCGGCGCAGCGACCGCCAAGCAGGTTGAACGCGTGGTACGGCCCGCCACGCGGTTTCGATTTCGAGCGTGAAGTGCAACCCGTGCTCGATCGCTATTGCGTTTCTTGTCACGACGGTTCCCAGACCGAGGTCGCCGATCTTCGTTCGGAAGCCGATGGCGGCACGGCGTCTGCGATGGCGATCGGCTATGTTCCGCGCCTGCCCGACGAAATGCGTCGAGCGACCGGCGGCCGGTTGAAGTACAGTCCCGCGTACGACGTATTGGTTCATTACATTCGTCGCGTGGGGATCGAGGACGACGTGAGCCTGCTGGCCCCCGGCGAGTATCACGCCGATACCAGCGAGCTGGTCCAGATGCTGCAGAAAGGGCATCACGGCGTCGAACTGGACCGCGAGGCGTGGGATCGGATCATTACGTGGATCGACTTGAACGGCCCGTGTCATGGTACATGGGGCGACGTGTATCCCGTTCCGGCTGGCGCACACCAGCGGCGGATGGAATTGCGATCGTTGTACGGAGGTCCCTCCTACGATCCCGAACGAATCTTCGAAGGTACGTGTACGTTTGCCACTTCAACGTCGCCTGAGCCGATGCCCCGGTCCGAACCTCTTCGACTCGAAGGGTGGCCGCAGTCTGGCAAACAGGCCAGCGCGGCGCAACTAGCGCTGGGCGATACGCACCGCGTGTTGAAGCTAGCCGACGATGTCGTGCTGCAGCTCGTGCGCATACCAGCGGGTCGTTTTGTGATGGGTGACGTTGATGGCGAATCGGACGAGCACCCTGAGCGCATCGTCGACATCCAAGAGGCTTTCTGGATGGGGACCTGCGAGGTGACCAACGCCCAGTTTCGCTGTTTCGATCCATCGCACGATAGTGGATACTACGTCAAACGGCGCGATCGTGCGGACGGCAAGGGGCTTTCGCTGAACAACGATCTTCAGCCAGTCGTGCGGGTATCGTGGCAGCAGGCCATGGCGTTCTGCGAGTGGTTATCCCAACAAACCGGCACGCGCATCACGCTGCCGACGGAAGAGCAATGGGAATACGCTTGCCGTGCAGGCCGCTCGACGCCGCTGAACTACGGATCGACCGACGACGATTTCGCGGCCTGGGGCAATATGGCCGACCGGCGTTTCAACACCGGGCTGATGAACGCCCGCGGCGGCTTCATGCCTGAGGGCGGCGTGACACAAGTAACCGGCGGCGTGCCCCATCTCCTGTTGGAAGGAGCGAAACTGGCCGATACACGGTTCGACGACGGCTTCCGCGTGACGGCCGAGGTGGGATCATACCAGGCGAACGCGTGGGGACTGCACGACATGCACGGCAACGCCGCCGAAGGGACGCTCGGCGAGCATCCCGAGTCCGGCGAAAAGTACGTTCGCGGGGGTTCCTTCTTCGAGCGCCCCACACGATGCCGAAGCAGCTTTCGTCTGCGCTATCCAAGCTGGCAACGCGTGTTCAACGTGGGATTCCGAATCGTCTGCGAGGAGACCTCGCCAGTCTCGAACAAACCACGTCAATGAACGGTTCTAGGCCGCTAGAAGACAGAAACAAGACTTCAGAATAACGGCTAGCGCTTTGTCAGATCTAAGAATTAGGGTTGAGGGCGAGTGAAGATGTAGGCCAGGACCCGTCCTGGCATGGTGAATTCTGCCAGGACACGTCCAGGCCAACCCCAACATTAAAGCCAGAAAAAACTATATCCATCTGGTTTGGGTGCCCTGCGTTTTT
>CAZUAH010000557.1:0-9101 GCA_964617665.1 uncultured Pirellulaceae bacterium
TTCTTGAAGACTATTGGAGGCCGCGAGCGGATTATTGTCCGGCTCGCGGCCTCGGAGCTATTGGGAACGCTGCACTTGCGTGCAACAATACAAACATGACATGGAAACGTGGGGCAACCTGGATCTTTCTGCTGGCGGTCTGGGCCGGGTTGGCGGTCTGGCAATGGAGCGAGTACAACCGCGCACACGGGTTGGCCTTCGACGAGCTTCACCGCCAAGCGGTAACTGTCAGCGGTGCTCTGGTGGGCGGAATTCGCACGCATCGAGGAATGGGGCGGTTCTTTGAGGACAACTTGCAGGAAGCCGTCAACGACGTGGTCGACTCCGAACTCGTCGTGGCCGCAGCCATCCGAGAAGCCAAGGACGGCAAGCTGCTGGCTTCTGCCGGCGAAGTAGAACTCTTGGACGCCGATGACGCGGCTTGCCGCAAGGCATCCGTGTTTCCTTTTCACGACACATTCGAGTTGCAGCCGCACACGGGCGGAGCACACAGCGGCCGGGGACAGGGCGGACGTGGTCCGGGTTGGCTGAGAGACCAAGATCAGGAGACGAACAACATCGTCCCGGCCACTAGAGTCTTTCAAACCGCCTTGCTGCTGGACGCCAAGCCAACCGAAACACGTTGCCGGCAGGAGGCTCGCTTGCGAGCACTGGTCGTGGTCGCCGGATGTCTGGTGTTGTTCTCCGTGGCGTTGGTGTGGCGGGCTACTGTCCGTACGGCGGAAGCCCGCGGCCGCGCCAAGCTTCTTCAGACCGAGACAAGGCACCTTCGCGATCTGAGCCAAGCGGCTGCCGGGCTGGCCCACGAGACGCGAAACCCTTTGAGCCTGATCCGCGGGTGGACGCAGCGGTTGGCCGATTGTTGCTCGGATCATCCGGAACAGAGTGAACAAGCCCAGTCGATCATGGAGGAGTGCGATCGCGTTACCGCCCGGATCAACCAGTTCTTGACCTTCGCTCGCCCCTCGCATCCGAAAATCGAAGACGTTGCGGTCGGCGAAGTAGTCGGCGAACTGACAGCCCTAATGGAGCCGATGCTCGATGCGAAGGATCTCGCGCTGGACGGTCATTCGATTGATCCGGATCATACGATCCGGGCCGATCGCGAGATGTTTCGTCAGGCGCTGTTCAATTTCGTGCAGAACGCGGTGCAGTTCTCGTGGGACGGGGGAACGATCGAAATTGCCATCGGCCGCGCCCCCGCCGGACAGAATCGGATCGAAGTATCCGATCGGGGCCAGGGCGTGCCGGACGAGGCGGTCGAGTCGTTGTTCACGCCATATTTCACGACGCGTCCGGGCGGTACCGGGCTGGGGCTGGCAATCGTGCGTCGGATAGCCATAGCCCACGGCTGGCAGGCAGGCTATGCGCCGCGGCCCGGCGGCGGATCCGTTTTTTGGCTGGATCAGGTCGATGGCTGAGACTAAACGAACAATTCTGATCGTCGACGACGAAGCGGCACAACGCAAGTTGCTCGGCGATTTCGTTGAATCGCTCGGTTTTCGCACCGACCGAGCGTCGACTGCTGAGAAGGCTCTGGACGCGATCGCCGAACGGCCGCCCGACATGGTATTGCTGGACGTGCGACTGCCGGGTATCAGCGGCATCGAGGCGTTACCGAAGATACGTGAGATCGCCGGGAACCTCCCGGTGTTGTTAATCACGGCTCATGCTGACCTGCGTCAGGGCGTAGCCGCAGTGAAAGGCGGCGCAGACGACTACCTCGCCAAACCGTTGGACTTGGATGAACTGGAAGCAGCCATCGTCGATGCCATCGGGGCACCCGATGCGGCGGAGAGCCGAGCGCAGGAAGCAGTTCCGGAACTCCCGCAGGGGATCATCGCTGACAGTCCGGCCATGCGTCATCTTGTGAAGACGGTTGCCGTCGTCGCGCCTTCGGACGCACCCGTGCTGATCCTAGGTCCAAGCGGGGCTGGCAAGGAAGTCCTTGCCCAGTTAATCCATCAATGGAGTCCCCGCGCAAAGCGGCCGATAATCGTTGCCAACTGTGCCGGCATGCCCGAATCACTGATCGAAAGCGAGCTGTTTGGACACGTCAAGGGCGCTTTCACGGGTGCCACCGAGAACCGAAACGGCCTCATCCGGGCGGCTGACGAAGGCACTCTATTCCTGGACGAAATTGGCGAGCTGCCTCTGCACTTGCAGCCCAAACTCCTGCGGGCGCTCGAAACGGGGCAGGTCACGCCGGTTGGCAGCGACAAACCGGTAACGGTCGATGCACGGCTGGTGGCGGCAACCAATCGTGATCTTCGCGATGCGGTCACCGATGGCCAGTTCCGCGAGGACCTGTACTATCGAATCAATGTCGTGGAACTGATCGTACCGCCGCTCGCCGACCGCGGGCCGGACATCCTGGAATTGGCCCGACGGTTTGCAGCCGAGTTTGTCGGAGGTCCGATTCGTCTGTCGCCGCAGGCTGTGCGATGTTTGCTCTCCCACACGTGGCCGGGCAATGTCCGCGAACTGCGCAATGCAATCCAGTTGGCGTGCCTCGTATGCCGAGGCGACGTCATCCTGCCTGAACACCTGCCTCCCAAGATTGCCAACTACGTGCCCCACTCGGATCGGCAAGATCCCAAGGCCGGCCAACTCTCGCAGATCGAGAGAGCCACTATCTTGGCCACGCTGGAAGAATGCAATGGAAACCGCACCCAAGCCGCCAAGAAACTCGGCATCAGTCGCCGCGGCCTAATCTACAAGCTCCGCGCCATTGAGAACGAAACGGAATGACATTCCGTTTTCCCAGGAATGCCATCAAGGAGCGAGTTCCTCGCGCGGTTTGGCGATTGCGGCAATAGTACTCTGGACGCTATTCGTATGGCGATGCCGCAACGCTCGACGGTATAATAATCGCTTGGTCCACGCTCGCTTTGACGTGCGGGCAAACGAGTTGGCAGTGTTTGCTTCACTTGTGCTTCAGACTTCCATGCCAGGGGGGAGATCATGAGTTGCCAAACGAATCGACGTGAGTTTCTGAAGAGCGCGGCCTTGCCAACTGCAGGCTGCATGATCCTGGGGTCGGCTCGGTCGGCGCGAGCGTACCAGGCGAACGAGAAGTTGAATGTCGCTGTGGTGGGTATCGGTAAGCGGGGCCGCTATCACGTGAGCGTCGTGCCAAGGTTGAAACAGAATCTTGTGGCGCTGTGCGACGCGGACCACAAGCGGACGGCCGATGTATTCAATAAGTACCCTGCCGTGCCCAAGTACCGCGACTTTCGCAAGATGCTAGACGAAATGGACCGACAGCTCGACGCGCTGGTGATCGCCACGCCCGTCCACACTCACGCCGTGATCGCCGCAAGAGCTATGAGGCGTGGAAAGCATGTCTTCGTCGAAAAGCCCACCGCGCATGACGTAGGCGAAGCCCGGACGCTCCGCCAGATCGCTAACGAACAGAAGGTGGCATCGCAGCAGGGCAATCAAGGGATGGCCACCAATTCGTTTCGGCGAACGTTGGAACTGGTCTGGGAAGGCGCGATCGGCGAGGTCCGCGAGGCGCATTTGTGGTATGTTTTCGGCGGTTCGGGACCGATCCCACGACCAAAGGAAACGCCGCCAGTTCCGGATTATCTCGATTGGGACAGTTTCCTTGGCCCTGCTCCGTTTCGGCCCTATCATCCTCGTTACGTCAGCGGCTGGGGCGCGTGGCGCGAATACGGCGCAGGCTGTCTGGGCGGAGGCGGGTCGCATTCGATCAACATGGCATTCAAAGGCATGAGACTCGATGTCCTGTGGGATGGCAAAGGCAAAGGGCCGATTCGCATCGAGTCGGAAATACCGGAAGCGTGCCCGGAGAACTTCCCCCGTTGGCAGGTCCTCCGCTACGACATCCCAGCGCGAGGCTCGCTACCGCCGGCGCAAATTCACTGGTACAACGGCCCGGAGCAAGAGCTCAAGCGGCAGGGCATCTGGGGCCGACTGGAGAGGATTGCCGGTCGGTCGTTGGAGTGGAAGGACGGCAGTTGGACGCCTCGCTCTGGCACGCTGCTGGTGGGAAGCAAAGGCGTCGTGCACACCAACGCCCACAACTCGGTGTGCGCCATGCTGCCCGAGGCCGACTTCCCCAACACTAGCGGTCCGCCGCGCACCATGCCGAGCGTCCGTGGTCACCAGCAGGAGTGGGTCGCGGCCTGCAAAGGCGGACCGGAACCGATCTCCAGCTTCAATCATTCCGGGCCAGCCATGGAATTGCTGTTGCTGGGAAACGTCGCCTCGTTGGTCAACCAGCCGCTGGAGTTCGATCCCGTGCCCTGCAAAATCACAAACAACGACGAAGCCGACCGGGCGCTCCGCCCCAAACACCGCGAAGGTTGGACGCTGTGAAGTCAGTCTGGCAACGGCTTTCATTCTGAACAGGAGCGAACAGAGAGAACCGAAAAACGCCTTCTCTGTTGACTCTATTCTTTCTCTTTCAATTGCTGCGAAGGAACGCACCACGAACAGGGCCGGGAAGGATCGGGCGGGCAACACCCCCGCTCAGTAGGTTCAACTACGAGGTATATGACGCAAACTTGTGCTACAACCTGCGAATCTATGTGCCACAACTGGACTCGTATCTTCGCTGGAATAGTGAAGACGAAAGTCGGGGTATGGAACGTGGCCCCTATTGATGTGGAAACCACCCGACCCCAACAAATCAAACTGACGTGCCCTACGGAATGCGCGGAAAACTGGGAATTCGCCCAAGATTCTCCGCCGAGCGTTGTCTAATATGTCGGTGAGGGCGAGAACGCAGCACCTGAAGGAAAGACGCTTTGGCCGATGCCACCCACCACTGACGGGGACTTAGACTCCCCGGCACTGAGCGACGAGCGGCTCGTGGCCGCCTACCGGGAATCGGGGGATCCGAGTCTCGTTAACGAATTGGTGCGGCGGCACCTTCCAAAGATCAATGCGCTGGTCTTTCAGGTGGTGTTGGATGAATCCGTCGCCGACGACCTGACGCAGGAATCGCTGCTGCGTGCGTTGCGCGGTTTGCGCGGCTTTCGCGGGAAATCCACCTTCGCCACTTGGTTGTTCCGAGTGGCCATGAATACCGCATACAGCTACCTGAAACGACAGAAGAATTCGCCGGTGAAGTTCTGCTCGGATGTCCCAGAACGTGAGTCCAGTGGATCGGGGCCCGACGAAGCGGTTTTGGAGGCAGAACTTGATACGGAAATCAGGACGGCTTTGGCCGATTTGCCTGAAGAGCTTCGAGCCGCGGTAGTGTTAACGTCATTGCAGGGATTAGATGCGAAAGAGGCTGCTGAGATCGCCGGGTGTGCGCCAGGTACTATCTACGCTCGCACACATAATGCCCGAAAGGCTCTCCGCCACCGACTGCGAAAATGGTTGACGCCATGAACGAAAACGAACAACCACCAGATCTGGAACTCGATCAACTACTCAAGCAATGGGCCGAGCGCCGTCAGCAAGAGAAGAGCTTGGACCAGATGCACGGGCAAATCATGTCGGCTTGGCACGAGGAAGAAGCGCAACGTCCAAGTTCTGCTGACGTGCACCGCGTTCTCCGTCTGAGCTCGCGCTACACAATACGAGAACGCGCCGTCTGGTTTGCCATCGGCGTGGTGGCGGCGTTGATAGTTGCAGTCGGCGTTTCCTTCATATCCGACGGTGATAGCGGCAGCGTACCCGCACCTTCCATGCGCGAAATCGTCGAGTTGCGGGCGGGCCAATTGACGGAGAAGGCCAGGCTGCTGCGGGAGATGGAACGGATGTTCGAGAATCGCCTGGAATGGATCGCCGAGACGGATGGACGCGTACTGCTGGAGATTCAACAGGAAGACCTAAGCGGTGGCGCCCATGAGTCATCCGGCGTGGCAGTCCGTGTAGTCGTGGTCCAGCGCAACGCTGACCAACCACAATGGACACCGGTTTGGGCAGTGGATCTGGTGGCCCGAGAAGAGCGCGTGATTCGCTTGACGCCTGAAACGGGGGCCTTGCCAGAAGGGGCCGAACTGTCCTTGTGGACCTACGCTGCCGACGAGCAGATGATCGCCGTCGATTCGAATTTGTCGCTTGGCAACATACCAGTCGAGTCGACTTCCAGCGGCCTTCAGCAATCGGGAATTCCCGCCGTGATACACAAGACCGATCGCGACGGAGTGCAATATCAGGTGTACCAAACCGTGGCAATGCTGGACAACGAGGTGTGAGCAGTGAGTAGACGCTTATCTCAGCTTTGGCCCGCGAATCGTCAGTTCGTTCTGATCGCGACGGTTTTGATTTCGGGCACATTCGCGGGACGCTCTCTTGCGGCAGAGCCAACGGCGAAAATCGTGCCCCAGGAAGGTTGGTCAACGTTCTTCGGCGGCGGACAGGTGACACTCAACTACCGGCTGCAATCGTCCGTCGCAATGAAGGGACGGTTGACGTGGAGCCACTCCGCACAGCGCCGGCCCATAGCTCGTGGCGAACGGGCTGTGAGCGTTGACAAGACGACACCGGCGGACGTCGAGATAAGTCTGCAATTGCCGGAGGTTCGCGAGGGGATCGTCTTTGATACGGATTTCACAGTGCAATTGCTCGATTCTCGCGATGATGTGGTTGCCGAACACCAGCGAGTATTGCGGCTGTTCCCTTCTGACGCGTTTTTTGACCGACGCGAATGGCTTGACGATTTGAAGATTGTGCTATTCGATCCCGATGGCAAGACTTCCGAGACGTTTGACGACGTAGCGATCCCATACAAGAAGGCCGGGAATTTGTCTGTTCTTGAAGAAACCAAGGAAGGTATTGTGGTGATCGGCGAGGGCGTGTCCTTGGCCGACCATCGCAACCTGGCGGAAGTGATGATGAGACTTGCGGCCACTGGAGTGTCGGTCCTCTGTCTAGCGCCGGCCGATGGCCGCATGGCATTTCCAGGCAGCGAAGCCGAACAGCCGGCTTCGACGAGCATCTCGTTCCGCCGAACGGATATCATTACCCAACTCGACAAGCGTCTGGACGCCGAGGCTTGGCCACCGGATGGCGAAGTGGTGGTTGCTGGTCTGGAAATGACCAGCTTTCGCGGACGTGTGCTTCTGTCGGTTACCGAGGCTCCGCAAGCCTGGCCTTGGCTCGAAGTGACGTATCCCCGCGGCGGTCGGCTGATCGTCTGCGGATTTGGCATTATCCGTTGCTGGCAAGATGGTCCAACACCGCGTTACTTGCTGGCACGTGTTTTCGAACGACTCTCGTAGGAGGATTAGACAATGCGACGAAACCTGATGTTTTGCTGGACGACCTTGTTCATGCTACTGCTGGCAAAGCCGCTTCTGGCAGCCGACAAAGTGTACCCGGCGGCGATCCTGCCGTTTGCCGAGCGAGGTGCCGACGTGAAGGGGCTCGGGGCCCAAGTGACTGATTTGATGTTTGCAAACCTGGTGGCCGAGCCGCGAATGTACTTGGTCGACCGTGAGGACATGGACAAGATTCTGAAGGAGCTTGAGCTGAATCTGTCCGGCTTGGTGAGCGCCGATTCCGCAACTCGCGTCGGCAATCTGACCGGGGCGAAAATCCTCATCACCGGCTCGGTGCTTCAGGTGGATAGCAAGCTGTATCTCGTGGCAAAGATCATTGGAACGGAAACTACGCGAGTCGTCGGAGCCAGCGTCAAAGGCGGTATCAACGACGAGCTGGATAACCTCGTCACAGCGTTGGCGGGCGAGGTGGCGAAGACGATCGCCGGTCGGGCGGACGATTTGGTCGCCAAACCGAAGACGCGAGACGATCGTCTTGCGGCGTTGAAGAAGGCGATGGGAGGCACAAAGCGACCGGTGTTGAAAATCGACGTCACCGAACGACACATATCCCAGGCGACTATCGACCCGGCGGCAGAAACGGAGATCACCCTGTTCTGTACCGAACTTGGATTCGACGTGATCGACCCCGATGAAGGCGACCGCCGCAAGGCCGAAGTGTTGCTGACCGGCGAAGGCTTCAGCGAATTCGCCGCCCGGCATGGCAACCTGATTTCCGTGAAAGCGCGTTTGGAGTTGAAGGCCATTGACCTGGCAACCGGCAAGATCCTGGCCATCGACCGGCAGACAGCCGTCGAAGTCGACCTGACCGAACAGATCGCCGGCAAAGCCGCCCTCCAAGAAGCCGCCGCCGACATCGCCGAACGAATGCTCCCCAAGATCGCCGGGCCCAAATCGCAAAAGAAGGCTGCGCCAAGAAAGAAGAAACGGTGAGACGGTTTCCTTAGGCATAGCCGGATTTGGGTAATTGGGCGTTTCCCGGGGGAAAGCAATGACGCGTTCGTTCTCGATGCCAATGGTCATCGGTTGGATCGTCCTGACGTGGGCCGGAGTCGCTTGCTGCGACGAGAAACGGGCAAAGCCTCGGTTGGCGATTCTGGTCGGCGACGAGATCGATGACCCGAAGGCAGTGCACGCGTTGTTGGAGGCGGAGGCATTTCGTGCGTGGTCGGGGCAATTGGTCGAGCGAAAGCAACTCGACCGTATCCTCCGCGAGCAGCAACTCGGTGCCGCGCTCGATCCAAACGATCGGCTACAACTGGGCCGATTGCTTGGCGCCGACTATCTGCTGATCGTTCGGCACGATGCGGAACAGGTTCACTGTTTGGTGAATCGTTTTCCTGACGCCATCATGGTCGCTGAATTCCAACTCCCACCCGCGGCGCCGGACCGTCTGGCCAAACAGATCGCGGTGCGGGCCTTTCGGAAAATAAACGTCGATGCACTGGGCAACGACCAAAGCAAACTTTACGTGTCGATCGGCTCATTCTTGTACGACGATCCCTTCGAACGCTATACGATGTTCAGCGACGAATTGCACGAGCGACTACGCCAACAGATTGCGGCGGACTCGCGTCTGGTTACCGCGGAACGGTTTTATCCGTCGCACCTGCTCCGCGAGTTTCAACTCGGCCGAGCCGGGCTGACGAAGACGGTTGCCGCCAGTCTCGCGGCGCCGCCATCCGATGTTTTGATCGTGGGGAAATTCGAACCATCGCGCGATCAGCCGCTGAAGGGCAAATCGGTTGAAATGTCGTTTGTCGTTGGTCTACTATCTCCCACGGCCTTGTTCCCGGCAAAGGAGTTGCGATTTACGACCAGCGGGCCGGATGCCGC
>CAZUAH010000558.1:0-9097 GCA_964617665.1 uncultured Pirellulaceae bacterium
ACAGCTATGTAACCGCATCGAAGAAGGTGGAGGAAGAGTTTTCGCTTGCCAAGCTCGACTTCGATCCCGACAAGATCATCGAAGTGGAAACGTTCCTGGCCGTTGAACGGGCGCTGCTCCATCACATAGAAGACTCCCTGCTGGAATCTCCCAGCGAAGCCCTCTTCGTCTTGGCAGAATCCCGGTTGTCCCGGTTCTGGTCGGATGTTACGCCAGCCCTTCAAGCCCACTGGGCGCTGATCGTTTCTGTTGCCGAAGTGCTCTTGGAGGCCGAGCGAATTGCCAAGGCCCTGAAGAAGGCTCCCGCTACTATTCCGACGTTGGTGCGGGAGTATGCCGAAGGCGACAAGCCGTGGTGTTTGCTGGACACCTGCCACCGGAACATGGAAAGCCGGTGGTACAACTTCGAGCCCGAACCCGGCGAACGCAACGCCAGCCTGGAGAAACTGATCCTCAAGGCCGAGCAACGCTACACAGAGGTCGGTTCCGAACTGGCAAAGCACTTCGTCACTAAGTTCAGCAAGGCGAAGCACCCCGTCAAAGGGGTGCTTCGCCAAACCGACATATTAAACACCCAGGTCAAGTCGAAATTGGAGAAAGGCAAGACAGCCGACGTTTGGGTCGATGCCCTGCGTTTCGAGATGGCCCGGCAATTGTGCGACGTGTTGAAGGACGACTTCGACCTGAGCATTCAACCGGCCATCGCCACCATCCCCACCATCACCGAAATCGGCATGGCGGCTTTGCTACCCAGGGCGCACCAGTCGGCAAAGGTGGTTTCGGTCGGCGGCGGCAAGCTGGGTGTGGAGATCGAAGGCACGGTCCTGAAAGACCGCAAAGACAGGGTTGCCTTCCTCAAGTCACACGCCGACGTGCCGGTCTTCGAGGCAAAACTGGACAACCTGCTTCCCAAGCCGTCGAAGAAGATCCGTGACGGCATTCGGGATGCCCAACTGGTGCTCATCACGTCCCAGGAAATTGACGAGCTTTGCGAAAAGGACAATGTTGCCCAAGCACGCCGTCAGATGGACGGCGTGCTCAATGATCTACGGCGTGGTTTTAGGGTGCTGGCCGACCAGGGGATCAAGACCATCATCCTTGCCGCTGACCACGGACACCTCTTTGCTGAAGAAATCAGCGAAGACATGAAGATTGAAGCTCCAGGCGGCGATACCGCCGATCTCCACCGGCGTGTCTGGGTGGGCGTTGGTGGGACTTCCGAACCGTCCTACCTCCGTACCTCTCTTTCATCCTTGGGCGTCGAAAGCGAATTGGACATCGCCACGCCATGGACGTTTGCCTGCTTCAAGGCCAAGGGGGGAGGCAAGACTTACTTCCACGGCGGGTTGTCCCCACAGGAGTTGATCGTCCCGGTTGTTACGATGACGCCCACTGCCGAGGCGCTCATGGGACCGCCGACCGGCATTGACTGGACATTGGCCGCAGGTACGGAGAAACTGACCACCCGGTTCTTCTCTGTGCAGGTTGCCGGGACTGGCACCGGGTTGTTTGAGTTAGAGCCGCCCAAGGTGCGGGTTGAGATCCGGGCTAAGGGCAAGGCCATTTCAACGCCGGTCAGTGCCTCCTACGGATTTGAGAACGCCACCGGGGACGTGGAACTGAAGTTGGCAGAAGACAATCCTAAGAAGATCGAGCCGAACACGATTACCGTCATGGTGTCCGAGGAACCGTCACAAAAGACTGTGAGCATCTACCTCCTGGACTCAACAAGTGGTGCGGTATTGGCGACCCTCGACAAGATCGAGGTAGCCATTTCCATCTGAAGGTGAAAGCATGCCAGAACTGGATAAGAAAGCCGCATCGGTCTCTGCCGGAAAGGTCGTCCGGAAGGATCTGGTCCGGAAAGTCAAGGTCGGCGCAAATGTACCGGTCTTCGTCCTGGAATACCTCCTGGGCAAATACTGTGCGACCGATGATCCAGCCGCTATCGAAGCCGGTCTTCGGGTCGTCAACACAACGTTGTCTGACAACTTCGTTCGACCTGACGAGGCCAACGCCATCCAGTCCAAGGTCAAGGACAAGGGGAAATACACTCTGATCGACAAGATCAAGGTGCGCTATTTGTCGGACGACGACAAGCATTGGGCTGAGTTGGTGAACTTCGGCCACAAGTACGTCCATGTTCCAGAGCAGTACATGCGCAAGTACGACCGTCTGCTGATGGGCGGGATCTGGGCGCAAGTGAACATCCGGCATCAGTACGACGAAGAGGCAAAGGGTAAACGAAGTCCGTTTTGGATTGATGACCTGAAGCCCATCCAGGTCGCCAGCTTCGATCTGGACGAATACCGGGATTGTCGTCGCCAGTTCAGCACCGACGAATGGATCGACCTAATGCTACGCAGCATCGGGATCGAACCATCGCATTTCGACCGCAGAGTGAAGCTGCTGTTTCTGGTCCGTTTGCTTCCATTGTGCGAGCACAACTACAACCTTGTGGAACTTGGGCCAAGGGGAACCGGCAAGAGCTTTGCCTACCAGGAGTTGTCGCCCTACTCCATCCTCCTGACTGGGCCAACCACCGTCGCCAACCTCTTCTACAATATGGCTAGTGGCAAGATGGGATTGGTTGGCATTTGGGATGCAATTGGCTTCGATGAAGTGGCTGACCTTCAGAAGATGCCCAAGGAGGTCGTGACGACCCTGAAGACCTACTGCGAATCCGGCACCTTCGCCCGTGGGAAGGAATCGATGTCGGGCATGGCGTCCCTCGCCATGTTCGGCAACACGAACCAGCCTGTCGAAGTAATGGTTCGGTCGTCTCATCTCTTCATGCCCATGCCCGATGTCATCCGTGAGGACATGGCCTTCCTCGACCGCATCCACTATTACCTGCCCGGTTGGGAAATCCCCAAGATGCGAGTGGAGTTCTTTACCGATCACCTTGGGTTCATCGTGGACTATCTGGCGGAAGCGCTGCGGGAACTTCGAAAGCATAACTACACGGAAATCATCGACCGGCATTTTTCCCTTGGTTCACATCTCAACGCCCGTGACGTGAAGGCGGTCAGGAAGACCGTCTCCGGGATGGTAAAGCTGGTCTATCCACATGAAGAGATCAACTGGGAAGAACTATCGGAACTGCTGGGCATCGCCTTGGAAGGTCGGCGGCGGGTGAAGGAACAACTGAAGAAAATGGGCTCGTTTGAGTACCACCAGACCTCCTTCTCCTACATCGACAACAGTACCCGTGAGGAGCAGTTTGTAGGTGTCCCGGAACAGGGCGGCCGGGACATGATCTCGACCGACCCGCTTGCACCGGGCTCTCTGTACACTGCCTCCGTGGATGACCAGGGCAAAGTCGGGCTCTACCGACTGGAAGTAGGATGTTCGCCGGGAACCGGCAAGCTCAAGATCGCAGGCGGCGTTGAAGGGCCCATGAAAGAGTCGATTCAACGGGCATTTGCTTACTTGATGGGGCACAAGGTTCCAATGGGGATCGGCCAGCAGGTGGATACGACAGACTTCCACGTCGAAGCCATCGACCTATTGAGCAACCGTGTCCCGTGCGAAGCCGGGATGGCGCTGGTGGTGGCCGTCTACTCAGCCATCAAGACGCATTCGGTACTGCCGGGCCTATTGATCCTGGGCGACCTCAGCATCCAGGGCAACATCAAGTCCCTCCGGTCCCTTGTCGAACCGCTCCAGGTCGGCATGGACAACGGGGCACGCAAGGCGTTGATTCCCCTGGAAAACAAGCGCAACTTCCTGGAAGTATCGGGGGATATCGTTGAGCGGGTCGATCCGGTGTTTTACTCCGACCCGATGACGGCGGCGATGAAGGCGTTGGGGATGACGTGACACGGAGCCCCATTTCGCATGAATATAGGTGGTAGTACGCAAGGCTAATGAATTGACCGATGGACATTGCCGACCTCAAGCAGACTCTTCAAGATCATTTTACGGATGGCCTTGTCACCATTGTTGGCACGGGGCTTTCGGTAGCGGAGGGTGTTCCCGGTATGGGGGCGCTTGCCGAATACCTGCAAGAGGAGATTCCAGCCCGACTTCCTGATCCATCAAAGCCTGTGTGGGCCGAGATTGCCGCTGAGTTAGAGAAGGGGACCGATCTAGAAACGACCCTCCTCCAACACCCTCCTGATTCTGCTCTCGAAAGCACTATCGTCGAATTGACCGCTGCGCTCATCGAAGACGCCGAGCGAGTCGTTATTGAAGAAGTCGTTGCGGGACGGCGGACGCTTAGGTTCTCTCGCCTCCTTCAGCATATGCTGAAGCCAAACACGGGCATCCCGATTGTCACGACGAACTACGACCGCCTGATTGAGGTTGCTGCGGAGGCAGTTGGACTCGGTGTAGATACGCTATTCGTCGGGCACAGTATTGGCCGACTCAATCCCAAGCATAGTCAGTACAGTCTTTGTCGAGGGATTGTCCAACGCAAACGATCCGTGCAGCGCACTTATGCCGATCATCTAGTGGTTCTGAAGCCACACGGGAGTCTTGACTGGTATCTTCAGAACGACGAACCGATCCGATGTCCTCTGCCCTTGTCTGGTCAGAGACTAATCATTACTCCTGGACTGAATAAGTTTCGGGGTGGCTACGACCGCCCGTTCGACACGCATCGTGAACGAGCGAATAAGGAAATCGATAACGCTGCCCGGTTCTTGATCATTGGGTATGGTTTCAACGATGACCACTTACAGACCCATCTTGAGCACCAACTCAACAAAGGTAAACCCGCTGTACTTGTCACTCACAGTCTCACCCCAAAAGCGGTGCAGTTGGTTACAGAATGTGATCAGTTCCTGGCCATAACGGCTGACCCCGACAAGCCTGGAGCAGTTGTAACACAACGGGGTGCGTCAACATTCTTCCCAACGGCCAACATTTGGGATCTAGAAGAGTTCATAAGCGAGGTCTTGGAACCATGAGTGAACCTGCATTACAGTTCGAGGAATCGGATTGCATCGGGAGGATTGCGGCGGTCGATACGAGCAAAGTCTTGATCGACGTGGAAGATCCCGCACTCGTTACCCGTGTCGGCATCGGTAATCTGATTGCTGTGCGTGGAGCGACCGAACGAGAGTTCCTCATCGGCATCACTGAACGAGTAACCCGCACGATGCGAGAGGAAATGCTTGAGGATGACACAGACGACAAGGAGGTCGTCGAACTGGGGCCACGACCTGAAGACGTGATCAGGGTCGTCCTGGTTGGCACGTACCGGACAGTTCATGGCGATGAACAGAACAAGTTTAAGCGAGGAGCCGATTCGTCACCGCAAATAGACCGTGAGTGCTTCCTGATCGAGGGAGGTAACCTTCAGCGGTTTATGGGACTTCTGGGAGCGGAGTTTGACGAACATGAACGCCTCCAATTGGGCCACTTTGTAATCGACCCGAATGCCACGGTAATTGCGAGCGGTGATCGCTTCTTCCAACGCCACGCCTCAATTCTTGGCAGTACAGGAGCAGGAAAAAGTTGGTCCGTGGCTCTGATCCTGGAAAAGGCAAGCAAACTCAAGCATCCCAATATCATCGTGTTGGACATGCACGGCGAATACGGGCCGCTCACAAGTGCGGAAGATGGGTATGCAGAAGGATTCCGAGTTGCTGGCCCAGGTGATCTTGAGAGCCCCGAACCCAATGTACTATTCCTGCCCTATTGGTTGCTGAATCGGGAAGAAATGCTGTCGATGATTCTCGACAGAAGTGACCAGAATGCGCCTAACCAAGCTTCACGATTTACTTTGCACGTTCGGAACCTAAAGGACAAGACGTTGGAGCAGGAAGGGGAAGAGGATGCCCGCAAGACATTTACCGTTGACTCGCCAATACCATACCCTATCGACACGCTGCTAAAGGAATTGCAGGACGATGATACTCGCAAAGGCGAAGGGAAGAAGGGACCAGTCAAAGGAGAGTGGGAAGGGCGACTAACGAGGTTCATTTCTCGCCTCAACGCAAAGCTGGAAGATCGGCGGTATGGCTTCATGTTTCAACCGTCTGAAGACGCACAGAAGTATGGTTGGTTGGCCGATCAGGTGTCACGACTATTGGGGTCAGATGACGATCACAAGGGCGTCAAGATTGTGGACTTCTCTGAAGTGCCCTCTGACGTATTGCCTGTCGTCACAGGCACCTTCGCCCGCCTTCTGTACGACGTGCAATTCTGGCTGCGTTCGGAGAAAAGAACACCGTATAGCGTGGTCTGCGACGAAGCACATCTTTATCTTCCTGTCCGTGATGACGCTCATGCTGTGGAAAAGCAAGCTTTGGCGACGTTCGAGCGTATTGCGAAGGAGGGACGGAAATATGGCGTTTCGCTAGTAGTGGTCAGCCAGCGGCCTTCCGATGTAAGTCGTACCATCCTGAGTCAGTGCAATAACTTTTTGGTCCTGCGGTTAACAAATGACTCCGATCAGGCAGCGGTGCGACGGCTCATGCCCGATTCGATGGCCGGTATCACGGAAATACTTCCTCTACTGGATACTGGGGAAGCTCTTCTGTTAGGTGATGCCGTACTCCTTCCGACTCGTATTAGGCTAGAGAAACCAACGGTCAAACCGGCGAGCGGAACCCGTGATTTTTGGCAAGAATGGGGAACAACGCCACCAGACGCAGCAGCGATTACGGAGGCCGTCGAAACCCTTCGACGGCAAACACGACCGGACGATTAAGGTAGCGGTGAGCCGACTTCTGTCTGCATAGGTCGCTGGGTGGGCGATGATAGCCAACAGGATGGTGCAAACCTCGGAACATTCTGCTCTGTGCGAGTGAGGTAACAATGCTCAAAATCGACCGAAAGAAACAGAGCTTCTCCCTGCTCGACACGCCGTCCCTGGCCGACGTGTCGATCACGGAACGCTACGATCTCCAGGAGTTCATCTGCAACAGCCCGGAGGCGTTCTTCAAGGAAATCGGCCAGAACTTGTTCCTGCTAGGAAAGGAAGTGGAACCCTCCAAGAGCGTCCAGGATCGGATCGATGTGCTAGCCATGGACAAGGAGGGATGTTGCGTTGTCGTGGAACTCAAGCGAGGAACCCACAAACTGCATCTGCTCCAGGCGATTTCTTACGCTGGGATGATCTCCCAGTGGGAGTCAGATGACGTTTTGCAGCTTCTTGACGACGAACGACAAGAAGCACTGGCCGATTTCCTGGAAGTCGATACAGAGGAGATCAACCGAGAGCAACGGATCATTCTGGTTGCAGAGGCATTTGACTATGCCCTGCTGATTGGAGCGGAATGGCTGAGCGAGCAGCACGGCGTCGATGTTACCTGCTGCCGAATTGCCTTGGCGAAAGATTCAGCAACGGATTCCGAATATCTCGTTTGCTCCAATGTTTATCCAGCGCCGGAATTGGCAAAGGAAGCCGTACAGCGAGGTCGCCGGAAGATAGGAACGAGCAAGATCAAATGGGCTGATTGGGAGACGGCTCTTGAATCCGTAACGAACCCCGCAGTTGCGTCGTATTATCAACAGCAACTCGAAGGCAATCGAGAGAACTATCTCCGAAAACGCATTCTGCATTATCGAATCGATGGCAAACGGCGCTGGTTCGTGGCGGCCCGAAAAGCGAAGGCATACGTGTGGCAACACGGGCGATTCGACGGCGATATTGAGTTTTGGCAGCGTGGCCTGACTGAATCGGAAGACGTGAAGCCGGTGAAGAGAAACCAGTGCCTCAGCTTCTTTCTGGCTACCAGCGACGATTTTCATTTCTTTCACCAAGCGGCAACGGAGAAACTGAAGGCAACCGACTGGCTTGGTGGATCTCCTGAAGATGAACTGGACGAGGAAGACGCCGACGAGTAAACACAGAACATGCCTCCCAAATGCCCACTCCCAAACGAATTCAACCCGACGAACCAATTGGCCTGAAGCTCGGCGTGTCTGAGCGTCTGATGATCCAGAAACTCCCGTTGGTCGAACTGGAGATCGCAGAGCGGGTCGCCAAGACACCGCAGGAACAGAAGAAGATCGGGTTCACACTTGACGAATTGGATGACCTAATCGGACACGTAGCCGCCGAACTAAACCACACGGAAGATGAGTCCAAGCAGCACTATCTGGAGCAGATCTACAGCAAGATCGATCATCTGCTCCATGCATATACCGACCAACCTGAACCGCCCGCCGAACCGCAGGTGAATCCCCAGGCCGTCCAACTCAATGAGTGGGCTTACTCCATCCTGGATACGGCAAAGAAGGCGGGCATTCCAACCAACGAATACACCTGCAAAGCCATCCTTTCCAAGGCTCAGAGAAGCACGATCCTGGAACTTGAGATCAGCGACGAAATCCGGGAATTGCTGACGGTCGATGCCACCGGCCCCCGAACCTTCGACTTTACACCAGAAGAACTCGCCTCCATCTGCCATGCCCTGGCCGATCCGCTCCTGGAGGCGCAGGGGAAACATCGCAACCAACTTCTCAAGGCCGCTGAGAAGGTGGCCCAGGCCCTCACCGAAGGACTGACGACCAGGAAGAAACGGCGTAGGCTATCCACCAAGCCGAAGACTGCCTTCCAAATCAAGGTCACTCTGAAGGAGATTAAGCCGGTCGTCTGGCGTCGGTTCCAGGTGCTCGACTGCACACTGCCCGAACTGCATGAGGTGATCCAGGCGGTCATGGGTTGGCAGAATTGCCACCTCTACTCTTTCCAGGCCGGTGATGACACCTACTGCGACCCGGCTATGTGCCAGGACATGGAGCTTGCTGACGGCAGACGGATCAAGTTGAGCTACTTGGCTAAGCAGGGCCATGAGCGGCTCGAATACGTGTACGACTTTGGCGACCACTGGCAACACCTGATTGAGATCGAATCCGTGTTTCAGCCCGAAGCCGGGGTGACATTCCCGGTTTGTCTGGAGGGGGCCGGAACGTCGCCGCCGGAAGATGTCGGTGGATCGATGGGCTATGAAGAGTTTCTCAGAATCATCAACGATCCTGAGGATGAAGAGCACCAACACTACCTGGAGTGGTGCGGCGGATGGTTCGATCCAGAGGCATTCGACCTGGAGTTGGTGAATCGGGTGCTGGGAAAGATGGAATGAGGAGAGATCAATGTGGATCTTCACAAAATACGGCTTCTTCAGCGCCGTCTGTG
>CAZUAH010000559.1:0-9089 GCA_964617665.1 uncultured Pirellulaceae bacterium
ACTGGGCTCGCCGAGCCGCCTCGCGGGCCGCCTGGATTGCTGGAAGCAGAAGCGCCACGAGCAGTCCGATTATCGCGATGACAACCAGAAGTTCGACGAGGGTGAATGCTTTGTGTGTATTCACGTGTATAATTCCCAATCAAGGTATGGGCGGGATCTCGTAGGATCGTGAAGGCTGATGCAACTCAGAAGCGCATGCCGACCGCCTATCGTTACTAGTGCGAGTCGCACACACATGTAACGTCGACGGCAGTGTTTTCCCAAGGGAATCCTGACGAATCAACGCTACAGCAATGTGAGATGCGCCCTAACCGCGGCATTTGGCCGCGCTGGAATGGCCGTCGACGTGCTGTCGCTCAGGCAAATGGACAGTTCAAATTGTCGCAGACAACGATCGCGAACGTGGAGGGGGTGAAGGCGGAGCGGATCTGATCGAATAGAACGCGGGATCCACGACTACAACGTTGCCAAAGCACGCGGGCTCTGGCCGCCACGGATCCGGCGACGGTTCGCAGATGACTGCAGTGCACCCGGCAAAGCAGGTATCGAGGCCGCGGCAGGTCCGGTACGCGGAAATCAGAATCACCGAAGTCTTCCGGGGCCTCTCACTTCCGGACTCGTCCTTCGCTACCTCGCAGCAGGGGGATGGCGTGGGGAGACAACAGCATGGCGGACGCGTTTTCTCTTGGCGATCCCGTTCGCGGCTCGATTCCAAGATTCCGCTCGTGGCTACACGTTGCATAAAGTGGCTCGGGGGAGTCACGTTGTGGGCTCTCGCCCAGGCAAGTTTCTCGGCAACTGTGTGACAACCGCAGTGTCGCCAGCAATACTCCGCGTCGTGGCAACCGCACGGATGATTTTGGCACGGGAATGGGGTGGATAAATCCTTAGTCGCCAAAGGGACAACAGGAATCCCCATCGAACAAAGCGATATGGCCGCCAGCGTCACCGCAGCAACGTAAGGCCGTCGTCTGAGCGTCTGGGATGACCGTCGTCTGACAAACACCGGTAAGAACTTCCAGGGGGATGTGCACTTCGGGCGACCGCGGATGCCTTATTATACGGTGGACCGTGCGTACAAACCTACTCCCCTTCTTCTATCCAGGAAATCTCTCCATCACCTCGATGTAGGCCAATTCTCTAGCTATCCGCGACTGTGCGACACGGGGTCGGCCTATTCCTCAGATGCGTACTCGACCGCCGCTTGCGCATGGATTCTCGTGGTGTCGAACACCGGTACTTCACTGTCGTCCTGGCCGACTAGCAAGCCGATCTCCGTGCATCCCAAGACGATTCCTTGGGCCCCGTTGCGCACGAGATGTCCCATGATGTCAACATACTGTCGCTTGGATTCCTGCTTGATCGTGCCAAGGCATAATTCACTGTAGATCACATCGTGGACGGCCTGACGCTCCTTTTCGTCCGGCACGAGGACCTCCAGGCCGTGCTTGTCGATCAATCGGCCACGATAGAAGTCGTCTTCCATCGTGAACTTCGTGCCCAGCAGACCAACCCTATCGAGACCCTGCCGCTTGATCGCCTCGGCCGTGGCGTCGGCGATGTGCAATAGTGGTATCCGCAGATGCTCTTCCACATCCTCCGCCACCTTGTGCATGGTGTTGGTGCATAGCAGCAAAAAATCAGCACCACCGTCTTCGACATGCCTCGCAGCTTGGACCATTTGCTCTGTGGCTTCGCTCCAACGACCTTCATGCTGCAGAGGTTCGATTTCTGCAAAATCGACCGAGTACATCACGCACTTCGCCGAATGGAGGCCTCCGCGTCTCGCCTTGACTACCTCGTTGATGAGCCGGTAGTAGACGAGCGAGGACTCCCAGCTCATTCCGCCGATGAGCCCGATTGTCTTCATTTCGGTTTCATCTTTCGTCGCTTCTCAACGAAGCCCATGGCCAACGCGAGTGAGATTCAGATGTTCCGCAACTCCTCTGCCAACAGTCGTGCACCTCCTTTGACAAATTTGGCGCACGTCTGTGCCTTCACGCTTTCCTTCAGCTTCTTTCGATCTTCGGGCTTGGTCAGATCCAGCCCGGACAAAGACCGGCAGTCCGTGTGACCGAACTCCTTTTGGAATGCGCATCGCAGCCGCCCGACGGCCGCCAGCGTCTGCATCTTCTTCGTCGGATACTCCTTCTCTTTTGCCGCCACGGCAAGTGAGAGGACCATCGCCGAACTTGTAATGACGCCGCATGTTTCTCCCTGCAGGCCGACACCGCCTGCCAGACCCAACGCGATGTCTGGTACCAGGTCGCTCTCGATCCCCAGGGCTTCGCAACCAGCCATCAGAATCGACTCACAACACGTGCGCTTGCCCGGTATGAAGTGTTCATGCGCTTTCGCGGCCAACTGGTTGGCGTCGATCTTGTTTCGCGCCGGGTTTTCGTCTGCGTGCGTCGTCAGCGGCACTAACGGAGCGGCGGCACACGTGAATCCAAACGCACATTTGCTCAGAAAATCGCGTCTCTTCATTGGGTGGTTCCTTTCGGAGATGAAGGTGCTGACAGAGTGTACAGTCGCGAGTCTACGACCGAAGGCCACAAGCTGCAAGTCTGGCGTCGCTACCTTGGAAACCGGTCGTCAATTGAATCTGCCGATCGCCTTAACGTCGCCTTGTGCGCAGTCGAGTCTTCCCGCGAAGGAGGGCAGGATACTAACCTCCTTGCCTAATGGTAGTCAGACGAGCGCGTTCGTGTGGGCGGCCAACTGGCCGCTTACTGGCCTGCTGTTAGCCATTGGAATAGCATGCAGGCCAGCCAGCCCGTTCAGAAACACGCCAGGCCGAACACGACTACTGCGATAGGGTTCTTCATGATCCGGACTCCTTCTCAAATGGCCACATCGCAATCCCGCCGTCCATTACGCGTACATTTTCGAATCCGGCTGCCTTGAGGATCAAGGCGGCTTCGTAACCTCGCAAGGAGATTTTGCAAAATGCGATGATTTCCTTGTCTCTGGGCAACTCGTCGAGCCGTCCTCGGAGTACGCCAAGAGGAATCAGGGTCGCCCCGGGCAAGCGAACCTCTTTGTGCTCGGCCGGGCCGCGAACGTCAAGGAGAACGAAGTCTTCCTTGTCCTCCATCATCCGGTGGACCTCCACCGATGACACACCAACCATCATGCCGTCGATCTTGTTTCTGGCGACATTCGCGGCGGTGATGATGTTGTCCATGGCCGGAGCGTAGGGCGGCGCGTAACAGAGATCCGCATTGGCGAGTTGGTCTACGGTCATCTCACCCGTGATCGCCATGGCGGCAACGTCGATTCTTTTGTCACCCACGCCGGGCCCAGTTGCCTGGGCGCCGAGAAGCCGCCGGGATTTCTTGTCCGCCACAAGCTTCAGTAGCAGCGGTTTCGCACCCGGCATGAAGTGCGCCTTGTCGGGCGCAGGAGCCAGAGCCGTGACCGTTTCGTAGCCCAGCTTGTCCGCGGCGGCCTCTGGCAAACCAGTTCTGCCTACGCAATAGTCGAATACCTTGCAGACTGTGCTACCCAAGACACCGGAAAACGTATCGCTGAGACCGCAGATATTGTTGGCGGCGACTCGTCCCTGCTTGTTGGCCGTCGAACCCAACGGGACATAGCAGGGATTGCCGGTCAGCAAATCCGTGCATTCCACACAATCGCCGACCGCGCAGATATCCGGGTCCGTGGTGCACATGCGCGGGTCTACCTTGATGGCACCCGTGGTCCCGATAACCAGTCCGGCTTCCAGTGCAAGCTTGACCGTCGGCCGGACACCGATTGCCAGGATCACCATGTCGGCAGACAACGTGCCTTGGTCGGTTACCACGCGTTCGACCTTGCCACTTCCCTCGAAAGATTGAACTTTCGTGCTAGTCAGAACCTTCACACCGTGCGATTCCAAATGCTGTTCGACCAGCTTCGCGATTTCCCAGTCCAGCATACTGAGGATCTGTGGAAGCATCTCGACGACTGTGACCCGGCAGCCGCTATCCACCAGCGCTTCGGTAGCTTCCGCCCCGATGAGTCCTCCACCGACGATGACTACATCCCGAGCTTTCGTCTCGGACAGCAGCGCCTTGATCCCTTCCGCGTCGTGGACGCCATGAAGAGTAAAGATATTGTCTAGTTGGACATTGGGAATCGGTGGAACCACGGGCGCAGCGCCCGTGGCAAAGACTAATTTGTCGTAGTCCAACCACGCCTCCTCACCGCCCGTCAATTCCTTAACCTGCACGCGTTTTCCGGCACGGTCGACGTAAATGGCTTCGGTTTGGTTCAAGACGCGGACGTTCTTCACTTTGTGGAAGAACACCGGATCACGAACGACGCCCACCGGCGTGGACATGAGTTCCATCTGTTCTTTCACGACGCCGGAAACGTAGTATGGCAGCCCGCATCCAGCGTAGGACAGGAGCTTGCCTTTTTCGACAATCGTCACCTCGGCGTCAGGCACAACACGGATGATTCTGGAGGCCACTTTCGGCCCGGCGGCGACGCCACCGATGATCACAACTTTCATAAGACTGAACCTTCCTTTGCTGGACTGAGCGGACTCTTCAAATGTTGCACGGTTGACCGGATGGAGACTTTCGCTTCTTCCTAAAATCCGGCGTCGCGAACCGCGCATTCGTCCCTAAGCACTGCGTAGTTCTTCAGATCAAGCACCGGCGTGTCTGGAAGAGCATCAATCTCCTTGATCTCGATGACGTTCTCCTTGACCGAAATGATCTCGCATCGAGTCATCGCAATCAGGTTTGGACGAACCGGCGAATGCGTCGCGAACACGCCGCGTATTGGGTTGTCTGGATTGCCGCGAGGATGCACCTGGAGAATCGAACGCTTCTCGGCAGTGTCGTTTCTATCGAACCAGTACAACACCCAAACGTGCGAAAACTGGTCGAGCCCCAAAAGGCCTCGTTGATATTTCTTGTCCACTTCGATCGTGGTGCGTCCCTCCGTCTTTCGCACCCAGCCGATCGGGTACACTGTGAATTGCTTTGCCGGTTCTTGGCTATCGTCGTCCGATAGCAGCAGCCCAACGGGCCAGATGCCAAGAAGTGAAATCATCAGAAGACACAATAGAAGCAGCTTCATCGTTCGGGCCTCCAATCTGACAACTCTCTTCAGTTGTCGTTGCTTTCTGTGGATGTCTCGTCCAATGGCCACTACCAGCCGTCGCCGTAGCGACCGGGCTGGGCGCCTTGTCGCCCCCAGCCGGCACCGCGTCCCCGGCCTCGACCCCATCCAGGGCCGCCTCGTCCGGCCCACGCTGGGCGAAGGTTCTCGTCGCGCAGTTCCACTGTTTGGGAGTCGAGTGCCAACGTTTGAGCCACGTAGTGGCCCTCATTCATCTTCTCGGTTCGGAATGCTGCGACTTGCACTTTCTGACCCTCGGACAGCTTCTTGGTCACGAAATCAACCGCACCCGCCGGCCCGAGATGAATGTTGACCTTCTTCTTGTCCGATGTCTTCATCACGAAATGGGTGCCGAGCAACGACCGGCCTGTTGTCGCCTCGCATGGTGCCGTCTCCACCTCTAACACCTTTCCGGAAAGCGAAACCACTTTCGGCTTGGTGGCTTGTCGGGCGACGCCTTGCGCATCCCCCGCGCCCCGCTGTGCGGAAGCAGCGGACGACAAGCCAATTACGACTGCGACTGCTGCGATTGTTGTCAGCGTCGTTCTCATCAGGATTCTCCTTTCGCTATAGGAAGGTATCACCGTGCCGATCACGAGATTTCAAACTCGAACCGCGAGCCAACGTGGCAAGGGATGCACCGGTCTGGGAATGCGTTCCATAGGGCTGCAACTGCGGCCCTGCCGGTGCAGTGGGCCGGGCCGAGGCACTTGACGTCTAACCGCCGCAGATCCTCGATCGTTCGGCCCAGGCGTTCGCTAGATGCGTCCACCAAGTGCATGCCGCCGAGCACGGCGCGAATGGGCCTGTGGTCGGTAAGAGATCGGATGTAGCGCAACGTGTTGATCACGCCGGCGTGGGCGCAGCCGAGTAGTACCACGGTCCCGCCGTCCGTCTCGAAGAATAGTGCTTGGTCGTCGACAATTGGGTCCGGCTGGCGGAAGTCACGATCAAGGAAGAAGGGTCCGCCTGTGTCCTCAAAACTTGTAACACGTGGGATGGGACCGGTTGCGGTCAGGCCGTTCAAAACCGACGTCGGCTTTTCTGTCTTGATCCACAGATCGAAACGTTGACGCATCGCTCGCTCGGCCGAATAGGGGATTCCGATTTCCTTGACAGCGCCGTTCTTGCCTTTCGCGAATCTTGGCGTTAGGACCTCCGGATGGGCGAAGACCGCGCAGCGTTGATTGTCGCGAAGTGCTTCGGACAAACCGCCTGTGTGATCGTAGTGGCCATGACTCAAGACAACCGCGTCTGCCTCGTACAGAGGTATTTCCAGCTTGTACGCATTGCCGGCCAATACCACGCCTTGGCCACTGTCGAAGAGCACGGTTTGCTGGCCGAATTCAATCCAGTAAGCCAAACCATGCTCGGCCAGCACCCCAGGCCCTTCGGCCGTATTCTCCACAATCACTGTGAGTCGTACTTTCATTCGGTCTATGTCTCCGCCAGTTGCATGAAACCGCTCGACCCTGCCGGGACGCTCGTTTGTAGTGCCTCTTCAACCCTCTCCCAGATAGCACTGATCGCCGTTGCCGTCGGACCATTGGATGCTTCTATCACCGTGCTTCGGGCGATCTGCGCGCTGGTCACCGCTGGATCGTAGGGCACACGGCCCACTGGCGTTATGCCAAGTCCCCGAGCCAACTCCTCAAGACGGTCGGTCATCTCGTTGTTCAAATCCGCCTTGTTCACCGTCATTTGGCCGGGCACGCCCAGCCTGCCCATCAGTTCGGCGACGCGACGGAAGTCGTGCAGGCCTGAGGCCGTAGGCTCGACGACTACCAAGGCTAGACTTGCACCGGTCAGCGATGCGATCACTGGACAGCCAATTCCCGGCGAACCGTCACAAATAACCAGGTCCAAATCGTGCTGCCGCGCGACCTGTTCGGCCGTTTGGCGGATTAGCGTCACGAGCTTCCCGGAGTTCTCCGCACCCACGCCTAGCCTGGCGTGCAACATCGGTCCGAAACGCGTGTCGGACACAAACCATTGGCTAGCAACAACCGAGCCAAATTCGATCGCTTCTTCCGCGCAGTAGTACGAGCACACTCCGCATCCTTCGCAGGCCAACGGGTCGACGCGAAATGTCTTGTCGACTCGCCCGTTGCCGGGGCCGTCGCAGTAGATTGCATCGAAACGGCACAGTTCCTCGCACTTACCGCAAGCCGTGCAGTGGCCGGGCTTGATACGTGCCTTGTTGCCCCCGATGAAGTCACTGCGACGCAGTACGCGAGGTTCCAGGACCAAGTGCAGATCTGCCGCATCGACATCGCAGTCCGCCAAGACCGCTCGTCCCGCGGCCAGTGCGGCAAACGACGCCACGATGGACGTTTTCCCCGTGCCTCCTTTGCCGCTTATGACGACGAGTTCTTTCATGACTTCTCCGTAGTCTCGATGGGGCGCAACCGGTCGCCTGCTCTTCGTAGCTGAATTCGCAAGAATTCAGTTGTCGCGATACCCAAATCCGGCTGAATTCTTGCGAATCCAGCTACAAGTTCTTTCATGACATCTCCGCAGTCTCTATCACGCTGGCAAGCAGTTTCTCGAACCGCTGCTGATATCCAGGAACGGCCTCGCACGCCAATTCTCCGCGAGAATAGGCTTCTGCGACGATGCGATCGTCTGGAATCTCGCCCAGCACAGGAATTCGTGCTTGCTCGCAATACTGTCGCACCTCGCCGTTCCCCAAATCCGCACGGTTGATAACGACACCTAGCGGGAGTCTCAGCGCCCGAACCATTTCGACCGCCAATTTGAGGTCGTTGAGACCAAACGGCGTTGGTTCGGTTACCAGGACAACCAGATCGCTTTCACGTGCGGCCTCGACGACGGGACACGATGTGCCTGGCGGTGCATCTAACACCACCAGGTCTTCCTCTGGAGCTGCCTGCTTGACCGCATGGATCGCCGGTGGACTCATGTGCTCGCCCACGTTCAGAATCCCGTCCACAAAGCCAATAGGGCCGCTTGTTCCGGTCCGCAATCGTCCGATGGGGCGCGTAATCTCGCGAATCGCGCCCGTCGGACAGACCAGCGAGCAGCCACCGCACCCGTGGCAGAGTTCAGGAAAAACCAACGGTGATTCGCCCACACAGACAATGGCACTGTACTGACAGATCTCGCCGCACTCGCCGCATTGTGTGCAACGAGTGGCATCGACCACCGGAACTTGTTTCCCAACAGTGCGTTCCTCGGAGATTTCAGGCTTCAGGAATATCGCACCATTCGGCTCTTCCACATCGCAATCGAGGTAAGTCACGCGGGAACTGGTGCGCGAAGCGACATAGGCCAGGTTTGTTGCCACCGTGGTCTTGCCTGTTCCGCCCTTGCCGCTTGCTACGACAATACGCATGACTTGTCCTTGCTCCCACTACGTTCAGGAAAGCTGCGCGTCACTACCCTCAGCAGCAGCCTTCTTCGCTTGGCTTTCTAGTTCGACGATGCGTTCTCGGATTCCGTCAAGCGTACGGCATAGCGTTTCTGCTTGCTGCTTGAGCGCATCGAGTTCCTCGTCCTGGGCCACCGTCGGTGGAGTGGACGATGCGGGTGGTGTGGCTGCGACGTCAGACATTTCATCGGCCGGCTGCTGCCAGCCTGGGACGTCGGTGGCGTTAAACCTGTTTCGCCGACCGCGTCTTCGTCCTCGGCCACCTCCGTTTCCTCCACCGCCAGATCCGCGGCCTCCCGCACGACTGACGAAGCCACCTGTCGTATTCCCTGCACAGTAACCTGCTGCGCGTCCTGTCATTGGGCCCATTCCGCCAGGGCCTGTTTTGTCTCCTCGTGGCATGATTATGCCTCCTTTTTGTAAAACGACTGTTTGACTTTGCATTGGCCCCCTGCCAGCTCGTCTGGCGGGAGCTGACGTTTGCACAGCTAACACGGCAGCGCCTTCCCATTCTTACCTCGTCGGTGGGGGGGGGGGGGGGGGGGGGGGCGGGGGGGGGGGGGGGGGGGGGGGGGGGGGG
>CAZUAH010000560.1:0-9023 GCA_964617665.1 uncultured Pirellulaceae bacterium
GCCCCTATTCTAGTACCTGCCCCCGCCGCCGCCTTATTTATGCGTGAGCTGTGTATTCTCAGGCGGGGTTTACGGCAACGATAGCTTGGGGGTGACGGAGGTGTATAGCTGCGCCTGGCGCGGCGAGTCGTGCAGCGTTGCGGAGAGAAAGCGAGGGATCTCGATGATTCGATGTCTGCGCGCAGCTTTAGCTCTGACTGGCTGCCAGCCCGAAAATGAGCGACGCCGTTGAGCGGTGCCCGACCCGTTGGCCTCCTGTACGGAAGGATGCGGATGACCGCTGAGCCTGCCTCAGCTCGCGGATGCCGACTCGCCCAACTCGGCACGCGCTTTGTCGCGAGGCTTAGTCAGTAGCTTCTGCTTTCGCGGACGACGTTTCACCGCTCGCGGCTCGACCCGGTCGGGACGCTTGCCGACTTTCTGATAGGCGATGGATTCCAGTTGGGATTGCGTGATCTCGTCAAGCAACTCGGGCGTCGCGGCAACGCTGTCCGACCAGGACGACGTGATGGATTGCCGCGAGCCCATGAAGCTAAGTCGATGCACTTGGCATCCGTACAACGATGCCGCTTGGCACATGGTCCTGCGAATCAAATTGTACGCCAAGCAATGACCCCAAATCTCTTTCTTCACCATCTCCGGCGTCTTGCCGCGCAGGTCTTCCATCTGCATGTGGACCTTGAGGGCGCGCAGATCCAGCTCGGTCTTTGGGCGGACGATGAAGGAAGTCATGGCGGTCGAGGCGGCGGACGAACATGAATACTCGATCTATACCCATCACTAATTGGTCAACCATGAAAACACTTGGGCTGATTTGTTTGTCGATTCTCGGCATCGCCGCGAACGCGCCGGCAGCGGGGCCGAACATCATCCTGGTGATGCCGGACGATGCGGGGTACGGCGATTACTCGGGGCTCGGCAATCCGATCATTCGCACGCCGTCGGTTGACGCGTTCATGAAGCAGAGTTTGTTGCTGACGCAGTTCCATGCCAGCCCGACGTGTTCGCCCTGTCGAGCAGCATTGATGAGCGGGCGACATGAATTTCGCTGCGGCGTGACGCACACGATCGGCGGGCGTGAGCGGATGAGTCTGGAAATGGTCACGCTGGCCGAAACGCTGCGGTCCGCCGGTTACACGATGGGAATTTTCGGCAAGTGGCATCTTGGCGACGAGGCGGCGTATCGGCCGGAGAACCGTGGGTTCGACGAAGTTCTTATTCACGGCAGCGGCGGCATCGGACAGGCCGGTGACGCGCCGGGAAACCACAACATCAATCCGGCGCTGTGGCATAACGATCGCTTTGAGGAAACCGACGGCTATTGTACGGATTTGTATTTCGATCGCACGACGAACTGGATCGATGAAAAGTGCAAAGGCGACCAGCCCTTCTTTGCCTACATCGCCACCAACGCGCCGCATGACTTGTACGAGAAGGACGTGGTTGTTTGAATTACACCCTCTGACCGCGAATGGAACGAAACACGATGAAGTACAGACGATTGATAGCAATCGCCCTAATGGGATGCACGACGGTTTATGCACAGGAGACCCTGCCTCCTCTGAACGGAGACAACGCGCCGCAGACCTTCGAAGAAATGTGGGCTGGATTCGATCCTCGGGCGGAACCGCTGGAAGTCGAAACGCTCAATGAGTGGGAAGAAGACGGCGTGATGCTGCGGGTCGTTCGATTTCGGATCGGCATCTTCAAGGGGCAGAAAGCGTTGTTGGCGGCCGTGTATGGTTTTCCAAAGGGAGGCACGAAGCTGCCGGGGTTGGTTCAGATTCACGGCGGCGGGCAATACGCCGATCACAAGGCATGCCTGCTGAACGCCAAACGGGGATATGCGACGGTCTCGATCGCGTGGGCCGGACGCATCAGCGCTCCCGGATATCGAGTCACACCTGCGGAAGTAAAACTGTTCTGGGACGGGAAGACCGACGATCCCAAATACAAACTGACGACAGACTGGGGCGCCGTCGATGGCTATCACGCACCCGGCAGGAATCCCGGCAACGTGTTTCCCAGCGCAAAGCCGGCGGCATGGACTCTCGACGACGTGGAATCACCGCGAAACAGCGGCTGGTTTCTTTGTGCCCTGGCAGCTCGTCGGGCACTGACGTTTCTCGAACAACAACCAGAAGTCGATCCGGACAGGCTCGGTGTCTATGGTCATTCGATGGGTGGCAAGCTGACGGTCATGACGGCCATGGATCCGCGGGTCAAAGCCGCCGCGCCATCCTGCGGTGGCATCAGCGATCGTGATAACAACAGCCCGCTCTATCGAGCGACGATTGGTGATGACGCGAACCTGAAGCCCATCAACTGTCCGATCATTTTTCTCAGTCCGTCGAACGACTTTCATGGTCGCATCGACGATCTGCAAAAGGCAGTGCATGAAATCTCCAGCAAGGAATGGCGGCTCACCTGCTCGGCCCACCACAATCATCAGGACACCGCCGAATATCAGGTAGCTGGCCCGCTGTGGTTCGATCAATACCTGAAAGGGACCTTTTGCTACCCGAAGACTCCGGAGACCACTTTAGAATTGAAGACCAACGACGGAGTGCCGGTCTTTTCAGTTCATCCGGATGCATCGAAACCGATCCTCGCCGTCGACATCTATTACACCCAACAGGGCCAGCCGGAAGGCGAGACGAACGATCGCGAAAACACAATTAACCGCTTCTGGCACCATGCGGTTGCGACGCGAGAGGCCAACGATTGGACCGCGAAGCTACCACTGCTCAGCACAGACAAACCGCTCTGGGTCTATGCCAACATCGTGTATCCGTTGGACACACCTGTGACCGGCGCTGGATACTATTACAGTCCCTACACGGCCACGACATTCAGTCTGTCGTCCACGATGCACGTGGTGACGCCGGAGCAGCTTGAAAGTGCCGAAGTCAAGGCAACCGCGAAACCGTCGCTGGTGATCGAGACGTTTGAAGGCCACTGGGAAAAGGAGTGGTTTACCTACAAGCCCGACGACTGGGCACGTCGGACGCATAAAGTCTATGATGACCGGTGGCAGGCCCCGGCAAATGCAAAGTTAGCGTTTGAGGTTCGTTCAGCCAAGACCAACAAAATGGTAGTCGGGATCGATGGATTCGCTGCTGAAATCGTGATCAAGGGCGGCGGTCGATGGCAGAGCATTATCTTGTCGCCAATCGACTTCCAGGATGTGAAAGGCGACTCGTTGTCCGACTGGAGAAATGCAAAGGAATTGAGGTTCGCCGCGATGGAAACTCTTCGCACAAAGGGAAGAGGAGCGACAAAATCACGAGTATTGGGCGCGAGCTGGCAAGGATCGAAACCTGACTTTCGCAATCTCCGCTGGGTTGAAGATGCCGAGAACAAGGAGTAGCCAATGATTAGCCGCTTGTGTCAGACCAGAAAAGCCAATTCTCTCGCTATTGGAATCATGGCCGTTGGCCTGTTCACTTACGTTCAGGGCGCAGCGGCGGCGACGGGGCGTTCGGAGAAGCCGAACATTGTTTTCATCTTTGCTGACGACTGGGGGTGGGGTGATCTTGGTTGCCACGGGCACCCGTATCTGAAGACTCCCAACATCGACCGCTTGGCCATGGAAGGAACCGAGTTCTACCAGTTCACGGTTGCCAGCGGGGTCTGCTCGCCCAGCCGAGCGGCAGTTCTGACAGGACACTTTCCTGCTCGACACTGCATTCACGGACACTTCGCGACGGTCGAGAGTCACGTGAAACGGGGGATGCCCGACTGGCTGAGCCCGAAGGCGGTTCTGCTGCCGCGACTTCTTCAGGAAGCTGGCTATGCCACGGCTCATTTCGGGAAATGGCATCTTACAAACATCATGGTGCCGGATGCGCCGCTTCCAGCCGAATACGGATACGATGCCTATGGTGCCTTCAACTGCTCCGGCCCCCAGATGCCGGTGCACGACGATGTGCGGTTGGCCATCGATTTCATTGAAAAGAGCCACGCCGCGAAGGAGCCGTTCTTCGTCAATCTGTGGATCCACGAGCCCCACACCCCGCATTACCCGCTGCCTGAATACTTGAAACAGTTCGCGCATCTCGACGACGAAGCGAAAGAAATCTACGCCGCCGTGCTTGCCCACGCGGATGCTCGAATCGGCGAGTTGTTAGCGGCGCTACAGCGGCTTGATCTCACCGATGGCACTTTGGTGATTTTCAGCTCGGACAACGGGCCCGAGAACACCGGGCCGCCGAGTCGTCGGAACGTGAACGACGAATCCACCGGACCGGGGCTGGGGAGTTTTGCCTCGGTCGGTACAGCCGGCGGGCATCGAGGACGAAAGCGATCGCTTTTGCAGGGAGGCATCGGTGTGCCGTTCATCGCCCGATGGCCGGGAAAGATCGCAGCGAGGCAGATCGACGATACGACTCCGATCACCGCCGTAGACTTGCTACCGACTTTCTGCCAAGTTGCGGGAGCGGAATTGCCGGCGGGGTACGTTCCCGATGGTGTGAACCAACTGCCCGCGCTGTTGGGCACGGCTGGTTCGCAGCGAGCCGAGCCAGCATTCTGGGAATGGCGAACAGCCAGCAAACGTGGCGAAAACTGGCCGGCTCTTGGCGTTCGGGAAGGATCGTGGAAACTGCTGCTGGGCAAAGAAGCGAATCGAGTCGAGCTGTTTCGGTTCCCAAGCGATCGTCTCGAGCAGACCAACCTGCGTGACGAGCATCCGGCCGAAGTCCGACGGCTGAGCGCTCTGATCGATGTGTGGAAAAGGACGCTTCCGGCGGAACCGAACAAGGAGTGCTTTTCCAGCCAGCGTGACAACTGACCATCGTCCGAGAGATGACTATCGCATTCGCTATTTCCTTGTCACCTCCCCCGCTGCGTGGGAGAGGTGACACGACTTACCAACAATGTTGATCCATCGCAGACCAAGAAAGATTGAAAGTGAGAACAAACATGACCGACGGAATGAAAAGTAGTTGTCTGATTGCGTTTCTGCTGTGGGCAATGTCCGGCGTCGCGTTGTCCCAAGAGATGGACAAGATGTGGGGCGAGCGTGTCGTGAAGCTGCGGGCTGAAAACGCCGGGCGCGGCCAGCTTTTGGACGAAGGCAATTATGCCATGTTCATTCACTGGGGGCTTTACTCGCAATTGGCTAACAACGTGGAAGGCAAGACCTATTACGGAATCGGCGAGTGGATCATGAACCCACGGATGGCCGGAATCCCCGTCGACGAATACAAGCGCTTGGCCGGCACGTTCAATCCGGTGAAGTTCGATGCCAAGGCCATTGCCGCGCTCGCGAAGGACGCGGGTATGAAGTACATCGTCATCACCAGCAAGCACCACGATGGTTTCGCCATGTACCATTCCAAAGCCTGTGATTTCAACATCGTTGATGCCGCGCCCTGGAAGAAGGACCCGATGAAGGAACTGGCCGCGGCTTGTCGCGAACAGGGGCTCGGCTTCGGTTTCTATTACTCGCACAATCAGGACTGGACCTTTCCCGGCGGTGGGGGCGGCCCCAAGACCGATGCCGACGGCAACCCCGCTTCCTTCGATGACTACTTCGCGAAGAAGTGTCTGCCGCAGGTCAAGGAAATCACCAGCGAATATGGACCGATCGAAATCGTCTGGTTTGATACGCCGGGCAGGATGCCGAAAGAGTACGTGGAACAACTGGTGGAAGTGGTCCGCAAGAACCAACCTCACGCACTCGTCTCGGGCCGAGCCGGGCATGACCTGGGAGACTATCAAACACTCGGCGACATGGAGGTGCCGCGCCACAACATCGAAGGCATGTGGGAGAGCGTCGATACCACCAACGACTCCTGGGCGTATGCCTGGTACGACGAGTACTGGAAATCGCCCAAGGAGATTCTTCATCGTCTGATCGCCTGCGTTGGACGCGGCGGCACGTACATGCTCAACATCGGTCCGCGCGGCGACGGCACTGTGCCGGACCGCGCCGCGCGTTCGCTGCGTGAGGCCGGCCAGTGGATTCACCGCTATCCGCAGGTGGTCTACGGGACTGACGCCTCGCCTTGGCAGCATGCCTTGCCATGGGGTGATGTGACTCGCAGAGGAAACAAGCTCTACCTGGCCGTATTCGAGTGGCCTGCATCCGGCAAGCTTCATCTGCCGGGCCTGAAAACGCCGATCACTTCTGCCCGCCTGTTGAAGGGTGGCCAGTCTGAAGTCATAGACCATGAAGTCGCTTCTGGCTGGGCGATCCTGCGGCTCCCGCCAAGCGCGCCTGAGAAGCTGGTGTCCGTGATCGAGCTCGAGTGCGGTGGTTCGCCCGAGGCCGATCCTGTCTGGGGCATCGACCCGAATATCGGTACCGAGATCCTGGCCGAATTCGCGACCGTTGAGGGAGCGAAGCAAGAAGAAAAACGCTGGATGGAAAAGTTCGGCGAATGGAAGAGCGTGGTTCGTGTGCACGACTGGAAACCGGGTGCGAAGGCCGTTTGGGAAGTCAACGTGCTGAAGCCGGGCGACTATTGCGTCCATCTCACCTATTCCGGCGAAGGCCGTCTGGTTTGGGGCGTTGATATCGAAGGCGGAGAGCACATCCAGAACCAACAGAACTCGTCTCACAACTACCAGGAATTCCCGATCGGCTGGATGAGCTTTCCCAAGCCCGGCAAGTATCAGGTAAGTGTATCGTGCCTGGAAGGAGACGCGGAAACCGCGAGCCTCAAGGCGATTCGCTTGGCTCCCATCCCGTAATCGCGTTACTTCGGGCCGTTAGCCACGGAAATCATACAATGACCGTCCGACCGTCAATGTTGCTACTGAATCTCTGTGTGGGGCTGGCGATACTGGCTGGCTCGGCCGCCGCTGGCGAGAAAGTGGCTGCGTCCTCGGGATTCCATTTTCCAGCGACAGGTGTTTGCGTTGACGAGCAGGCCATCCTACTTGCGATCGACGACATCTCCCTGCCGCTGAAAGAGAACGTGTGCTATTACCTCTCGAAGCCTACGGTAAGGAAGGAGCCCGTGCTGGCCCCGAGCCGCGACGATCCCACGGCGCCGGATCATTTGGCGGCGCATTTCTACGGGTCGGTGCTTTGCGACGAAGGCCAGTTCCGCATGTGGTACTACCCCGTTTCCTTCGGTAAAGACTTCACCGAACTCACGCAAGGGCCCGTCTGTTATGCGGAGAGTGAAGACGGGATCCAGTGGACGAAGCCGAAACTGGGTCAGATCGAGTTCAAGGGGAGCAAGAACCACAACGGCATCAAGCTGCCGGAGAAGGTGATCGAGGGTGTCCACGTGATCAAAGACGAGGACGACCCCGACCCGGCACGGCGATACAAAATGGTCTACAACCCACACAACGGTCGAACGTTCACGATCCAGACGGCGACCAGCCCGGACGGTATCCATTGGCGGACGCCACGTGAGTATCCCAAGGACCAATTTCTCGAACAGGCCGGGTTTTTCAAGTTCAACGGAATGTACTTGGTGCATGGCCAGGGGCTCGAGGCGGGGGAAGGCGGCGGCGCCCGAGGCCGTCAGGGATACGCGTGGGTCTCGTACGATTTCGACAACTGGCTCGCGGCAACGGCAGAAGCATTCGCACTGGCCGAACCGGCGGAGGCTGCCGAGCGGGGTACAACCAAGCCTTACGACCAGGTCCATCTGGGCGTGGCGGGTACGAGCCTTGGGAACGTGGTGGTGGGGCTCTACGGTCTATGGCACAACTATCCGGGCGATCGCAGTCGCAACGTGCCTGCAAGTTGGTTCGGACATGAGAAGACCTCTTGCGATCTAGGCTTGGTAGTCAGCAACGACGGCATCCACTTCCGCGAGCCAGTCAAAGGACATGTTTACATTTCGCGGGTCGACTCGGCGGTGACAGCCGTCGACGGCAAGACCTACCCAACGATCTTGATCCAGTCCGGCGAGGCGGTGAACGTGGGCGACGAGACCCGGATCTATCACGGCCGCTGGCGGAACGCCGTATACGGTCGCGAGTACTGGGGAGAAGTCGCCTTGGCCACACTGCCGCGCGACCGCTGGGGCGCTTTGGGTCTCTACCCGAATCGGTCCGAGGGTGAAGTGTGGTCGACGGTGGTCCGCTTGCCGCAGGCCGGCTGCCGGATAGTGCTCAACGCCGACGCGGCCGGAACGATGCGAGTGGAAATCGCCGACGAGCGTTTCCAGCGGCTACCCGGCTTTTCCGACACCAACGCCGGGACGACGGGCGCTGACGAAGGCTTGGAGTGCCCAGTAACGTGGCCTGCCGGGGATCTCTCGCGTTTGGGAGGAAAGAAGGTCCGGTTGCGAATTCGTTTCGAGAGGAAAGAGGATCGCGAGCCGCGGCTTTACGCCGTTTACCTACGGACCGCGGCGCCGGAGTGATTCAAATCCCCGCGAGCAAGATCAACGCACATCCACTCACGCCTTGGCCAATTGCGCGCGATGCGCCCAGACCTTCTCGAAGGCCTGTACGTATTGACCGATCAACTCGGGCACGGGCTTGGTGAAGCGGGGAAGCGAGATGCCGGTTTGCAGGGCTTCCTCTTGACCGGGCAGCCGGTCGGGGATCACGGGCGGATGGTGCCACCATTCGGGTTCGTGGTAAACAGTGTCAAGGTGACTGGTCTTGTAGTTCAGCCTGCCAACCCTCACGCCCTCGGCCTTTAGGGCCTTGATGGCAACGTCGCGCGACATGCCTGCTTTGGCTGGATCGATGAACAGGTTGTTCCACCGCCAGTAGACTCGCTTCGCGCCCAGTGGCAACGTGGGCTCGGAGAGCCCGGGCAACTGGCATATGCGGCTGTTGAGCGAAAAATTTTGCTCGCGTTCCATGTCCGTCTGCTTTTCGAGTTCCCGCAACTGGCAGCGGGCCAAGGCTGCGCCCAGGGGATGGATGCGTAGCTTCTGCCCAAGGCCGGTGGCGTATTTCTTGTACTTGCTGTCGTTTGGAAATTTGCCGGGACTCCCGTAGTGACCGTATGTGGTCGCGCGTTCGTAGTACTCCCGTTCCGCGTAGTTGGCCATGCCGCCTTCCATGGCCGGCAAGACCTTGCTTCCCTGGCAACTGAA
>CAZUAH010000561.1:0-9004 GCA_964617665.1 uncultured Pirellulaceae bacterium
ACTTCGTTTCCGGAACAGGCATCGACAACAATGGCGGCGCATTCTACCACGGCGGTTTCTTAGGTTTCGACTTGGCGTACTGAAATGTGGAAGGCCAGCAGCTTGCTTTCCCGGAAACCAAACAGGTCGTCCGCCGTCGCAATCCAGATGGCCGGATCGTCGGTACCGTAATCCTCGCCAATCCATTCCAGCGGCCGATGCAGCATCACGTACTTGCCGCCGACCTTCTCGGGAAACAAGATCACGTCTCGGTCGTCCAAGAGCGGATCGGTGAGCGTGCCGGCGCGGAGGAACGTCTGGAAATCCTTGGTCAGCAGCAGTCCGGTGAGCGTGGCGTTGTTTCGCAGGTAACATGGAAAATCGTCTGGCCGCGGTGGTGGAAAGTATCGTTCCGAATCCGGAACCCAGAACTGGCCAAATGGAAAGTGGCGAGCAGCGTAGGTGATATAGAACCAATCGCCGATTTTGACCATGCGCGGGTCTTGAATCGTAGCCCGTCAAATGCGTCGCCGCTAGGATTCAAGACGGGCTCGTCCGACACGCGTTCGAACGCTTAGCCATCTTTGCTCTTGGCCAAGCCGAAGTAGCATTTGTACTCGGGATGCGATTCGGCCGAGCGATATAGCAGCAACACCTCGCCGTTCTCTTCGTCGTACCACGCCGCCGGATTAAAAACCGCCAAGTCTTCTCACGGGTTTTCGGGTTTGGGCGAGAGAATAGGATTACCTTCGTACCGTTTCAGTTTCACTTGTCGGGCTCCATAGTGTCCGCGGCGCGCGGAAGTCGTTACGATGATGGTGCCTATTCTCGGTGTCCATCAAATCGCGTCAAGACACAGTATTTGCAGCCCCTAAACAAACTTCCGATGGTTCAAGCCCAATCCAATATCCTGTATCTCCATGGTCTGAGCGGCAATCCGCGTGGGACGAAGTGGCAGAAACTGGCTGCCCATTTCGGAGCCGATTGCGTGATCGCTCCGTACCTGCGATTCGAAGAGGGAGCCCTGTCAGAAGACGACACCGATGATTGGAAAGGCGAAGCAGATCGGCTGTTCCGTGCGTTCGTCGACGGAGTAGAAATCGCACAGCGTGCTTTCGACGAATGCAGACCCGCCGTGGTAGTCGGCAGCAGTTTTGGCGGTGGCGTTGCACTGCAAATGAACGTCGGCGGCGCCGCAGTGGTATTGATCGCGCCTTGCTGGGGTTACGAGACTCTGCGGCAGCTCACTCCGTTGTATCTGGCCGAGAGATTCCCTTCGGTGACCGAATTGCCCGCAACGGAAGTCGACCAAGCGGTCACTCCGTTTGTCCCGCGAATCGATCCCATTGTGGATGCGGCGACGTTGATTTTGCATTCGCCTCAAGACGAGCTGATTCCCTTCGACGACAGTCGTGAGATCGTCAGGCGTAACGACTTGGCGCCCGACCGACTGATCGAAGCAGGTGCGAACCACGGCATGAGCGACGATGAAGCGACCCGCGCGATACTGGCGGCCGTACAAAGGCAACTGAACGACCGACAACTGTGAGCCAACGCGACGACTGACACAAGGTGAATCGCATGAATCAAGAGGAACGACGAAACGAACTCTACGCCCTGCTGGGCGACTTGCCGGATCGCGACCGCTCCATTTCTGCACAGAAAGTGTCGGAGACTCAGGCTGATGGTTACACGATCGAGAAGCTCGTGTTGGACCTGAACGGTGTCGAATCGGTACCGGCATTTTTCGCTAGACCTGCCGAGGCACCTGGGCCGGTCCCATGCGTCGTGTACAACCATGCTCACGGCGGAGATTACGCACTGGGCAAAGATGAGTTGCTTCTTGGGCGAGCCGAGTTACAGACGCCGCCGTACGCCGAGGAACTTACGCGGCGAGGGATTGCGACGCTGTGTATCGATACCTGGTTGTTCGGCGAACGCCGCGGCCGTACCGAATCCGAGTTGTTCAAAGAGATGCTGTGGAACGGTCAGGTTCTGTGGGGCATGATGGTCTACGACAGCCTGCGAGCCGTTGACTATCTCGTCACACGCCCGGACGTAGATTCCGAACGCCTTGCCACGCTCGGCCTTTCTATGGGCAGTACGATGGCATGGTGGCTTGCGGCATTGGATACACGAGTGAAGGTCTGTATTGATCTGTGCTGCTTGACAGATTTCCACGAACTGATCGAGTCACGCGGCTTGGATGGACATGGAATTTACTATTACGTACCGTCGCTTCTGAGGCATTTCACGACGTCCGGCATCAACGCCCTGATTGCACCGCGGGCTCACCTCAGTCTCGCTGGCAACTACGATCTTCTCACTCCGCCGAAGGGTCTGGATCGGATTGATGCAGCGCTCCGGCGCGTATACGCCGAGATGGACAGTGCCGACAAATGGAAATTGCTACGTTACGAAATCGGCCATTTCGAAACGGCTCAGATGCGAGCCGAGATTCTGTCCTTCCTTGACCGGTGGCTCTAGACGCTCGACAGGCGAGAGAATGCCACGATTCATCGATAACTTCCGCGTCGTCGTCCTGGACATGGGCCACACGTTCATGTTCGAGTGTGATCGCTTCGGAAAGGGCAACGATTACTTCCAGACGTACACGCATCTCGGTGGCACCGGCCTGACCGCAACGGAAGTGGAATCGGCAATTGAAGTTCTGTTCTCGCGGCTGGTGACCGACTCGCGCAACCCCGAATGCATTGATGACTTTGGCTCAGTAGCCGACTACCTGCGCACAGTTCCCGAAACGGCCTGCCTGTCTGACGCCGAACGCGAATTACTGGAAGATGTCTTTGCCCATCACGAGGTGGGGACGATCTCGGAAACTCATGCCAACACCTTACACCGTCTCCGAAAGACGCATCCATTGGGCCTGATCTCGAACATCTGGGCACGTCGTCCCGTATTCGAGGCTGCCCTCGAACGCGTCGGGGTCATCAACCTGTTCGACATTCTAGTATGGTCGTCGGATCACGGTTGTATCAAACCATCGCGTCACCTGTTCCAAACAGCAATCTCGCATTTCGATTTGCCGGCCGAGCAAATGGTGTATGTCGGCGACAACCCAGAATGCGATATGGTTGGGGCGAAGGCGGCCGGCATGGGTGCCGTGTGGATAAGACACGGCGAGCGACAATTCGCGCCCGCGCTGCCCCAGCCGGATTTGATCGTGACGGACTTGAATGAACTATTGACGGCTTAAGGAAGTCAATTGCGCCAGAACGTAAACGAAAGGAGCAACTATGAGTATGCTCGCCTTCTTTGGCATGCCAGGGTTCCTGGAATTGATCATAGTCTTGATGTGCTTCGCGGTGTTCGCTGGTATCGTCATACTCGTGGTCGTTTTGACGACGCAGAAGGTCACCAAGAATCCCGATCTCTACCCGTGCCCGGATTGCGGACGCCCCGTCTCGGTACATGCCGAAAGCTGTCCCCAGTGCGGTTGTCCGCTGAAGACCGAATTTCATGGCGGCGACGCAGGAGGCGAGGGTGATCTCGGCGACAGCGACAAGGTGCCGTAGGGGCTTGCGTGGCCAAGAAAAGGGCAAAGCCGCCGAAATCGTTCCGGCGGCCTTGCGGTCGCTATCGTCGAATGATCGCTACGCCGACTATTTCTTCTCGGCGGGCTTTTCTGGTTTCTTTTCGTTAGCCTTTTTCTCTGGACTCTTCTTATCGGCGGCCTTCGGGCAGTTCGGTTTCTTGCCATCGCACTCCTTGCCGCGTTTGGCCCTTACAGCCTCGGCTCGTTTTCGCGCCTCGGCAGCGGCTTTGGTCGCGGCGGCCCGACGGGTTTCGGCTGCCTTTCTTCGTGCGTCTGCGGCCTTGCGGAGTTGTTCGGGCGATGGGGGCTGGCGTCTCTTGGCTTCGGCGGCAGCCTTTTGGATCTCTGCCGCAGTCTTCTGAGCCTCGGCCAGACGCTTCTCGGCCAAACAAGACACGCCGTGTCCGCATGCCAGGCGGTTTTGCCCTGCGCCGGAATGCTAGGCTATGTCCAGTCCGACGACGAACAGACCTGGGCAGATAGGATCGGCCAACGTCTGGTCGAGTCAACCAAGGACTACTCGCTGCGGCGGGAAAGCCCCTGGCGACACGAACCCGTAATTGAGGAACTGCCGCACACCTACCGATCCGGCCACGGGCGCGGTAGAGGACGCAAGCCCATCGAGATCTATCACGCGCTGCTGAGGTTCTGCTGACTCCCGATAAGTTCGTCAGTCCTGGTCACGAAGCGCAAAGCGGATCTGGTCTAACGCTTTACCCCAGGCTTTCGCTCCGATGGCCATACCTTCGCCGCGCCAGTGGACTCCGTCGCCGCCCATGCATTTGCGGCGGTCGCCGGCTGCTTGGAAGTCCTCGAAGATGTAGCCCGTGGGGATCTTGAGCTTGCGGCATAGCTCGACCACGTGTCTGCTGAAATTGGCTTCGGGTTGCGATTCCGGCGTCCAGCCGCGCGGCGGGATGGTTCCCAAGATGCATACTGTGCCGCGGTCTTCGCACGCTTTGACGATGGCTGCTAGATCGTCCATTGCTTGCGGGAGGTGCTGTTCCGCCTTGTTGTTGTTTGTGCCGTACAGCACGAACACGAATTCCGGATTGTCCTTATGAAGTATCTCGTGCACCTTGTTACGACCGAAACTGGTTCTCATGGACGGATAGCCGAAGGCATTGACCGTCATGTTACGAAATGCTGCTTGGGCACGTTGAGGATAGACTGTCGCCGCAGTCAGTGAGTCGCCGAACAGTGTGGCATGTCCCTTGCGGACTTTGCCTACGCCCTTGGCGCGGACTCGACCGACGTGCTCGGCATAGCCTGTGCGATCTTGTTGTTCGCGGTTTAGTGGCGGAGTGGCGCCGGCTGCGATCGAGTCGATGCGCACCGGATCGGCCCAAGGTCCGAAGTTCTCTTCGAAATCGACGGCGAAGACGCGGTAGCGATACGTGCCTTTGGCTGCCGAGGTATCTTGATACTGCGTTGTGTGGCTCTCACCGACCTTCTGGAATTGGCCGGAACCGCCGGACCGCGAAATCACGTACACCTGCACCGCCACGTTGTCGTCGGCAGGTTGCCAGGAGAGGCGTACGCCGCTGCGCGTGGCCTGGGCGCGAAGTTCGGTCACTTTCGTCGGTGGTTGCCGATCCGTGCCGCGGTAGAGAACGAAATTGTCGAAGGTGAAGGCAGTACCTGGGGTGCGTTTCGAGGGGCCGTAGAAACGCACGCTGCTGTAGCCCGTGACGGGTGCTACGAAGCCCGTAGTTCGCGAGTTGTAGCGACAACGGTCCAGGAAGTACAAGATCGGCGTCCAGCCACCATTGCGAAGGTAGCGGTGGCCGTATGGCGTGGTGTTGTCGCCGGCAATCGTATCGTAGATGTTAACGCCTGCTGCCTCCAGGTTCCGCCCTTTCATCGTCAGCGCCAGTTTCAGACCTCGCGAGCCGCTGATGCTGATGGGTAGGTTGACGCCAGCCCAGTTTCCGTCGCACGCGACGTGCAACGCCTTGCCGTGTACCGAGTCGCCGGTCAGGCTGAGCTTGCCGCCGTTGACCGCCTCCCAGCCTCCGGCATCTTTGTCGAACGTCATCTTGTGATAGACCGTCACGCCACCGATTTCTTTTCCGCGATTGGGCACGATGGGCTTGGGGGCCGGCGTTGCGCGGACTCGCGTGACACCGTCTGTACAGCGAAGTACGTTGACGCCCGTGACGAGGCCGAATTCGCGAGCGGCGTGGTAGTCATCGCCGGTCATAATCGACCAGGAATACTGCAATGACGGATCGTCGCCGCGTGCATTTCGTGACCGGTAGATGTTCAGCGTCCACATCTGGTCGTCGCCCACAAAGGCGTCGATATCCTTCATGGGAATCTTCAGAATGGCCGTCCACGATCGACCTTTCACGACCGAGGTCTTTACCTCCGCCGAACTGTTCCAATCGCGGCGTTTGTCGCGAGCGTCGTACAGGACACCGCGGGGATTGACGACAAATTGGCAGACCGGCTTCTGTGGATCTGGCCGCAAAAAGACCTCCACCGAATCGTCGCTCCAAACAGCCTCGTCCCGTTTGGCCGCTCGCATCACGATGCCGTTCGTGTCCGGTTCTTCGCAGTAGACGCCGACGTACACGTGGCTGCCATCGAACAGTACTCTGGCCCACGTTTCGTATTTCTGTCGACTCTCGGAAGTACACGATCCCATAGGCCATGGCGAGCAGCGTTTCCACGCAGGATCGTTCATCGTGCCGTCCACGGCTGGATCGTTTTCGACGTTCACGGCAATGGCCACGCCGCGCGCGGGGAGTTTGGTCGCGTCGTCTGCGCCCGCGACTTGGATAGACGGCAGCGCGAGCACGTGAGCAAGGAACAACATCGCGAATTTGGCAGTCCGCTTCATGATCGTTTCCTCCGTGGTTCGTTCGCGGATTGACTGAAGCATAGGGCGACCGGATTATCGCGCGCGGTAACGGCGTCTGCAATCTTCGACCGACTGTTTCGAGAAGTATATGGCTCGAACTGTTGACTTGGCCGCTGGGTAGGAGACAATCAAGCGTAGTAAACACGGCTGGCACGTTACGTCTGTCGGGTTTGCGACTAGATGGCTCGTTTGCGAGCGCGACTAGCGGGAACAGAGACGGAAGATCCGCTGGTGGTGCGAGGCTGAAAGGTATCCGGGACTCGTCATTTCGATCACCATTCGTGGAGCATAGCCATGAAAGCGCCGACTGTTCTGTTTGTTGCTTGTATCGCGATGTGTGCCGTGTTGACCATCGGTTGCGGCGAGGATCCTCCGCCCCCTGAAGAAAAGCCTACCGAAACGGTCAAGCCTGAGCCGAAACCGGAACCGCCGCCAAAGCCAAAGCCGAAACCGATCGCGTTGGCCGAGTTAGCCCCTGTGACTATCCAACCGGGCGCAGGGACGACGGTGGAGTTGAAGGTCGAACGGAACGACAACGAAGGTCCTGTTACAGTTCAGGTGGAAGGGGCACCCGAGGGCGTCACGGTCAAGGCCGCAGAGATTCCCAAGGATAAGTCTGCAGGCCAATTGGAATTGACGGCGGCTCAGACGCTGGGCGATGCGGAAACCACGGCGAATCTTACCGTCACCGTCAAGGTTGGTGACCAAGAGGCCAAACAAACGATCGCACTTAAGATCCCGAAACTGAACCTGCCGACCTTTATGCCTGTTCCCGAGGCCATCCTCCAGCCCGGTACGAACAGGTCGCTGAGTATGAATATCGAACGCAACGGGTATCAGGGCCCGTTGGAACTCCGCGTTGAAGGTGCACCAGCCAAGGTCACCTGCAAGGCGACCAACGTAGCGGCTGTTGCGAACGCCACAAAGCTGGATGTCGCGGCTGCCGGAGACGCTCCGAATGGCAGCCACAAAGTCCGTGTGGCCACCACGTTGTACGGCCGCAATATCAGCGTCGAGGTTCCGTTGAAAATCGAAAGCCGCCCGTTTCAGGTTAAAGCCTTCCAGGTGGTTACGCTGACGCCGGGCGAGACCAAACGGATTGAAGTGCCTATCGAGCGAGGCAGCTACAAGGGTGCACTGCAAATCAAAGGCGATGCATTGCCCCCGGGTGTGACCGTCCGAGAGGTGTCAGTAGCCCCCGACCAAAGCAAGGCCATACTGGAAATCGACGCAAGCGCCGACGCCGAGCAGCGAGTTAGCTCGTCGAAGATCGTCTCCACCGCAGGCCACCTGACGACGACGGGGCCAATTGTGCTCCGCATTGAAAGCGGCGACGACACTTACCTTCCCCCTGCCATCGCAGCCAACCCAGAGATCAGCCATCTTTTGCGTCGCGGATCAATCGGCGGGCGGCTTACGACCGAAAGCAAGCAGGCGCTGTTGGATTTCTATGGCGGCACGCCGGAATCGGAAGCGGCCGTGATGCGTGGGCTCAAGTGGCTTGCGGCGCACCAGCAGCCCGATGGCAGTTGGCCGCTGGACGAATACGACAGAGACATCCAAGGTTGTGACTGCAAAACCGATTTCGAGAAGGAGATTGACGAGAAGAGCGAGACGGCCGGCACATGCTTCGGCATTCTGCCGTTTCTTGGCGCAGGCGTGACACACAATCGTGCGCCCAAGAATCCGCCTGAGCTGGCAGGCTACCAAGACGTCGTCGAGAAAGGCCTGATATACCTGGCACGAAACCAGGACATGAAGGAAGGGAAGACCAAAGGATATCTAGGCGGAAACACGTACGCCCACGCCTTAGGCACGATCGCATTCTGCGAGGCCTACGGACTATCCGGCGATGAGACTGCGAGGATCAATGCGCAGCTAGCGCTCAAGTATCTCCTGGACGGGCAGCATGAGAAAGGCGGTGGATGGCGTTACAGCCCAGGGACATCGGGCGACATGTCGGTTACCGGCTGGGTCTTTCTGGCGATTCGAAGTGCGCAGCTTGCCGGGATAGAAGTTCGGCGTCTTCCGCTCACCAAGGCCGGACGATTTGTCGATTCCTGCGCAGTGGGCCCGGCGGAAGCCAAAGATTCACGCTATTCATACACGCCGGGACCGGGACAGCCCGAGAAACTATCCATGACCGCAGCCGGACTGCTCACTCGACAATACCTGGGATGGAGGAATGACGAGCCGGATCTGCTGGCTGGTTGCGAGTACCTGATGCAGCACCTACCTCCGGAATCTGGGAGCAATCTGGGGTCGATCTACACCAACTACTACGCCACGCAAGTGTTGCACCACATGGAAGGTCCGAATTTCGATCTGTGGAACTACCGTATGCGCGAGCACCTGATCCGCACGCAAGAGAAGACGGGCCACAAAGCCGGCAGTTGGAATGCTCAGGGCACCGACTACGGCGCCCGCGCCGGCCGGATGTATGCCACAGCGATGGCTTTGATGACGCTGCAAGTCTACTACCGGCACCTGCCCATGTACCGGCATGTCAAGCGGACGGGTACGTAGGCCGTATCCCGCGAACTAATAGAACAGCGCACGCACGAAGAACGCGTGAGGTTTGTGATTGCAGTAAATCACGGGAT
>CAZUAH010000562.1:0-8982 GCA_964617665.1 uncultured Pirellulaceae bacterium
GCACAAGTTGCATTGTTCCAACTGACTCAGGACAAAACGTCCTGAGTCACGAACGCAAATCACTAAGATGACGAAGGAGGGCGTATCCTGGGCGGGCAAGCGATGTTCTCTGCATCGCACAAAAGTGGTCTAAATGCACGTAGGCCGCCCCGAACGCGTCGACTTGAATGAAGGCCACGTCTTCAAGGTGATCGTGCCCGCATCGCAAACGGAGTTGCCCGCTATCTCCAAGCTCCTAGGTCGCACAACTCCCTTCATGACCGAACGATAATCGTCGACTACCGTGTGGCGAACGGCTGGCGGCACTGGTATTGTGATGTACCCCTTGGGTCCGTCGGCACGAGCACCGTGGGAGTCCAACAAACTGTGTTATGCTACTGAATACGCAAAATCCAACTATGATTCGAGAAGGGCGGGACCATGGAGTTATTGGCGTTGTTCGTTCTCTTGGCCGCGACACCCACGGTGACCTACGATGCGGACGCGTTGCCGAACAAGACGAGACCACCGTGGTCATTCCGCGAGATAGAAAACTGTTCGGTCGCGGTCGAGGACGGTGTGCTGCGCGTGCGAGACGATGGCACCGCGCATGGCGAGCTGCAGTTCATCAGCCAGTCGTGGGGCGCGATCGCCGATCGGCCTCACAGCGTGGAGGCCCGGGTCAGAGTGGCAAGTTGCTCGGGTCCCGCCGGAGTGATCATTCTGGCTGCGGATGGCGTCCACGAAGTTGGATTAACACTGTTTCCCGATCGCATCGAAAGTCACCGGCTCGAAGCCCGCGCCGAGGTCAATCTGGCCGATGAATTCCACGTAGTACGGCTTGAGATGGTTGGCAACGACGCTGTCGTGAAAGTAGACGGCCGTGTCGTGCTTGATCTGACCGGCAAGTCGACGTGGGAGGCCCACGCGGGGCGGAACGTGGTCGGCTTCGGCAGTCTAAGCTCCGCAGCGACCGGCGAGGCTTGGTGGGATTACGTGACTTGGTCGGCAGAACAACCGGAAGTCGAGGTCTATGCGCCGGCCGAGCATCACATCGTCTACAAACACGAAGATGTCTACGCCTGTTTCCCAAGCCTTCACCGGTACGAAGACGGCACGCTTGTCAGTGGTTTTGGAACGCGCGTTCGACGAAGCCATATCGACAACACCGGCGGTGCCACACGAATGGTCAGTCGTGACGGAGGCGTGACGTGGGAAAAAGCCGATGCTGCGGTGCGCCGCTACAATCCGAATGCCGTTCGCGCCGACGGTCATCTGGCCATCGCGAACGCGATCGGTTGGCGATATGTGGACGAAGGCGAGATGAAACGACTGAAAGCCGACGGCCGAACGGTGCGCGCCGTGCGACCGGGTACGGTGGCCTATCTGAGCGGCGCCCGGTTCACGGTTCGCAGCATCACTGGCGAGACAATTCGTCCCTGGACGGAAATCGAAGTGCCGCCTGGAGGCGGAATGATGACCTTTCATCAGGCGGCTTACCTGAATCTGGGCAACGGTGTACGGCTGGTCGGGGTTTACGACACGGGGCCAAACGGGCACCGCAGCGCCCACGTGCTGCGCACCGAGGACGATGGTGATAGCTGGACCTGTCTGCCGATGGCCATGGGCGACGAACAGATGAGTTTCAACGAGACAGCTCTGGCAGCCAATGCCGATGGGCACGTAATCGCGCTGATGCGGACCGCTGAATCGCCGAACAAGAAGCATGCCGGTTCACTTTATCAGGTGATCTCAACAGATCGCGGCCAGAGTTGGTCCGAGCCCGTCGACACCGGTATCTGGGGCTATCCGGCTCACGTGCTGTTGCTGCCCGATGGCCGACTCCTGGCGACCTATGGTCATCGTCGAGCGCCGATGGGTATCCGCGCATGCTTCAGCCACGACGGCGGCCAGAGTTGGGATGTCGACAACGAGATCATTTTGCGTGCCGATGGTTTCGGCAGTGGTAGCGATCTTGGCTATCCGATCACGCAACGGCTGAACGATGGGACTTTGGCGACGATCTACTATTTCAACGGGATCGACAACATCACCCACATCTGCCTGACGCGTTGGACGCCGCCGGTCAAGTAGGCGTTGGCGACACGATGGTCCCCTGAGGCCACAGCTTGACCATACTCGTACGAGAGAGGTTGATAAGGTACTCGCGTTGCCTGGGAAGCGACTGAGTGTAAGAAGAAAAGGTGCGTGTATGAGAATTCTGCACAAAGTTTTGACGTTGTTTACCATGCTGGTGCTAGGCGGCAGTGTCGCGGCGGAAGTCGTATGGGATTTCGACGGAACCGTGGAACCGTCGGGGGCAAAGCTGCAACGGCTCAGTGGCACGTCCGCGTTCACGAGCATCGAGGGGGGCCAGGCGCTGGCTGCCGGCAAAGCGGTGCAATGGCACGACGCGCCGGTGCTACGGCTTCGCGCGGGAATGGAGTTGCGGTGCCGGTTCCGGCTCGACGAACTGCGGAAGAGTGCCCAGATGCTGGTGATGAAGGATGGCGAATACCTGCTGCGCGTCGACGGACACGAAGGTGGACATGTCTCTATATTCGTTCAGACGGAGGGCCAATGGGAACCACGATTGCGCGGTCCGGTCGTCCAATCGGGGAAGTGGTACAACTTGCGCGCACAGTGGACGGGGGCTACGCTGACAATGGATGTGAACGGTGAGTCCTTTAGCCGCCGACATGTGGGCAAGATTCAGTCTGGCTCAGAGCCGCTCACGATCGGTCCGATTGCCGGCGTGATCGATCGGCTGGAAATCCGCAATCCTGGCTTCGATCGCGAGACCGTGTTGCTCGGTCTCAATGCGACAGGCATCGACACGGGAGCACAAAGCAGCTTTGGCGGCGAGGCCGGCTGGACCGGGTGGCAGGCGTTGGGCGGGGCAAAGTGCGAGGTGCTGGGCGGAGTCGCCCACGTGACGTTCCCCTCGGCATCGTCCATGTTCGTCAGTCCGCCACTGGCGGTTGATCTCACGCACCTGCCGTTCGCCTGCTTGGAGATGGAAGCGCCCGCGTCAGGCCGGACGGGTCACATCGACTTCACGACGGCCACCGGCGCCGGATCCATCGCGTTTCAGCCGCTTGGCAACGGGCGGCCGACGCTTGTCGCCGGCGTGACCTCGAACCAGTGGACCGGTACGCTCCGACGCCTGGCCTTGAGTCTCAGCGGCGGCGACGGGCGGGTGGCCGTAAAGAGACTCGTGCTGGCCGACCGCGCGGTGGGCACACCCTGGCTCTACATTCGCGATCTGGCTGCGGGCCGCGCCAAGCTGCGGCCCGGACGCGAGGAAACGGTGATCGCCGCAGTCAAGAATCTCGGCGGCGAAGCAGAGGATGTCCGACTGCGCCTTCGCGTCCCCGACGGTATCCAGATTCTCGACGGCACGGATCGGATCATTCCCTACATGGGGCAAAACGACTTCGACATGGCCACCTGGCGCATCCGAGCCGACAAGCCGGGCATCTTCGAGGCCACGGTTGACGCCGCTGTTGCCGGCGCGGCCATTCGGTCGCAGAAGCTGCGCCTAACGTTCGAGCGGATGCCGGACGTGCCACGTACCGGCTACGTGCCCGAACCCCAACCGGCCGAAAGCGATTACATCGGGCTCATGCACTATTGCGCGCTCTGGAAGGAGGGCACGCATTACGGCTGGAAACTCATCGAGCCCTATCCCGGGCTGCGGCCGGCCATCGGCTGGTACGACGAAGGTACGCCTGAAGTGGCCGACTGGCACATCAAGTACGCGCTGGAGCACGGCGTGAACGCGTTCATCTACTGCTGGTACCGGGCACACATGGAGCCCGAGATCGAGCACAAGCTGGGGCACGCCATCCACGACGGGCTCTTCCACGCCAGGTATCGCGACAAATTCAAGTTCTGCATCATGTGGGAAAACGGCTGCGCCCCAGGCGTCAAGGATGCTGACGACCTGCTGAACAACGTGCTGCCGTTCTGGATCGAGAACTACTTTACTCATCCTTCGTTTCTTAAACTGGACAACATGCCGCTGCTCTTCGTTTGGCAGCCGCGAAGGTTGCTGCCGCAACTTGGTGGGCCTGAGGGCACGCGCAAAACGTTCGACGCCATGCGGACACGCTGCCGCGAAGCGGGTTTCGCGGGCCTGCGGATCATTGCTTGCATGGACGGCCCGGAAGAAGCGCTGGGCAAGCAGATCGCCGAAAGCGGATGGGACGCCGTGACCGGCTACGGGCTGCGGCCCAGCGGCGTCCGCGACGCCGGCATCGACCCCGACGGCATCCCCTACCGCGAACACGCAGACGTGCTTGCTCGTTACAAAGAGACCTGGGAGCAGCGCGACGCCTGCACCGGCAGCGTCCCCGACATCCCCAACATGGTCATGGGCTGGGACACGCGGCCCTGGGGCCGGGCCCGGCGCGGCGGCTACGTCGCCAACCCCAAGGCGGAGAACTTCGAGGCCGCCTGTCGCGGCGCCAAGCTGCTGGTCGACGCCAAGCCGGCTGATCGCTGGGATAGAAAGCTCGTCGTTTTCGACAACTGGACCGAGTTCGGCGAAGGACACTACATCGAACCCACATCAGCCCTCGGATTCTCGTTCCTGAACGCTATCAAGCGCGTGTTCTGCTCGAGTTGGGCGTCGGAGGCGGCGACCGACATCGTCCCGGAGGACGTTGGGCTCGACCCGCCTCAGCGGCGCTACGAAGAGGTGCGGGCCGGCTTTGGCCAAAGGATGCCATGGCAGCCACGGCGCATCACCGGCGATTTGCTGGCTCATTGGGAGTTCGAACGGGTCGTCGACGGCCGATTCGCGGACTCCTCTCCGAACGACAGCAGTCTGGTTGTCACTGACCTGACACTCGAGCCCGGCCGCGGCGGCCAAGTGCTGCGTTGTGGAGACGGCGAGGCAACCTGTCCCGCGCCAGCGCCTTTCTTCCACACGGGCGGGGTCACGGTTGCGCTCTGGTGCAAGCCGAACGAGGAGAAACAGAGCGACCATTGGATGATCAACACCGTGGGGCGAGATACGACCGGCTATCGTCTCGGCTTGGGCGGAGGCCACCCGGTATGGCAGATTCCACAGCGCGCCTGGAGCCATGGACTGCTTGGCCCCAAACCGTTGCCCGTCGGCGAGTGGTCGCACGTCGCCGCCACCTTCAACAATCGAATGATGTGTCTGTACGTCAACGGCTCCGAAGTCGCTGCGCTCGAGCGACCCGGCTTCATCAACCCAGCGAGCAATGTGGTCGTCGGCGGATACAGCGCAGGACTCGCCCGTGCTCGCTTCCACGGCTGGCTGGACGACGTGCGCATCTACCGCCGCCTGCTATCGCCCACAGACATCGCCACACTCGCACAAGACAAATGAGTACTATCAAGGTTCGAAGCGGCTCGTTCTCTCTGCCGGCTGGCCAGGTCGAGGTCCGTCTGGATGATCTGACGGGTTGGTGGGATCGTTGCGACGCAGTTGTGTTGACCACCGGGGAACAGGGAAGGGAATAGCGTAATGAAAAAAGGTTGCAATCTCTTGACTACTCCAAAATATCCCTGGCAGGGAACTCTGCCGTTATCCGCCGTCTTGGTCTTGTTGTCCATGCCAGCGTTCTGCCAGGAATACACCCAAGAAGACATCCAGAATCGACACACCGTTGCCTATCCAATATCCCGCCTGCAGCGTGATTGGATCTATCAGGATCATGGTCTGCAATACGGTGACTGCTTTGCTGCCGCGGAGGACAACAAAGTGGAACAATCCATGGTTCGCAAAGTCCTCGCCGAGTTGAAAGCGAGAAACGTCGCCGTCGATGGGTTGCAGAAGTCTCTTGCACTTCTCGTGGACGGCAACAAGCCCGGCAACGATCCCGCTTGGAAGAGCTTGTATTTCCAGGCGTGTGAAGTGCGCCGCAAGCAGCGTTTGAAGGTGTTTGATCATCACCCGCGCGAGTTCGTGTATGCCAAGCACTTCGTGTTTGGCGATTGTCAGGCCATGTTTGCCATGACCGATCACCTGACAGACGCGGTTTTTCGTGAATGCGGCCGTGACTATCGGATGGGCTCGCAACTCTGCAAGTTGACGATCAGCGTCGACGGAACCGTTTCTACCGAAGTGCTTCTCGACAGTCCCGAAGGAGTCATCCGGGACCCCTGTGTCTCGTACGACGGCGGCACTTTGGCGTTTTCGATGCGGCGAACCAGCCATGATGGGGACGACGATTTCCACCTCTACGTCATGACTCTGAGCGACCGCAGCGTCCGGCAGATCACGTTTGGAGCCGGAACGGCTGACATGGAGCCGGAATGGCTGCCGGGCGGCGGGTTGGTGTTCACGTCCACCCGCTGCGTGTTCTCGGCGCCGTGCTGGTGGTCGAGCGTGTGTAACCTCTTCACATGCGACGCAGAAGGACGCTACATCCGTCGCCTGGGCTCTGACCATGGTCATACCGTATTCCCGCACGCAACGGATGACGGACGCATCATATATACGCGCTGGGAGTACTCCGACCGGACCGCCGGCTACCTGCACAGTCTGTTCGTGATGAATCCGGACGGCACGAATCAGACGGAGTTCTACGGAAACAACTCGCAGTTTCCAGCTGCGATCCTTCATGCTCGAAGCGTTCCCAACTCGACGAAAGTGATTGCGATCTCCGGCGCGCACCACATCGACCAGCGCGGCAAGCTGATCATGATCGACAGGAACGTGGGAACCCAGGCCGGCTTCGGGGTCAAACTCCTTGCACCGGAACGCGATTACCCGTATCGGGAAAGCATGGGAACCGGAGGCAACGTCGTCCACGACACGGAAGGGGAACAGTATCAGTACCCTTATCCGTTGGATGAAGACAACTTCGTGGTCTGCTATTCGCCCGAGGGTGGCCCCGTTCGCGGTTTGAAAGGCATCAAAGCCGGCAAAGCGGGAAGCCCATCCTTCGGCATTTATTGGATGCATCGCAATGGCCAGCGTGAGCTGCTGATCTACGACCCGGTAATCTCGTCGGGCCAGCAGGCGCCGACTACACGGTCCCGCCCGCCATTTCGGAAGAGTTCAACGGTGGACGAGCATCGAACGACCGGCCGTTTCTACGTTCAAAATGTGTACTATGGGCCCGGTCTGGAAGGCGTAGAGCCGGGGACAGTTGAGCGAATCCGCGTGGTCGGTCTGGATTATCGCGCCAAAGGCACGGTGGCCTTGGGATTGCATCCGTGGGGCGGACATCAGACTTCGCCGTGTGCGATCAACAACGGCAGTTACGACGTAAAACACGTGCTGGGTACGGCGGACGTGGAGGAAGACGGAAGCTGCTGTTTCGAGTGTCCTTCGCGCGTGCCCGTGTATTTTCAGATGTTGGATGAAAAAGGCCGCATGGTACAGAACATGCGAAGCTGGACGATGGTCCTGCCGGGCGAGACGTTTGCGTGCGTCGGCTGTCATGAGCCGAAACACGATACGTACCTGGACGACTGCCCGGTCACGATCGCCCTGAAGAAACCGCCGCAGAAGATCAGGCCTTTCTTCGCGGAAGGCGACGAGCCGGTCCAGGAGATGGAGCGTTTTCTGACCGATTCCGAGAAACGGGCGATGCGGTATCTCGGCACGAACGCTCCACAGGCGATGGATGTCCCGCGCGGTTTCAGCTATACGCGAGAGATCCAGCCGATTTGGGATGAGCACTGCATCCAGTGTCACGCAGGCGGCAAGAATCCGGAAAAGAAAGATGTCCCGCTCAGCCTAATAGGCGACTACCGTCCGATCACGAATCCGGAGATCTACGGTCGCGCGAAATGGCGGTTGACTCATCGGATTTATGGGGAAAGCACGAAAGGGCATCCGGGGCGGGCTTTCAGCGAATCCTACATCAATCTGACCGACTTCGGTTACAACGCGAAGATCCCGCTGGCGGGGGCGGGCGGCAAAGCCTACGTGCGCAACGATAGGACGTATCTCGCCTACTTCGGCGGTAAACCGGAGAACGTCCCGAATCCTGGCGCTCACGGCTATTGCACCGACGAGTATGCGGGCAATGGAATCATCAACTGGCTGCACGTCTCCAGTGCGTGTGCCATGCTTCCGCCCTACGCCTACGGCTCGACGTCCAGTCCGTTGATGGATTACCTTGAGCCGTCGCACTATGGCGTGCAGCTCTCGCGGGAAGAGAGGGAAAGAGTGGCCTGCTGGATCGACTTGAATGTGCCCTTTGCCGGTTCGTGGATGGAACTGAATTACTGGGACAAGCTCAATCACGCCGTGCACTCCGGTTTGACGCCCTGGTACGTGTATCGCGACAAGATGCGGCAGATGTACCTGTACTTTGAAGCGAAGCGTCTGAAGTATGCCGAGCTAGAACTGGAGCACATCGACAAGTACCTTCAGCACGTGGACCACGGCGTCGACTTTTCTCCGGAGGCATTCGGACAATACTCGTTTGGCGGGCGTCGCGTGCAAGAGCAGTTTGTCGACGATTACGACAATCTCCCGTCCACGGTTCCGATTTATGGACTCGCCAAAGGAAAGGATGCGCGTGGCGGCTCCAACGTGGCGGGCAATGAAGTGCGGAACCTTGCCGTCAACGAAGACGCTTACGCGTATCATCTTCGCTCGTACCCACGGGTGACGTCAAACTCACATTTTCGGTATCGACCAGAATTCTCGCCCAATAACGCGATCGACGGACAACGTGCGTCCGGCAAATACTGGCGGCCGGCACGACGTACTGATTTGTGGTTGAAGGTGGAGTTCGGACGTGAGGTGGAAACGGAACGAGTCGTCGTCGTGCTGCATAAGCACGATGGTCAGGACAGGACATGGACCAGTGCGACGCTGGAGTTCTCCAACGGTGAAAACGTGCCTATTGCGCTGCGAAACACGTCTCGGCCGCAGGAGTTCACATTTCCGAAACAAGAGTGTGCGTGGGTGAGACTGATCGATTTTCAAGAGACTTTCCCGCTTGTGGACAATGGAATCGTCGAGTTCGAGATTTACGGCAAAGACCTGTGAGCTAAGCGGAGGTT
>CAZUAH010000563.1:0-8960 GCA_964617665.1 uncultured Pirellulaceae bacterium
TAGTGGGCCATTTTAGCTGAGCGAAGGCGGGTCAATTCTGCTGAGCGATATAGGTGAATTCCTTTCTGTTCAGTCAAGAATGGAATGGCAAGCGAACGTGTTTTGGCACATGCCAGAGATCGGCCTCGGTGCGTTGATTTTGGATTTCCGCACCGCGTCGTCAAGACGCGAACGCGGCGAAAAATTTCTTCAAAAAAACTTACGTCGACGACCATTGACGTAACTCGAGTCGCACACGACTTACGTCAATGGCATTTGTCGTAAGTGGCGCAAAGGTTTTTTTCTGACCCGCTACCGCCTTTGCGAAAACCCGTCCGTGCGTAACAACTGGGGCTTTCCCGCTCGAAACGCAAGGAGGTCTCACGTGGCGAAGTCGGAACGGAAGAATCGAAAGCGTACGAAACGCAACAAGCGGAAAGCCGGGTATCGGGCTCGTTGCGGCGACGGGGTCTTGCAGTCTTGGACGGTAGGGCCGTTACCAATCGTCAATCGATTGCTGCAGCGTATGCGGTTGGAGGACATTCTTCGGGAGCACCTCCCTCCCGACGATTCCCGGACCAAGGTCCCGACGGTTCGTTGCCTGCTGCTACTCGTGCGAAACGTATTGCTCTCGCGAGAACCGATCTATGGCTTGGAAGAATGGGCCGAGCGTTACGCGCCCGACTTGCTGGGCCTGACGCAGCGCCAGTTGGGACAACTCAACGACGACCGCGTCGGTCGCTGTCTGGATCGGTTGTTTGACGGAACAACGCCTCAGCTGCTCATGGATGTGGTGCGACAGATGGTCCGTGAATTCGATCTCAAGCTGGACGAGTTGCACAACGACTCCACCACAATTTCCTTCTTTGGCCAGTACGAGGAAGCGGCCGAGGAAGGAGAGTGTCGCGGCCAGTCGACAGCGGCAATTACTCACGGACACAGCAAGGCTCGCCGTCCCGACTTGAAGCAGTTGTTGTATATCCTGACGGTGACCGATGACGGTGGTGTTCCCGTGTACTTCACGACTGCCAGTGGAAACGTAACGGACGACACAACGCACCAGGAGACCTGGGACTTGCTTACGCAACTGACCGGTCGCAAAGATTTCCTATACGTTGCCGACTGCAAGTTGGCGACTTCGAAGAACCTTCAGTACATCGTTAACCGAGGTGGGCGATTTGTTAGCCTGTTGCCGCGCACTCGCAAAGAAGACACCGAGTTCCGTAAACGCTTGGTCGATACTCCGGACAAGGTGCCTTGGAAACACATGAAAGACGTCCTGAACAGAAAAGGTGAAATTGTCGACCGAGTGAAGGTGTGCGGAGAGACCTTGGAGAGCAAAGAAGGCTATCGGCTGTACTGGTATCATAGCTGCCGCAAACAAGAGCGGGACGCGACGGCTCGGCAGAAATCGATTGAACGCGCGCTGAAGGAATTGGGGGAGTTAGAGCAGCGCTTGAAGCTGCCTCGGACCCGGTTCCGTCAGAGAGCCAAAGTACAAGAGGCGGTGTCGGAGATTCTCAAGACAACACGTAGCGATGCGTGGCTTCATGTCTCGATCGAGGCTGTCGATGAAGAGCACTTCAAGCAGGCTAAGCCTGGCAGACCAAGCAAAAACACCAAATACGTTCGAGAAGTTCGCGAACGTTTTCAGTTATCGATTGCCGTCGACCAATCGCAGGTGACAGCCGACCAAGCGAGTGACGGTGTATTTCCACTGATCTCTTCTGAACAGGACATGTCCGCCGAGGATGTACTCGCGGCTTACAAACGTCAGCCGATCATTGAGAAACGGTTTTCACAGTTCAAAACCGACTTCAACGTAGCGCCCGTGAACTTGCAGGAGATCAGCCGCATCCATGCGTTATTGTGTATTTACTTCTTGGCGTTGTGCGTACAGACATTGCTGGAGCGAGAGTTGCGGCAAGCGATGGTGGCAGCTGAACTGGAATCGCTGCCCTTGTATCCGGAAGAGCGTGAATGCCGTGCGCCAACGGCGCGTCGGGTGTTGGACGTATTCGAGGCGATCCAACGACACGAACTGCAGCGAACTAATGAACCACTGGAGAGCTATGTCACCGAACTCCGACCGCTACATCGGCAGCTTCTCAAGCTCCTTGGCGTCGCGATCCGCAGCTACGGCAAGTAAGTCGTGACCTGTTCAGCCCGCCTCGCGTCGTCCGTCGGCTCGGCGCACCTGTCGTTGCCTGATCAAACCACTGGCCAAATAGAGGCTTCTAACCGAGGACCATCGATTTCACCACCTCTGACATGCCGAAGAAATCCCGGAGAAAATGAAGCCGCGAAATGCGGAAAAGGCGCTGTGTCGATGAGGACTACCAACCAATTACGCTCGATATGAATGGTCAGATCATGCTTCGCGTCAAAGGCGAATCCCAACCGACGGAATTGGTGCTGACTCAGTCGTCTCGAATTGGCGAACCGCTGTGTATCAACACGGATCGCCGATACTTAGCACGTGCTCTCCGACTCGGATTTAGGGAGTTTACATTCTTTGGACCCAACGCTCCGACTCAGTGTTCCGATGGCTCACGGCAGTACGTTTGGGCCGTCCTGGATCCACAGTCGGCAATCAAACCCACATCCAAGACTGTTCGACTTGCGTCTCCGACCGGTGACGCCAAGACCGTCAAATCATCAACCGATCATCCGCGAAGGAAGACCGAAATGAAAGAAGCTACTACCGATGACAAGAAACCCAGTGGTGCTGCGGAAAGCCCGCGACGTAAGAAAGCTGCGGTCTCGCCCGTTTCTACAAACGGCGACCTGTCCAGCATGATCGCCGAGGCTCGAACCGCTCTCCGCGAGGCCGACGGTAAACTACGCGCCCTGTCCGCAGCCCTCAAGCAGCACCAGAAGCAGTTCAAGCTAGTCCGCTCCACACTCAGCTCCTTGCAGCAACTCCAGGGCATCAAGGCAGCCTGACTGTTGCAGTGCGGCTATCCGCCACTGAGACATCGAACATGAGGAAACCAAATGGAAAGTCTGATGGCAATCGCGCTGATAGCCGGCGCGTGCTACTGGTTTTACCGCTCTGGGAAGCGAATTGGCAGCATCAAAGGCTTTAATGTCGGTCGCGGTCGTCGCCGATATCGTCGCCGTTGAGGCTTCCTCTGGAGCCATCTCCATTCATCTGGACGAAAAAGGCCGAGCACCTGGGCCGCCTCCGGGCGGCCCAGACTCTCGCTTTTCTTTATCTATCACAAACCTCCATTTGCCCGTCGAGCGCCGCGACGAGTATAGGTTGATGTGGCCAGCTCGCATTACTTGGTTCGCAACCGTTACGATGCTGCTACTCGGTGCGATCTACGCCAAATAGAGGAATCAGCTGGTGACGATAAGTATCGAAAACGCAGATTCGACGAGTCATAAATGAGCCTTGGAGATCCCTGTTGGACGATCTCGGTGAACATGCGGAGGTGTGTCGGCAAGAGCTTTGAGAAAAATGACATTGGCGCTCACCGTAGCACTTTTCGCGCAATTAAGAACTTCGGAGGTGTCAGACATCTGTACTTTGTGAGCACTCAAGAACTTCGAAGTTGGGAGCCACCCAAGCGCGATCGAGTTGGTGCGGAAGTGCCCCGGGTCTGTCAGTCCCGAGCAGGTAAGGGAAGTGCCGCAACTTGCACGGTTATTGTGACCCGTGCGCGCAACAACACGGCGGAAACCGGCGACGAGTCGGTTGCGATCTGGCTGCAGTGCCGCTCAGCCGAGTGGTCGCCATCTTTGGCGATTTCGCCCTCCCGAACAACTGACCTCAATGTGACCCTCCGAAATGCGCATCGGGAATTGCCGACTCCTACATCGGGCGTCGGGACCGAAGCGGGTAACGAATGGCGACTTCTCTGCGTTTGTTGGCCCGCATGGCAGGCTAGTTGGTGACTCATGTCTTTTTGTCCTGAGGCACTTGGCGGCTGAGGTTCCACCTGCGTTGGGCCTCCCAGGACGGAACGAATAACATAACCCGCCCGCGGGCCATCCGAGATTACAACGAACAACCAAAACACGATGAATCCGATTCACGCCTCGACTAAGGAGGGCGTTCATCCGTTAGTTAGGCATGATTCTCCCCATTGTCTGAGGCGTCCAGCAATCTCCTCAACACCGTGCCATGAGCGCGAATACCCCCCAGCCCAAGTACTCACGCGTGTACGTGGTGTAGCGTTTGGGTTCCGAGGTCAGTTGGGCGCGCACTTCTTTTGCGAAGTCGTCATCGGGATTAGCTTCAAGCCATCGGCGCATTGTGAGCCACTTGGCTGCCTCATATCTGTCCCCGCCGTTTTGGTCTGCCAGAACCATTTCCACGACGTCGTACTCAAGGTCGGCGAAAGACGCGAGCAGTTCCGGGAGCAAAAGAAAGTCGGCTATCGAGCTGGCTTGGCAACCCTTGGCAACTTCCTCCGACGGCGGCAACTTCAGCCAATAAGGCTCGCCTATGAGGATAATCCCTCCGGTACGCAGGCTCTTTGCCAAAAGGCGGATGGTGCCGGCGACGCCACCTCCGATCCAAGTGGCACCGAGACAGGCTGCTACACCGACCTTTTTGTCGGCTACGTAGCCGGCGGCATCATCGTGGATGAACTCGACTCGATCCGTGACTTTGAGCTCTTCAGCGCGACGGTTCGCTTGCTCGGAGAACAACTGGCTCATGTCGATACCGGTGCCAATGATTCCGAAATCATGTGCCCAAGTACACAACATCTCGCCCGAACCACTGCCGAGATCGAGTACATGAGTCCCTCGTTCCAAGCGTAATGCCTTGCCGAGAGTAGCGAGTTTTTCTGGTGTGAACGGGTTGTGGATGCGATGGGCACTTTCTGTAATGTTGAAGATTCTTGGAATGTCCATTGTGAAACACCTCCGTATGGGTATGGATTGATTTCTCTACTGCCTGAACCTGACGTTGCCAACCTACATGGGGCACATCAACCGAGTTACTCTACCTTGATGTGCCCCGAATGCGCATCGGGCAACCGGCGCCGGATCTTCTCGGCACCGCCGATATCGAAACCAAAGGACGCAGTCAGGGCTTTTTCCGGACAGGTGGTGATACACGTGTTGCAGAAGATGCATTCGGTGGAAAGCACCCTCTTACCTTGTTGCACGTATGCCGAAACGTCGATATCCATCGGGCAGATCTTGGAGCAGACACCGCAATCGTTGCAGGTCTCGGGATCGCCCGCGATCTTGAGCGTGGAGAATCGGGAGGTCAATTTGAGCGGCACCACAATCGGACAGGCGTACTTGCAAAATGCCCGGTTGTCTTTGAGGGCGAAGGCCAAAACAAAGGCCACCGCATAGTAGAGCAAGTTGCCGCCGGCCAACCAGAATACAACCTCCCAGCTGTGGTGCTTGGGCTCATACGCAAAGATGACAAGGAGCAGCAGGACCAAGCCAAGGCTGGCGAAGAAGTGGGCGTATCGTAGCCACTCCCAGCGATGGCTCACCCGTCCTTGCTTGTTGCGGGTGTAGGGAAGCAGGTCGAGAACCGCCGAGGTCCAACAAGCCCAGGCACAGTAGCCACGACCAAAGAGAACCGGACCCAGGATCTTGGCCACCAGGTAGTGGATGACTGATCCTCCGAAGATTCCGGCGGACAGGTAGAAGAAGAGTCCCTCGATTTGCATGTTCTCCTTCATGAGAAAACCGAGAAAACCGACCATGTACAATCCGACCAAGGCCTGGGCGACTTTTCTTCCGATGGGCTTCTTTCTTCGGGGCAGGGTTTCGTAGAGACCGAAGCCAATGAACAAAGACGTGCCGATGATGCCGAAGTTGTACAGGAAGAAGATCCGATCCTTGATCTGCCAGAAGATCACGCCGATCCCCCAGAACGCCACGAGCAGGATGATGGGGACCATTAGGTTTTTGAAACGCACCGTTTCGCTATTTGTGCTCATTGGAATACCTTCGCAGTAGGCCTCTTCTCAAGTAAAACGTCCATAGATCGCCTTGGCTAGCATCCGATCCCGCACTCCGGCTGGCAAGTGCGACAGGACACTCATCTTTCGTGCGCCCGGTCCGACCAGGTAGCGGCGTTTCGGTTTCGTGTCCGTGAGCGCCCTCGCCAACACAGAGGCTGCTCGTTTCGCGGAGATGCTCGGCAGGTCCTTCACTTCTGCGTCGAAGTAGTCCAGCAGCGGTCGATACAGACTCAGTTTCTCGGACGGTACAGATGCCAGCAGCTCCCCCCGGCTCGCCTCGATTTTGCCTAGAACCTCGGTCTCTACCTTGCCGACCACCACGGTGCATACCTGCACGTTGAAGGGGAGCAACTCCACCCGCAGCGAATCGCTGATGGCCTGCACAGCGAACTTGGAGGCAGCGTAGACGCTCTTGTCCGGGATGGCCAGCAGGCCATGTCCGGAGCTTACGTTGACGATCCGGCCGCGCCCTTTGCGCAGCAGCGGAAGAAACCTCTTGGTGACGGCCAGCACGCCGAGCACGTTGACCTCGAGCAGCTGCCGCATGGCCGAGACATCTACCAATTCGAGCGGGCCGTTCAGCGACAATCCGGCGTTGTTCACCAGACCGTAGAGACCCTCTGGTGCGGTAGCTTTCACGCGCTCGAGGGCCTCGGTGACCACCTCCTCGTCCGTCACGTCGAGCAGCAACGGCTCGAGCCGCTTCGACGAGAGCTTGAGCAGCGCGTCACCATCCACCGACTTGCGAACGCCGGCGAACACGCGGAACCCCAACTCGTCCAGCAGCAGTGCTGTGGCGCGACCGATACCCGTCGATGCACCGGTAATGACGACGACTCGCTGGCCGTGGGTATTCTCACTCATGCTTTCATCTCCTCGGACCCGGTCGCCCAAGTCCGCCAGGCAGCCGGGTCGCCCCAGGTGCAGGTGGTGTGCGGGGTGCAGTGACTCATTCCGTCCCTCCTTTCGGATCCGCCGACTCCTCGACCCAGACCGTATGGTCGACCATGCCGTATTCTTTGAGGCCCGCCGCAAGGCGCACCCCGAGGTCGCTGGCTTGGTTGTCCGGTCCCGACTCCTCGAGATGGAGATGAATCGCTACGTCATTCTCTACGTTCACGCGCCTGTAGAGGCGAACTGACGCCGAGTCCCTCGTGTTTGTCGTCGACTGTCGAATCTCTTCGGACAGGCCTGTTGGCAACGCTCCGGCCAACCTGAGGTGAATGATCTCCAGGCGTTTCATGAAGCGGCCTCCAACTCGCGGAAGTGTTCTCCGAGGCGGTGGGTTCCGGCCGCCGGCGCGACCATGTCACTGGTCATCATCGTAGCGAAAAATGCCAGCAGCTCACCGCTGTGCCGGCTCGCCAGTTTCAGCAGGGCCACCGCAATCCGAATGACAGAAGTGGGGATCGAAGTGATTCTGGGCTTTTTTCCCGCCGCCTGCAGAGCGAGTTGTGCAATCTGGCGGTAGGTGAAGGTCTCGGGGCCTCCAATTTCAATCTCCTGATCGGTGCCTCCCATTGCATCCACACAAGCCACTGCCAAATCGGCACCGTGGATTGGATTCATTCGGTTCTTGCCCGAGCCGACGAGCCAGACACGACCGCTTCTCGCCATCCTCAAATACTCGCCCATGTCGGAGAAGTAGCCTGTCGGACGAATGACCGTGTAGTCCAAACCGGATGCTGCGAGCTCTGCGACGAAGTCTTCGTGGGCCTTGATGATGTCCAGGTGCAAAAGCTCGGGGCCGTTATAGACGGACACGTAGATGAACTTCCTAACGCCCGCCTTTTGGGCTTCGCGCAGGAGATTGAGGTTCCCCTGGTAGTCGACGTCCTTAAAGGTCAGCTTGCCTTTCTGCTTGGTGATCCCGATTGAGGAGAACACCACGTCGATCCCGTCGCAGGTGCCAGTGAGGGTGTCCGGCACGGTGACCTCGCCGACGACGACCTCCTCGAGCTCATCCTTGATCGGTTCGAGCTTCTCAGGCGATCGGGCCAGCGCGCGGACAGAACATCCGCGCTTGGTGAGCTCTCGCGCGACGAATCCGCCCAGATAGCCGGTTGCGCCAGCCACGAGGACTCTTTGCGTCTGCAGTGCCATTAGTGTGTCTCCACGGCTGGACTTGCGCATCGGGACGATAATCAGATCGTAAGGGTCTTCACGAAATCTCTCCGTCCTTGGCTCCAGCGGCGAGTGCGATAGCACACTCTTGGCTGCGGCCCTGCCGCTCCGTGATCTCGTTGACCGCCAACAGACGATGCTTGATGTTGAAATCGGTTGGCACCGGTTTGGCCGCGAGCTTGTCGAACGACTTAACATCCAGCCAACCCCGACTCCTCCACCAGCCCAGCTCGAACTCGAGGAAGCCTGCCCAGGTGTCGAGCTGCTCGTCAGTGAGCCCGAGCTTTTCGATGAAGAAGTTCATGATCTTGAGCCGCAGCCAGGGCGGTTCGGGCTGACCGTCTACGTTGCCGCGACGCATACAGTTGATCGCGTGGACTCCGGTCATCTTGCGGCGCATCACCCTGAACATTTTGCGTTGCATCCTGTTGACCCGTGGCTTCTTCCCTTCGAGCACGGTCCTAGCCACTCGAGCGGCGAGCTTCTTGTTCTTTGTTCGCGCTCGGTCACGCCCAGGGAAGAACCCCGGCGTAAAGCCAAAGATGCTGCGGATCGTGCCGAACGAGTAGGTGCCGTAGGTGGCGAGCATCTTCTCGAGAAACGCGCCCACCTCCCCATGACCGTCGTTGCCGGTGGTGCAGGCGGACAGGCTGTACTTCCCGAGCAAGGGGAAGATGTGACACCAGGTGAACAGCCGGTCGAACAGCGCCTTCATCTGGGCGGTGATCTGGTTGGTGTACACTGGCGATGCCAGAATCAGCATGTCGCACTCGATCATCGCGGCCTTGATCTCCTCGAGGTCGTCCTTCCGCGACAGCGGGCAGGGCTTGTTGCGGGTGCAGTTCCAGCAGCCCTTGCAAGGTGAGCGTACACCAGAACGGTAGAGGGGGAGGCGCGCGCTTTGCTGAAGGA
>CAZUAH010000564.1:0-8959 GCA_964617665.1 uncultured Pirellulaceae bacterium
GTCAGTTGCGTTTGTTCGTCACCGGTCACCTGTGTGTCGATGATCTTCGTTCCCTTGACAAGTGGAAGATGCGGCCATCGTTTTACGCGTTCGGCCATCGGCAGGTGTGTGACACCCGGGTGATAAGGCCACATGTCGTTCGAGTAAGGCAGTCCAAAGTATTCGTCGAAACCGTTGTTGGTGGGCAAGAACCTGGGATGGTGTCCAAGATGCCATTTGCCGTAGCACGCCGTGGCGTAACCTTTCTGTTTGACGATTTCAGCCAGCGTGACTTCGTCGGCGTTGATCCCGTGCGTAGCCTTGGGGCCCAGTGCACCGAGAATCCCGACGCGGACGTTGTAGCAGCCGGTCATCAACCCCGCGCGTGACGCCGAACAAACCGCCTGCGTAACGTAGAAGTCGGTGAAGACTCGGCCTTCCTTCGCCATGCGGTCAAGGTTTGGAGTCTCGTAGCCCTCGGCGCCAAACGGCCCGATATCGGCGTAGCCCATGTCGTCAATGAACACTATCACGAAATTCGGCAACCGCTCGGCGGCGATAGCGCCGGGAATCAGAAGCACCGAGAAAAGAACAAGCGCAAGGAATAGCCGAGACAGTTTCATGTGGATATCTCCATCAGAAGGAAACGGATGTGTTTGCGATCAGTGCGACGGTCACTTCGTCACTTCGGTAATGACGAACGAATCAAAACGGACCCAGCGAACTTGATCCTTGGGACCGTTCTGCGTGAACAGGCCAAAATACTTGTCACCCGGCGCGTCGAACTCGCAGCTTCCGCTGTCCGACCAGGCGTCCGATTCTTTGATTCGCCACTGACCGGTCACGTTCTTACCGCGAACGATGAGCCGTAGTTGCATATCCGGTGAAGGAGCTACGACTTTGCCACACACTTTGCCGCGGCCGCCTTGCTCGCGACAGATCACGGCGTACATCTTGCCGTCGATCTGTTCGCTGATGAATTTGACGAAGTTGTCGTCATCCACATACCAGAGCAAACCAGCCTGTTCCCACTTCTCCTTGGGCGCACAAGCCACGTTGACGCGTGCCTCGACATTGTCCGTCTTCGAGGGCCGGACGACGAGAACGTTTTTCGCATCGTTGCCGCCCCAGATTCGCCCGAATTGCGACCGCACCTGAAGCTCGTTGTCCTGGATTCGCCATTCGTCCGCGTCTGGGCGTATCCATTTCCAGGCCGATTGCATTTTCCCGTCGAAGTTGTCTTCAAACAACACATCGCCACCAGCGTCAGCTCCGGCCAGAAGCAGACTCGACAAAACAAGTACATGGCTCATCATAGTTGGATCCTCATCAGTGTTTCGGGGTCGGATACGTCAGACTTCGGCTGAAACTTATCAACACGTCTCCTATAGCTTACACAGTCGGGCGGCAGCATTGAAGTTGGAGGTGCCCGAACCCACAGCCGTTTGCTGTTAAGTTCGTGCTATTCGATGGAGGGGCCGAAATCCAAAAGCGTCTGTCCTTCAGTGGGCAGGGATTTCAGGGCTTCGGCGAGTTTGCGTCGGGCTGCTGCCGCGTCTTCCGTGATATCCTTGAGGGGCTGCCGCTCGCTCGGGTCGCTTGCTACGTCGAGGAACCGTCCGTCACCATAAAGCTTGAACCGCTTGTCGCGCACGAACCGCGTGGGTGGCGTACGTTCGGGGCGTGGGCAGTAGTAGCAGTAGATCCACTCGCGCGGGTTTCCGGCCTCGCCACGCAATTGTGGAAGGAAGCTTTGCCCGTCCAAGTCCGTGGGTGTCGTGGCCCCTGCGGCTTCGAGCAACGTTGGCAAGAAATCCGAGAAGTCGACCAGGTTGTCGTTCACTCGATCGGCCGGAACCACGCCCGGCCAGTATGCGACCATCGGAACGCGAGTGCCCGCATCGGTCGTCGCCCCCTTGTTGCCCCGAATCGGCTGACCGTTGAGTTCGGATTGAATCGACTTGTGAGTCCCGTTGTCGCCGGTGAACAGAATCAGCGTGCGTTCGGCGATTCCAAGTTCCTCTGTCTTCCGCACAATTCGCCCGACCAAGTCGTCCATGTAGGCGACCATATCTTCAAAGTTGCGTTGGCGATTCTTGCTCTCGCGCGACTCACTGTTCGGCGTCGGGATGAATGGGCTGTGGACCAGGATCATCGGGTAGTAGACGAAGAACGGTTTGTCTTGATGGGCCTCCATGAAGTTCGCGATGTATCGCGTGGCGATGTCGGGGCCATATTCGTCGTCGCCGAATCCACGATTGGTGCCGTCAACGTACAGAAGTGGTTTCCAGAACCGAGATCCCAGCCGGTCTACCTGCCAGAGACACATGTGGTCGAAGCCTGCGTCGCGGGGCCAGGTTCCTTTCCCCCGAAAACGTTCCGAGTAATGTTCGGCGCCCAGCAGTTGCCATTTGCCTGCCACGGCCGTCTCGTACCCAGCATCGCGGAAGTACTGCCCGATGGTTCGTTGATCTCGATTCAACACCGAAAACGCCGAGTAGTTCCTGACGTTGTACCGGCCGGTCATGATCTTCACGCGACTGGGCGTGCATAACGGCTGAGAATAGCAGTGGTCAAACCGCATTCCACGCTGGGCCATACGGTCGATATTCGGCGTTTGATACTGGCGACTGCCGTAACAGCCAAAACACTCCTGTCCCACATCATCGGCCATGATCAGGACGATGTTCGGTCGCTCCGATTCAGCAGAGGTCGCTGTCGAGACGATCGCTAGGAAAAAGACGATAGAGAGCGTCGCGTTTCTTTGTGTTGTCATCTCCGTTCTCCCGTTTCAATCATATCGAACTTCGTGTCACTGTCGGAAGCCGATAGAGTATGTCTTTGCGGTGCCCTTGGCTGGCGGCAGGAGCAACTGCAGTTGTGTCATCACGCCACAGCAGTCCTCGAGAGTGCTAAGGTCGATATCATTAGTCCGAACTCGCTGTCACGGTTCCCGAATGTGTCCTAATTCCTCGATGTCGCCCTTTCACGGTATGGAGTGAGTACGACCGGCCCCAGCAGACCCGACGGCTTCAGGTCCCAGCCCGAGGCATCGAAGGGCTTGTACATGTGGCTGACCAGGTTGATGTCGTGGAACTTCTTCCAGTCGACACCGCGCTGGTCCAAGTCGCGTATCCGGTTCGCCGAGAGGTTCGTCACTTCGATGGCCAGTTCGTTTTCGCCTGGCCTAAGCAGGCCGGTCACGCCGACACGAAACGGATGAGCGACCACAACGCCCGCCGGACGGCCGTTCACCCACACTCGGGCGGCTTCCCGCACATCGCCCAGTTCGAGAAACCAGCCGTCGGCCTTCGTCGCGGGAAGATTCAGGGTGATGGTATATCGCGCGGCTCCGGCAAACCGTTGGGCCTCCTCTTCGCCGAGTTGTGTCCAGCATCTGAGCTTATCGGTAGCGAACTCTCCCGGTAGAACCGGGCCACCTTCAACGAATTCGACCCGCCATGTCCCTTCGACCGTGATAGACTTACCCGCAGGCTCGTAGATTGGCCACTGGGGTCCGTCCACCGTCTTCTCGGCAAAGGCCCGCAGCACGCGAGTTTCGCCGGGCTGCATCTGCAGGTAGATTTGTGTCTGTCCATTCTCGACGCGGAGCGGGGCGATGCCCGTGCGAGCTGTCATTGGATCCATCAGCACGGCCGATTGGCAAGGCGACGCTACCGGAATCCAATCACCAACCGCCTTTGCCGAATGGTTGGCGACAAAATAGGAAACGTACGAGGTGCTCTTGCGGCGGATGAACTGCAAGCCATGATCGACGAACGGCTCTCGGGCAACCCTCGCCGCGTCAAGCAGACTCACAAGGTCATCGCCGATAATTAGCCGCCCATCTCCTACGACCGCAACACCACCGTTGTCCAGCGAGAGTTCGTCCAACAGCTCACCAAGACGCTTCTTGCGATCCGCGTGATCCGCCCAGCCAGGGACATCCTGCGGAAGCTCTTTCCAGACCAGCACGGTTGCGCCGGCCTTTGCTAGGTCGAGTAGGCATTTGGCGGTTTCAATTTTCATACAATTCGCTGCGGGCACGAGGACCGTGCGATAGTCGCTTCCGCCCTCGGTGCGGAGCAATCGGTCGTTGACGTCGATCTGCCGCAATTGGCGATCCGACACGTAGTCAAACGTGTATCCCTTGTCGATCATCCAACGGCCGGCTTCACCGGACGCTGTCTGCTCGATCCATTCCGGATGATGTACCGAGAACCGCTGTTCCCGGCTACCACCGCTCATCCACGTGTCGTAGACCGGCCAGTAGAGCAACACATCGTTGTGGGGACTCCCCTCCTGAAGGACACTTTGACACCGCGTGATGTACGCGTTCAGCGCTGGCACGTCTCGGAAGATGGAATTGCGGGCATTCGCCTGGGTCGATGCATAGAACAGCCAACCCGGCCACGTCGTCTTCTTCGGCGCATAACAGATGCCGTGGTAGTAGATGCAGTTGATGCCGTTCAGCAGCAGTTTGTCCGACTCGGCTTTGATGTGCGAAAGGGCCGTATGGTAGTGATTCCGCAGCCATGTGAAACTCTCGGAGATCACCACATCGCGGCCTGCCACGTGCGCGGCGGAGGAAGCAAATCGATTGACCGAGTCGCTTTGCCGATCCGGGCGGATCCATTGCGGCTCGCGACGGTAACCCGGTATGTCAAGTATCGACGCCCCGAATACTTCCGTCTCGGGGATTTCCGCGGCGGCGTACATGTCCAGCAGATTGGCGGGCGCGCCGTGAGCCTGCATCCGCAGGCCGCTGCCGCGCTGCTTCCCCCAGCGAACGATCTGATCGACGCGGTCGAGCAATATGTCCGATAGCGTTTCGCGGTAATCGCAAACGACGCGTCGTGCGCGATCTGCATCTCCGCGGCCAGCCAACGCCTCGGCATGTTCCTCCAGAGAATAGCCGCGCAGCCGTCGGAACGACTCCAAGAACTCCGGGCACCAGTTGCCCGGGTTCTCGAACGAGTCGTAGTAAAACGCCCGCGGCGAACTGCCGGCTCCTTCGTCAAATCGTTTGCTCATCCAGTCCAGGTGAAACGTCACAGCCGCCTGGGAATACGGGTTGATTGCCATTCCTTCTCCACCGGGTCCCGCCCGCTTGACGCGATCCGTTCTCGAACGCGCGACAATGCGACCGCCTTCCACGGCAAAGCTCTGTTCTGCATACTTCGGAGTTACGTGCGGTCCGCCCATCCGCCAGCCGGAACTGGGTGTGAGATCGATGTTCATCCCCAACCGCTCAGCCTCGGCGACCGTGTGATTGAACATCTCGAACCACTTTGGCGAGAAGACATCAATGAACCGATCCTCCTCGCCGCGGACTCCATAGATGCCGATCACTCCCATATTTCCCCAGCCGGCCCGGCGATACGTCTCGAGGTTCCAGGTCAGATCCTCTTTGGTCACAGCGCTGCCGGGCCACCACCAGTACGTGCCGGGACGACTCTCGGGCCGTACTTCGGGCCATCCCAACACGCCTTCGCCAGCCTCGGTCGGAAGGAAGGCGTCGGGTGGTGTCCACGACGGCGTGGTCGCCGTGTCGTTTTCCTGACGGTCGTCTTCGAACGGCTCGCGCAACTCCTCCGCAACCAACAGTTCCGAGTTGAGCAACCAGCACAATGCAGCAGATACGACAAGCGATGTTCGATACCAGCGACTCATAGCAGATGGGCTCCCATTTTCAAAACGCCTGTTCCACATACTCCGGTTCTCGCACTGACAGATTCAAAGGCTCTTCGCCGTCGGCGAACTAGACCTCAACGAAGCGAGTTTGATTCGCCTGTTTGGGAGCTACCGAAAAAACTCGAAATCATCCAGTGTTTTTGAGCGTATATGAAGTAAACGCCAGACACTTCTTGGCTCTTGCACGGAGGATTTCGAGTGAAACGTAGCATCGCACAACGGCTGCCGGATCGCAAGCGTTGGATCTTAAAGCGACTGGATCGGACGAATCGGAACAAGTACCGGCGTGCCGCCGAAAACGCCCCGCCGGTGATGAACGGCGCGGGTGTGAAATGCGAGTTGGCCGAGAGGCATCGCTTACGGTGGTGTGCCGTTGATGCATCGGTTGGCACAAGAGACGGGATTGATCGCCGCGATCGATCGCCGCTTGCATCTGCTGAAGTTTCATCTGCCCTATCATGAATCGGATCATGTGTTGAACTTGGCCATCAACGCCTCATGCGATGGCACCTGCTTGCAGGACATCGAGTTGCGACGCAATGACGAATGTTTCCTGGATGCATTGGGAGCGGATGCTATTCCCGATCCCACCACCGCCGGTGACTTCTGTCGACGGTTCAGGGTCGAGGATGTGCGAGCCTTGATGGACGCCATTGACCAGGCACGACTTGCCGTTTGGCGTCGGCAAGACAGGGCTTTCTTCAAGGAAGCGGTGATCGACATGGATGGCACGCTGGTCGTCACGACCGGTGAATGCAAACAGGGAATGGATATCTCCTACAAAGGCACGTGGGGCTATCATCCACTGCTGGCAACGTTGGCCAATACAGGCGAAGTGTTGTCGTTGGTGAATCGATCGGGAAACCGCCCCAGCGAGGAAGGAGCCGCGGCGGAAGCCGATCGAGCCATTGCCCTTTGCCGTCGTGGTGGATTTGGCCGTGTACGACTGCGAGGCGACACGGCCTTCAGCCAGACCGAGCATTTGGATCGTTGGGATAAGAGTGGTGTACTGTTTCAGTTCGGATACAAGGAGACTCCCAACCTGCCGGAAATCGTAGAAGACCTACGGGAATCGGCCTGGAAAAAGCTCCATCGGCCCCGGCCTACCAGGCACGCGGCCCAGCACGTGCACGGCCCGAACGGATCAAGCGGCAGATCATTCGACGCCGTGAGTATTTGCATCTTCAGTTGCAGAGCGAGGAGGTGGCGGAGTTCGACTACCAGCCCACCAAGTGCAAGCAGCCCTACGCATGGTTGTGGGTTACATTGCTGACGCCGCGCAAGGCAGGGCGGTAAACCGGCTGCCGCAAGAGCTGCGGTTTCGCATGCCGTAGCGATCCGTTCCAGAACGCCCCCAACCGGCCATCAGGCCCCTGCTGAAAAACGATGACGCAACCACAACGCGACACTCCACCCCGGAAGGCAATTCCGTCCGCTCGACCTCCGCGCTCGAAACAACCACGCAACGCACTTCAATCATCGCATGTTTGAAGACTAGTGCGAGTCGCACGTACGTGTAGAGTCTCCGGCGCTGTAGTTCATGGGTCCAAACGGTGAAAAACCCGATACAGTTACGCCACACGCGATCTAGCCGATGACGCTTCGCGCGTAGCCCACGTTCTCTGCCACTTGGTCCTTGTACTTCTGCCACATGCCCAGTAATACCACGTCTGTGGGCTTGATGTTGGCGAACGCAAAGCGAATCGCTCGTTCGACGGCGGCGGCCGAGTGGCAATGGCGGTTGGCGGCGAGCACCTTGTACGCGATGCAAGGCTTCGAGACGTTCTGAATCGTCTTGACCATCGCGCGTCGGGATTGTTCCTCGAATGTTTCCTTGCCACGCTTCGCGTGATCCAGACTGAACGCGGATGTGTAGAAACAGCACTGGTAGAAATCAACGTCCCAGCCATGTTCCTCGGCATAGTCGATCGTCTCATGATTGTGAGAGCACAAACCAACCAGCAAGCCGGCGTCGCGCAGCAATTTCAGATTCTCCTTCAGCCGATCGACCTTGCCGTGGCGCATAAATGCATCGGAAACGTTGCCAAATTGCTGCGCCCCGATTGGCTTGGGATCCATCTTCAGAATTCGCGACAATTCTTCCTTGGCTTGAGTAGAGCCCGGCTTCGAGTAGAACGTGGCGATCCACTTCAGTCGTCCGCCGTCGGCATAATGCGCCCGCAACAGAGCCTCGATGTCCTTGCCGCCCATCTGAGCAGTATTGATGCCGCATTGTTCACAGCGGCGGAACAGTTCGAGACCGTGCTCTCGATCCGCAAACCACTCGCGCATGTCGCGATTCAGTTCCGAGCTGAAGTGCGACCCTCCTTTGATTGGATTGTGTCCTACCAGCACCCGCGTAATCTCGTGCTTTCCCCAGCGGACCGTGGGCAGTTTGGCGCTGGTTGCTTCTCTCGCGTTACCCTGTCCGGCCAACGCTGCCGCGCCCATCGCCGCCAGCGATGCGCCGGCAAACTCGCGTCGATTTATCTGGTTCATTCTTGATTTTCCTATGATGGTGTCGATACACGCCCGTCCAGGCAGACTCGCGACTCACGTGAGGGCGTCGGATCATTCCACGTGCTGGAAAAGCGGTGTTCGGGAGGGCGAGGCTCCCGCCGAGCCGCGTGTCGGTGCCAGGTGTCCGGCTCAGCAGGAGCTTCGCCCTCCCGATCGCACATACCCTCACGAACTGCACTACAGCCAACGGTCATTGTATTTCGCAGGACAGCGGACCTGAAGCCATAAGTGCGAAGTTGCGCGAGAAATGCTCGACGAAAATCGCAATCCACTGGTCTGTATTGTATGCTAATTGGCTGCACGGTCGGCATGGAGCGGCCGGAGCACGCGGGGACTGGTAGAATCAGACAGGCTTCGGTGATGGAGGACACGCTATGAAACGCTCTCAATCTCGTCGACAATTCATCAAGACGGCGTCCGTCGGCGCGGCAGCGTTGGCCATGCCGGCCAGCAGTTACGCTCGGACCGTGGGTGCCAACGATCGTATCCACATCGGCGTCATCGGATGCGGAGGACGTGGACGAAGGGCGCATATGACCGGCGTCCACGCGCACAGCGAATCGCAGAACTGCGAAATCGTGGCTGTGTCCGATCCATGGAAGTCGCGTCGTGAAGAGGCTGCGGCGCAGGCCAAAGAGTGGTATGGCGGATCGCCCCAAGCGCTCGTGTCGTATCGTGATCTTATCGCCGTGAAGGATCTGGACGCGGTGATGATCGCTTCGTGCGACCATCAACACACAACGCACATGGAGGCAGCAGCCAAGGC
>CAZUAH010000565.1:0-8952 GCA_964617665.1 uncultured Pirellulaceae bacterium
TTAGTTTGGTGGGGCCGTTTCTGTTGCTTAGGAAGAAGAGCGACGGCCGGGCTCCGCTCAGTATCATGACCACGCGTATCGATCCGGACCATCCGCATCTCCAGAAGTGGCTGAAGGAGGGGCTCAGCATCGAGCCTCACACGAGCAATCATCCATGTCCGTGTCTGCAGGGCAGTTCATTCGAGAAGGCGAAGGCGACATATGACGAGTGCATCGATCTGCTCACATTGATCCCGAATACCGAGATCGCTTCCTTCCGCATGCCTTGCTGCGACTCGATGAATTCTATGAGTCCCCGGTTCTTTGCCGAGATCTTCAATCGAACTACGCCGCACGGCAAGTTCACGCGGATGGACTCGTCGGTCTTCATGTTGTTCACGCCTGCCGATGCGGACCTGCCGCGTGAACTGGTGATCGAGGAGGACGGCCGCCACCGTTTCGACAAGTACGTGCCGCGGAACCGGCGGTTTGTGAACTACGTGGAAAACTATCCGTATCCCTACGTGATCGGCCGGCTGTGTTGGGAGATTCCGTCGGCGATTCCCGACGACTGGCAGGGGCACAACCTACAGGGCCCCCACCACTCGACAACCGTTCGCGACATGAAGGCAGCGATCGACGCAACCGTGGCGAAACGCGGCACCTATGTGCTGACGTTTCATCCCGGGGGCTGGATACGCAACGATCAGGTCGTCGAGATGGTCGATCATGCAGTCCGGGATCGAGCCGGCAAAGTGATGTTCCTGAACTTCCGCGAGATGCACGAGCGGCTGACAAAGAACATGCTCGACGGGCATCCGTTGCGTGCGGCCGACGGAGGCGACAACGGTGTCCGTCTGCTGGACGTGAATGCCGACGGATACATGGACGCGATCGTCGCCAACGACAAGGTGCGCCAGACCCGTATCTGGTCACCCTCGACTGGGAAATGGCGTGTCACGGATTTCCCAGTTGAAATGGTCGCGGTCGACAAGCAGGGCAAACGAGCTGAGACAGGCGTGCGTTTTGGTGTGCTGCGCGGAAACGGGTTTGCCAGCATACTCGTCCGCAACGAAAAGACCGCCGGTCTTTGGCATTTTGATGGCGAGCGATGGGTGAGCGATACACAGGGATTGAATGGATTGGATGCTACCATCTTCACCTGTTCCGAGGGCCTCGACCGAGGTGTGCGACTTCGCGACCTGGACGCCGATGGCATCTGCGAGCTGATCGTGGGCAACGACGAGCAGTCAGCCGTGTTTCGCTGGTTAGCCGACGCCGGCGGCTGGAAGCGGATACCGTTCGGGTTGCCGGACAAAACGACCATTGTCGACAGCCAGGGGCGCGATGCCGGTTTGCGGTTGGTGGACGTGGACGTCGACACGCATCCCGATATGGTGTTTTCCAATGGCGAACGCTACGGCGTCTATCGTTTTGTGTCGATGGCTGACGGCTGGTCGCAAACGATGATGACCGGCAAGCGCGGCGACGAGGGTGCGATTCCCGAAATCGTCCGCGCCGACGGGACGAACAACGGTGCCTGGTTCAGCTTCAACCACATGTGGATCCAGAACGAAGACACCGGTGGCAAGCTGCCTCACCACATCGACAGCCGCCATTTCACCGATCTCTTGGGAACCGACCGCAATCCACCGCCGCGCACCCCCGACGAGTCGCTTCAGTCGTTCGATGTGCTTCCCGGCTTTCAAGTGGAATTGGTGGCGGCGGAACCGGAGGTGATGGATCCGGTTGACATCGCCTGGGGGCCCGACGGCAAGATGTGGGTCGTCGAGTACGCCGATTATCCGCTGGGGAAGGACGATAAAGGCATCCCATGTGGCCGGGTCCGCTGTTTGGAGGACTCCGACCGCGACGGGCGATACGAACGGTCGACAGTGTTCCTGGAACCAATCGACTGCCCGATGGGCGTCATGGTCTGGCGTGAGGGCGTGCTGGTCACGGCGGCTCCGGAGGTGTTCTATGCCGAGGACACCGACGGCGATGGCCGGGCCGATGTGCGCAAGACTCTGTTGACCGGCTTTGGCCAGGGTAACCAGCAGCACCGAGTGAATCATCCACGGTGGGGGTTGGACAACTGGGTGCACGCCGCCAACGGCGACAGCGGAGGGACGATCAAGTCGTTGAAAACCGGCCAGACGGTGAGCATCAGCGGGCGCGACATTCGCTTCAAACCAGACGAAGGTTCGGTCCAGGCACAGGCGGGTCAGACGCAGTTCGGTACCAGCCGCGACGACTGGGGCAACTGGTTTGGATGCAACAATAGCGATCTCGGCTGGCTATACGCATTGAAAGATCACTATTTGCGCCGCAATCCGCATGTGGCTCCGCCGTCCGGTCGCGTCGACGTCACGCCGGAACACATGCTCTATCCCGCAGGTCGCGTGATTTCCCACTGCGACCTGAAGCACCGGCCGTACGCCGGTTGGGGCAAACCCGGTCGGTGCACATCGGTGGCCAGCGTGATGATCTACCGCGATGACCTGTTTGGCCCAAATTTCTACGGGAACTTGTTCGTCGATGATTCGGTGTTCAACGTGGTCCATCGAGAGATTCTGCAGCCCAACGGCGTGTTGTTCCGCGGCCAGCGCAGCCCGGAAGAGCAACAACGCGAATTCCTGGCCTCGCATGACATCTGGTTCCGGCCGTCCACGGTGGAAACCGGGCCGGACGGCGCTCTGTGGGTCTTGGATATGTACCGTTTTGTGATCGAACACCCCGAGTGGATCAACGACGACCTGGAAAAGACGTTGGATCTACGGGCGGGGCACGACAAAGGACGCATCTACCGCATCTATCCGGTAGACAAGCGCCCGCGTCCCATTCCGCGACTGGACAAGCTGGACACCGCCGGGTTGGTCGCTGCGGTGGACAGCCCCAGCGGCTGGCAACGCGACATGGCCCACCAGATGCTTCTGTGGCGGGCTGATCAGGCAGCGGTCGAACCACTGGAGGAGATCGTCGCCAGCTGTTCGCGGGCATTGGCCAGGGGCCACGCGATTTGCGTGCTGGACGGCCTTGGATCACTGCAGCCGGAAGTCGCCATTCGTGCTATGGGTGACGAAAATCCCGGCGTCCGGCGACACGCAGTACGCGTCAGCGAATCCCTGTTGAACGCCAACCCGGCGGTCGGCGAAGTGCTCCTGAAACTCGAACAGGACGACGATCCACACGTGCGGATGCAGCTTGCATACAGTCTCGGCGAGTGGAACGATCCACGCGCGGGGCATCTGTTGGGGCGTTTGGCGATCCGCCATACCGACGATCGGTATGTCACGGCTGCGATCATGAGTTCCGCCACGATTCACATCGACGAGATGATCGCGGAGGTCATGACGGAGTCGGACCAAATTGCTGCCCGCGCGCCGTTGATCACAAGTCTCATGAGCATGGCCGTCGGGCTCAATAATCACAAGGCCATTGGTCACGTACTCGAAGCCGTATCGGCCAAACCGCCGAGCGGGTTTGCGAGATGGCAGTACGAAGCGATGGCCAAACTGTTGGACGGTCTTGGTCAGCGAGACTTGTCTCTGGTCAAACTCTCGGCCCAATCCGTGCCGGACCTCGCACGCGCGAGGGACCAGGCCAACGAGTTGTTCAGAGCCGCACGCGATGTGGCGGCCGACGACGATGCGCCGGTGGCCGATAGAACGATCGCCCTGAGGATTCTGGGACGTGGACCGGACGGGCACAGCGAGGATCTCGATTTCCTGGCCGAATTACTCGCACCGCAAACGCCGCTGGAAGTTCAGTTGGCCGCAGTCGAAACGATGGGACGTCTGCGTCACAATCGCGTACCGGATTTGTTGTTGCAGGGCTGGGCCGAGCAAGGGCCGAACTTGAACGGAGCGATTCTGGATGTGTTGATCAGTCGAAAGGAGTGGTCCAGCGTTTTGCTCGATCGGGTTGCGGATGAACCGAAGATGGCTACGATCCTGGGCACTGCTCACCGTGATCGGCTCTCCCGCCATCCGGACGACGCGATCCGAAAGCGAGCCGAATCGCTGCTGGGCCGCACCACGACCAGCGACGAGATCCAAGCGTCGCTGGACAAATTCGCATCGGTGGCTGATCTGAAAGGCGATCCGGTGCGCGGCAAAGAGCAGTTTGTGGAAACTACGTGTTCCTACTGCCATCTGTTGGACGGCGTTGGCAGTAACATTGCGACCGACCTAAGGACGCTAGTTGACAAATCGCCTGGCGCTTTACTGGTGGCCTTGGTCGATCCGAACCGTGCCGTCGAAGACAAGTACATCGAGTACACGGCCGTCACGGTCGAAGGGCTGATTCTCGCCGGCATGCTTGTCGAGGAAACCAGCACAAGCATCACGCTGGCGGACAACAAAGGAAAGGTGCACGTCGTCCTGCGGCGCGATCTGGATGAATTGATCAGCATGGGACGATCGCACATGCCCGAGAAGTTGGAAGCGAAAATGGATCGGCAGCAAATGGCTGACCTATTCGCCTTCATCGCCCAAAGCGGCCCGCCGCGCAGAGAGGTAGACGGAAACCGACCGATGACGGTCACGGCCAAGCCGGACGGATCGCTCGAGTTGCGTGCCGCCACGTGTGAAATCTACAGCCCGGGCATCAAGATGGGCGGAGAACATCTTGTCTGGTTCTACAAGGGCCCCAATGATCACGTCGTCTGGTCGGTGGACGCACCGAGAGCGGGCCGTTTCGAAGTTTGGATCGACTGGTCGCAGATCGACGAATATGCCGACAACCCTATTGCCGTCGAAGTTGAGGGCAGGTCAAGCCGCCTGACCAACAAGCTGCCGAGCACAGGTGGTTGGGGACGTTACCAGAAAGAGAAATTCGGCGAAATCGAACTCGCTGCGGGTGGCAACCGCGTGCGTCTACGACCAAACGGTCCTACGGCCACCGAGGTGTCCGACCTGCGCGCAATGCACCTTATCCCGGTTGGGACAGAATAGACCGGCGACTCGACCTCGATTGCGCGACGTGGGCTGCGCCCATTACGGGAGATCACTTCTTTTCGGGGAGTAAGAGATGATGCTCAGATGCATGCTGGCTACGGTTGTCCTGCTGGTCGCAGCGCAGACGTTTGCCGATTCGCCAAACCTGAATCTCAAGCCGACTGACGAGGGTTGTTTCGAGTTCGACACCGGCCAAATCCAGGGAACGGTTCGGCTTGACGGGGCATATCATGGCGTCACGCGTTTGGTTGACAAACGTACGGGAGCGCAAGTGATTGATTCGAGATACTCCGCGTTGAATCTGTTTAAGTTGATGTCGGTCAACCAGATCATGGGGCAGCCGAGAAGCATGGAACGCACGACCCAAGTTTCCTCTGACTGGGTCGAGGTTAAGTGGGCTGCTACGGACGGACACAAGGGAGAGATCACCGCGCGTTACGCAGTGGCCGAGGCGAACGCCGTGGACGTGACTGTGACGGTCCGGTCGCAAGGAGCCTACCGCGGCTACGAACTGTTCATGTCCAACTACTTCGACAAAGTGTTGATACCTCACGTGTACCTTCAATCACGCGGCAAAAAGCCGCCGCAATTGGTCGTGCCCATGGTGAACGATGTTTTCCGGGATACAGTCCTGGTGTTCCCCAGAGATCCACACTCGGCCCGTTTGTGCCTGGACGGGCGGTGGGAACGCAACGAATGGGGCACGCCCGTCGTCCAGATGTGTCCGGTACGTCGTTACGCGCATTGCCTTGCCTTCCTTACCGATCCCGAACAACAAATCGGCGTCGTCCTGATGTCGCACCCTCGCGATTGTTATGCGATCAGTACGCGATACCACGCGAACGATGATGCTGATCGGCTGACCACCTACAGCGCCTTCGATTTCTCACTTTTTGGCGACGACCTGTTGCCGGGCTTCGAGCGTACCGTAAAGGTCCGTTTGGCATTGATCCCGCTTGATGGCGAGTTGGAACGTCCACTCAAGCTGTATGAAGCGTTCAGCGCTGGGATGGAGAAAAAGAGCGGCCAATAGTTCTGCGGCTGGTAAGTCGGCCTTTCGAGCGTCTTGCCCCTGGAAGATCCAACGCCGCCGATCAACGTTGTCATGCGGAGCTAGAAACGGACGGTACTTGGTTTCTATGCCGCCGTCCTGCGTACGACCTGTTTGAGGATTTTGCTCAGCGGCTTTGCCTTGAGCGGTTTTGGCAGATAGGCGTCCATACCTGCGTTCAGGCAGTCCTCGTGATCGTGATTCGCGGTGACACCGACAATTGGAAGTCGGCCACTCACTGCGTCCTCGCACTCACGAATCATGCGAGTCGTCGACAGACCGTCCATTTCCGGCATCTCGACGTCCGTCAGCAAGACGTCAAACACATCGCGTCGAAGAGCCTGGACAGCCTCATTACCGTTACCCACGACCGTAACGGCGTGGCCCAACCTCTCCAACAGCCTTACGGCAATTGTCTGGTGTACCGCGCTATCCTCCGCAACCAGGATGCGGAGAGGTTTCTCATCGTTTGAAGTCATTTGAATTTCTAGAGAGCTGCAAGCTAGCAGGTGGGATCTATGGGCGGGTATGTGATGCGGACTCAATTACTCTACACGAGGCCCAAAGTTCGCTCAATGGGAGTTTTCGCGAGTCCACGCTACACGGTTTCGAATTTCTATCGATATTGCGGATCGCGACAGTAACGAGAAATTAACCGCAGAATTCGTCGTGCCGGAGCCCCCCTCCGTAGACCTAATGTGAGTAAAAAGTCCTTAGTTTGTCCTTCGTCCCGCCGTTGTCGAGATAGTCCAAATCTGCTCCGGCGTTTGCGGGGCGGTGGCTCGCGGTTGCCCATTTGATGAGATGTGCCATGCCAAAGTCGACGACCGAGCTAAATGTCGTCAAAGAGAGGAAATTCTACGAGAATCCGGCGATGTCCGTCTGGTTTGGATATGTCAGATACCAGAGCGGTTCACTTGAAGTCGGTACCTTTCTTCAGCGGCGTAATCCACAGATGCACGTAATGGTCCTCGGTGATGGTATCCGTCAGACGCATGTCGATAGTCTTATCCGGCTTACAGCCGGCAATTCGGAAGTCATGCGCGACGATCCGTGAGCCCGGACGCATCGCGTCAAACTGTGGAATCAACTTCTCCATGATCCAAGGCAGAAGGTAAATCGTCACCACAGTAGCTTGGCTCAGATCAACCGTCAGCACGTCACGCTGTTCGACCGTCACCAAATGCTCGACGCCATTGGCTTCCGCGTTTTCCCTGGCAAGCCGGACCAATTTGGGATCGATGTCGAATCCAACGGCACGGCAACCGGACTGCCTGGCTGCCGCAACCAAGATTCGGCCATCCCCACATCCCAGGTCGTACAGCACATCATTCTCGGTCAAGTCTGCCATCTCGATCATCTTCTTCACTATGCTCGGATGGGAAGGAACGTAGGGAGTATCCAGCCGAACACGCGAGGCCGCCGGGATATCCTCGTGCGAAGAATTGGATCGTTCGAACAGTACAAAGCTCGCGACCACCAGGCCAATGATCAAAATCGTTCCGATGGCAAGCAGCGCGGGACGAGACCTGCCCCTGCTCCTCGACGCCGTGGCCTGCTCCGTTGGTTGCGTCATTCCGAGTATTTCCGTTCGTTCTGTTGGCAACGATGCTGCTCTTTGATCGCCGAATTCTGGCGTTTCGCACGCCTCACAGCTACCGCCAACTCTCCCGATCCAACAAGACATGAGGATACTAGCAAGCGACACCGGGATAGACAATGCAGGGCACTCCACGCAATACTCCAAATTGCACCAAACCGTTGCCGCCTTCCATCTTCTGGCAAGAGTGATTCTTCGGACAGGCTCATGGCCGGCCCAAGACGATCGCCCCGGGGAACGGACGGACTGGGGCGATGCGGCAGTCGACGGGAGGCGAGGATGACGCCGCGAACTCGACGCTATAGGTTTCGCAACTGGCATGTGGCCACTACGATGCCTTCAAACACGGTACAAATCACGCTCCACGAATAGTAGTTCAGGCAGGAGAACGTTATGGCAAATGTGCGGTTTCTGTGCGGTTGTGTGGTTCTTGTCAGTGCTCTATGCAATGAAGGGGCAGCGGAGGAGGTTTACCGACTTCCGGAAGGGCCGCTTCCGATGAGTCCGCCCGCAGCCGCGCACGAGCTCAATGCGTTCGATAGGATGATGCTCAGAGAGATGCAGGACCGCGGTGCCGTGGGAGCGGCGCTTGCGGTGACGAGGTTTGGGAAAATGGTATATGCCCGCGGATTCGGCTATGCCGATCTGGAGAAGAAGGAGCCCGTGCAACCGACGTCGCGATTTCGCATTGCCAGTATGTCCAAACCGATCACCGCCGTCGCTGTTCTTCAGTTAGTGCAGAAGAGAAAGGTGGGCTTGGACGCCGCAGTCACGGACGTCTTGAAACTCCAACCCGTCGTGGAAGCCGGTGCCAAGCCCGATCCCAAAATGCGCCAGGTGACCATTCGTCACCTTCTGAACCACAGTGGCGGTTGGGATCGGGATGCCTCGTTTGATCCCATGAGTTGGGAAACCCGCGAGAAGGCGGCCAAGAGCGCCGGCGTATCCTCTGACAATGTGCAACCGAAATACATTGTCTCCTACATGTTGGGACAACCGCTCGACTTCGATCCCGGAAGCAAGTATGCCTATTCAAACTTCGGGTACTGCGTACTCGGACGCGTCATTGAAGAGATCTCCGGACAGCCTTACGAGCAGCATGTCCGAGAGAACGTCCTCGCGCCGCTGGGGATAAGAGACATGTGCATAGGCACGAAGACGCCTCAGGCCAATGAAGTCATGTACTACCAGCCCCGCATCCAAAATGGCGAACCGCAACGTGGCGAGTATGTATCAGCAAACACGATCGCTGGGCCCATCGATGTTTACGAATCTCACGGAGGATGGACCGCTTCGATTGTTGATCTCGCCAAATTCGCCAGCGCCTTTGACGTCCCAAGACGCTGTAGAATCCTCAGTTCCCG
>CAZUAH010000566.1:0-8922 GCA_964617665.1 uncultured Pirellulaceae bacterium
TGTCTTGCGGCTTCCCTTTGGGGCGATAGCACAGGAAATCGAAGAGTTGTTTGGCGAAATCATCCACCGTGGCACGCTGTTTACTTTTGTAAAACACGTCAGCGATGAATACGCAACAACTGAGCGTCTTTTGATGGAACGTATTCGTGAAAGCCCTTTCGTTCATGTAGACGAAACACCGATTAGCATCCGAGGCGTCAACTACTATGTGTGGGTATTCACTGATTCCAGGCATGTTGCTTTTCGCCTGACGGAGACACGGGAAACAACGGTCGTTAAGGAAGTCCTTGATAACTACGGTGGCGTTCTGATATCCGACTTCTACAGCGGCTACGACTCAGTGACATGCCTTCAGCAAAAGTGCCTCGTCCATTTAGTTCGAGATCTCAACGATGACCTCTGGAAAAATCCGTTCAACGAGGAGTTTGAGTCATTCGTCGGATCAGTACGTGATTTGCTTGTGCCGATATTCGAGGATGTAGGGAGATATGGATTACGAAGGAGGCATCTTCGAAAACACGTCAAACGAGTTGATCGGTTTCGACGGTCGGCACTCGAAGACAGTGGGTGCGGATGTGAAATCACGCTCAAATATCAGAAGCGATTTACACGGTATATGCCGGACCTCTTTCGGTTTCTCGAACACGATGGGATTCCTTGGAACAACAACATGGCTGAACGGGCGATTCGTCATCTCGCCGTGCAAAGAAAGATCTCCGGCTCGTTCTCCGAGAGTGGCGCAACTTCGTATTTGGGGTTGCTTGGAATTGCCCAAACATGCCGTTTTCAAGACAAATCATTTCTGCGGTTTTTGCTTTCAGAAGAAAAGGACGTTGACAAATACAGGGAGCGCAAGCGTCCTAAGTACTCACGGGTCGTGGGCGGACAGGAGTAAACAGGAACGCCGAGAGAGTCCACGACAGACGATGCTCGCTCATGGTCTGTCCCGGTCGGCGGGAATGTACGGAATCATGCCCTGACGAAACGCCTTCTCCTGCCACACACGGGGCGCATGTCGCAGATCCACCACGAGACCGTTGACCTCGGCCATCCAGACCAGAGGATTGTCGTCGGCCATGCTGGGCAGCGAGTATTCAGGTTGAAGTGGTATCAAGTCCAAAGTGTCCCGGACGACCTTTGATTTTGCCTGCATGGTCGCCATCGACACGCCGAAACGCCTGGCAATGTCTTCGGATCGCATGTGTGGGGAGTTATTGGGATCGGTCAGAAAGTTCACCCAGCCCACGGAATAGACGATACCACAAGCCCAACTTGTAGTTTTCCCACGGTCAACCGGCACTTGCTTCTGGCAGGCAGCCACAGCCATCTTGCGGCAAATCTCCTTGTACTCTTCATTCAAGTACTTGTCGCAGAAATCATCTGTCAGATCGATGATCTCGAACAACCGCTCCCGCAGTTCCATCGGCGTTTCATTTATGCGTTCGTCCATGATGGTTCTCCCAAACTGTGTCTCAAAAGGGTTCGTCGTAAGCACGTCGCATGAAACAATGACGTTCCCTCGGACTCGTTGCGAATCTTGGTTTCTCTGTCCCTGTTTGGGGTCCAGGTATCGCAGATAATTCTAGCCCGCAACTATGCCTTGAGAACCTCTGTCCGCAACTTCTCGACAATCAGCGGCGAAATCAGCAGCACCAGCATCCCGAACGGCAGCAACCCGCCTTCCGGCACGTTGTAGTCTGCGGCCAGTCGCTCCCAAGACAAGCCGACGACGAAGCGCCCGAAGAGAACCTCGAAAGCCAGCGCCAGACAGAGCCAGACCGCCCCGACCATCAGCAGGTCGCTGGTCCGGGATGCGCCGATCCACCGGACGAACGCTAAGGCGATGACCAGGATGATGATTGAGCCGGTGAAGATGCCGATCTGATTCGACCGAAATTCGCCGACGTGCGGCACCAGGAAGATGCCACGGGCGATGCCATGCAATATCTCAGCCACGATCAGGAGCAGCCAGACGGCGAGGGCCCTGGTGATGATGCCAAAGCGTGTAAGCGGGCCTCTGCCTCCATGCATGATATCGACCGGGCTTCTGCTGGAATTGCGGGGCGTAATACACCATTAAAAACCACGCCACGGCATCGACCGACGCATAGCCGCCAGCCTCCTAATCACATATTCGGATCGAAGAGAGGCGGTGGCATGTCGGGTTCCGGCTCGTCCGCATCTGCTCCCTGCGATCCCGTGGGACTCGTTACGTTAGGACTACCTGAGTCAGGGGAGCGACTACATCCAGTACACAGAAGCATACAGACAACGAAAACGGCAGTGATTTCGGCTAGGCGTCTCATGGGCATCTACATAACCTGTATCGCTAAAGATTCGGTACACCTTGTGCAAGCCACTCCACCTCAAACCGATCACGGACTTTTGCATCGACGGAATCATACCAAGCCGTAGCCGCATAACCGGACACGGCCGAGCCACCCATGTAGCCACCGACGCCGCCGACGCAGGCTCCAATAAAGGCTCCGGCAGGGACGGTGATTTCTGCGTAAGGACCGCCAAGAAGGCCAAGTTGGGCACCCGCCCACGCACCAGCAGATGCCCCAGCAAACGCTCCCGAAATCCCGCCAACTGATGTTGCATGTCGGATGTTTCTCTGCCGCAGGGAAATCGTGCCTCGTCTATAGGCAAGCTCAGTATCTGCAAGTTCCTTGGCATCTACTGCAAGCGATACGGTCATAGCAATGGGTCCAGCCAATTTCACAAGGGCACGTCGCAAGATGACCTTTCGTGAGTGTCTCGTCAATGCCCGACGCAGCGATACTGTACTTCGACTCGTGTTTGCGACCAGGGCACTTGCATTTTGCTCTGAGACTGTTTTGCCCAGCCATGATGACATCGAAGTACGCTGGATTATATCCAACTCCAATCGAGACTGCCTCGCCCAGACTCGACTATCGGGTAAACCTCTCTTTTCAATCTGTGAAAGCAATCTTCCTGCCGACTGGGAGTACTTCGGGGTCGCTCCGTTTGCCAAATAGCCGTTGATGCTGCCCGTTCGGGGATTGACATGCATCACTTCACCGAATGATTCAAAGCCCCGACCCGAAGCCCTTCGAAATCTAGCCATTTCTGTTGCGAGTCTTCTGGCCTCGTCATCGCCCCAACGACGCATGGACCTCAAGTTTTCCGACAGCCATTTGGAAGACATCTGCCTCCCGCCGTAGGCTGTCCTTCCCAGTCTAGGCTTTGTACCTCTGGCTGTCTTTACTTCTACGAACAGTAAATCTCGAATTGCCCCGTTTCTTCCTCGCTTGATAGCGATTCGGTCAATTCCGGTATTGCCTCCGGCCTTGATTTCATGAATCTCCCCGTACCCCCGAAGCCTCAATGTACGGTCGGCAAAGCTCTCGCCCCATGCCCCCGCTCTGCTTCGCCACAAAGCTGGAGTCCGCTGCTCGGCAGGTAGTGACACGGGATGGTTCACGAGACCACCCCGCACGAGTCCGACATTGCGGGCATCTACGTCTTGGGACGGTAGACAGCACACTGCCAGTTGAACAAGCAGCGATACAAGACCGAACCGCTTCATTTTGAGTCCTTTGCGTGGAGTATTCGCATCTTGACGGCCCATACCTTCTTGTCCTCGTCCAACTCTTCGAACAGTTTTTCCCAAAACTCAGTATAGCGTCGAAGTACGTAAGGTGTCAGATGTTCTTCGCTCGCCTCCGCTAGATAGCGCACCTTGTCTTCGATGGGCCAGTCCTCCCTGGACTCCAAATCCCGTATAAGCCGCAATACCTGCTGATTATACAACCACGCTTTCGTCCGTTGTAGGACGGCAATTTGCTTCTCGATCTGCTTTTCCAAGTCAGCCGATTCAGGGATTTCTGATCTGGCATACGGAGCCAATTCTTGGAGAATCCCAACTCCCACATCAACTGTGTGACTGATGCGTTTGGCCGCTTCCGGTACCGACTTCACTCCAACCGATTCGGACGCTTTGAGGACTTCATCAACATCTGCAAGCCAAGCATTTGATCGTTCTCTAACGTCATTAAAAAGCAGACCAAGGCAAGTCTTTTCGACCGAGTCAATTCGTTGCCGCAACTTCGTTTCAGCCGCTGCATATTCTGGTGGCATGTCACGATCACTTACGATGCTTAGCAGCAAGGCGTCTTCGAGCATCATTCTGGCACGCTCGATTGCAAGGGACCGCATTTCGGCAGAAACGTCCTGATTCTCAGCGACGGCCAAGAAGTCGTTCACTTCGGCAAACGGAATGACTTCTGTCGTACTCGACTTGGGCATGGACTTTGCTGCCGCCGTCGAGAATCGCCTTCGTGCTATCCCGACATCACTGGGGGACTGGAAGTGAATCAGGGACTCACCACGACTTAGAAGGTCATCCGCAAGCATCAACGATTCTTCGTCTTCTGATCGATATGCTTGTTCGACAAAATCCAACAGAACGTCGAACAAGCGTGGATCAGATGGACGCAGTCTGGACGAGAGTAAAATCAGATCGTAGGCGTCGAGGAATTTCTCTTCTTCAAGGTGAGCCGTGGCAAGGCTGATCGCATCGCTGAACTGGTCCTGACTGTCTTCGTCGTTGGGTAATCCGAAACCGCCATTGCCGCTCGCATTCAAGCTGCCAATCTGTGCTTCGATTTTCTCCAGCCGGGAATTGGTCCTGTTGAATAGGAGCATGCACACCAGCAGAAGAAGCGTAACCGTAGAGACAATCAGCGACGGTTCTTTTAGTCGGTTCCAGTCCATGATGCAGCGTCCGGCCTGTTGCACGAGTACGGGGATATGGATGTGCGAATGTCAATTGTCGATCAGAGGGGAAGTCGTTGTCAATGGCGAGTTCCAGCTTGGGCTACCACCGCACTCATCTGCTGTTCGCAGTGCTGGAGACTGAAACAGCAAGCCCGACCAGCACGATGGGTCGGATTTGCTTGTAGAGTTGTGACTCCATGTCGATCACCCAGTTCATCCCTATCAACTTTGGCAGTCTTGTGAGCCCACTTCGCCTCGTCGTTTTCTGCGACACATCGTGTGTGCCAATTACTGGGCGACTTTCATAGGGCTAGTTCTGGACGGACTCAGCAACGATTTTGTAACAGTCCGGTGGAACATCCGCAAAGTGGATCTGCAACCCGGCGGTGTAGGCGCAACCTGCGATCCGTTTCAGTTCCCTGGCGACCAGATCAAAATCGGCGGCGAGCTTTTCCGGTGTCGCGTTCTTGTAGGGAATGGCTGGAAACTCATTTTCCGAATGAAACGCCAGCCGGAGCCAGTGCGCGTTGTCCTCGAATTCGGATTTGTACTTGTCCGGAAACATCGAGAGCCTGAAATCCCGCTCTGGTGTTGTATTGAAACAATTCAGATTGATTTTCGCTCCGAAATCGCGATGCAACTGGCGAAGTTTCGCCAGATAGAAACAATCGAAAATGCTTCTGTAGTTCTTCTTGCAGATGTCGCGGAAAAAGAAACTATGATCGTCGATGTAGCAGCGAAACCGTCGATACGAATTTCTCGCCCAGACAACCCGCGTACGGATTTCCCGGGGCGCTCCGTTGATCGTCGTCCGGGCTTTGATCTCCGTGACCTGGTCATTCAGTAGCGCAGTTCCGCGAAAGGCACCGTTCTGGATACTCACCGGGATCTTCTGCCCACCGCTCGTGAAGAGTTCAAGTCTCGCACCCGACGGCACGGATCCGGTGACTTGGATTTTCAGCGCTTTCTTTCCGTCCGGCCCCGTTTCCGTTCCCAAAACGGGAGTGCCGGATTCCGCGTGAATGATGCCGCCGTCGAACGGTTGGGTGAAACAGAAGTCTCTTGTAGATTCCCCGCCTTTCGCGGTGGCTCCATCTTCGGCAGTGTTCATTGCACGACAAACTCTCTCCAAAGCACCCGCGGTGAGAGCGAGCGCCCCCAGAAAAGCCCGTCGTGATGTCTGTCCAGAATCTTCCTTTTCCATGACAATCAGCCCTTTCTCTCAGTCTGTTCCAGGACCATTCTGATTCCATGAGCCCACATTCCCATTTGCAGTGAAGCTGAAGCAGTCGACGTTCCCGGCGGAGACTATTGTAGCATCGCGTCTTGCCACCTCGCGAGTCTAGCGTCCGAACACATTTCTTGGCCGAGATGCGTGATTTCTCTACAGACCGGCACATTTGGGCTGAGGCGTCGGGCGGGATATCTCCTCTGTGATCTCGGCGGTATAATGCAGTTCCCGCATACGCAAGCGCTGACGGGCGCAAGGGATTTGGCGTCCGTGGCCCCCGCCAAACCGCGGCAGCCCTCCAACACCTGCTCACCGAAATGGAACAAGATTGACCGCGCAGCGACTGTACACCCGTGATTTTGCCACCGTGTTCGCCAGCCACATCGGATTTGTGCTGGCCAATACGTTGCTGGCCCACTATGCGCGCTGGATCGGATTTCTTGGTGGCGACGAGCGCGATATTGGTCTGGTCATGGGTGTAGCGCCGATCGTCGGCTTGCTCTTTCGTCCCTGGCTGGGACCCTGTATCGATCGGCTCGGCGTGCGAACGACATGGATCATTGGCGAGACCATTCTGTTGACCGCCGTTCTGGCAAACTTGCTGGCCAGTGAAGTTGGCCCCTACCTATACGTCGTGCGCACCATGATGACGCTCGGCGTGGCGATTGTCTTCGCCAGCAGCCTGACCTATATCACGCACCTGGCCCCGCCGACACGACAAGCGGAGGCGATCGGGGTCTTCGGGGCCGGCGGTTTTTCGGGAATGATCGTGGGGCCGATGATTGGCGATTGGATTCTGGGCGGACTCGATCGCTCGTACGGCAACTTCGCGGTCTACTTCACCGTCGTCGCCCTGGCGATCGTGGGTTCGGCAACAATGCTACTGTTTGTACGGCCGCTGCCAATCAAGGGAGGACCGACAAAGATCAGGTTGCACGACTTCACCCATACCGCCCGGCAGCATTGGCCGGGGGCCATTCTGCTAGTGAACATCCTGTTTGGCGTCTGCATGACAGTGCCGTTCGTGTTTCTTTCGCGATACCTGGACTACGCCGAGATCGTCAGTCCCGGCATGACCACGTTTTTCTTGATTTATGGCAGCCTGGGGCTGACACTGCGTCTGTCTCTACGCAAGCTGCCGGCCCGCATAGGCCGTCGGAAAGTCCTGCTCGCTGGCTTGACATGCCTGTGCTGCGGCTCAATCAGCTTCCTGCTGATCGACGCGGCTCATCCCTGGTGGCTACTGGCGCCGGCGATCCTGCTCGGCACCGGGCATGCGCTCACGTTCCACACCTTAGCCTCACTGTCGTTGGATTCCTTTCCCGCACCGGTTCGCGGCACCGGTTCGGTCCTGGCTCTAATGCACATCGACCTGGGGCTGATTGCCGGTGGCCCGTTGCTTGGCCAGATCGCCTATCGTTTCGGCTATTCTTGGCTGTTCATTGTCGCCGCGCTGTGCGCCTTGGGTGCGAGCGTTCTGTACGCTTGGTCCAGTATTCCCGTGTGGAAATCCCGGCGACTGGCACGGCTGGCTAGTTTGGATGTAGGCCGGACGAGTCCCGCGCCTCTCGCCACTCCCGTCAAGAAGGAACCGAAATCATGCGTCATAGAGCGCTCCTACTCGACCGACGACGCCCCTTGAGGAACCATGGGATAGGCTTCCAGCCTATCCCACGGGTAAGAGAGTCTCCGACGGTCGCCCAAGAAAAGTAAATAGGATTGCCACACCAGCCTCAAGGACCCCGCTTCAGAGAGGAATCCCCCATGACCCGCTTGCTTTCCTCCGCTTTGACTCTTGTTGTGTTATGCAGGCTATCGGTTGGCCTCACCTTGGCTGCCGAGAGCGACGCTTGGCAGGTGGTGTTTACCACGCCCCAGGAGTTCGCAGCCATCGACGAGCCGATTGTTTGCATTCTGAGCATTCAGCATCCCGATATCATCCGCAAGCAACTCGCGGGCAAGCCGGCCGCAGAGTACTCGGGTCTGAAGCTCCGAAAGCGGATGCAAGCGCAAAGCGGTCTGCGTTGCGTCATGGTCCACTTCACAGAGATCCGCAGTGAGAACCTGGACCGCAGTTGCGTCAAGGCGATCCTCATCACGGGGCGATCGAAGGTCGTCGGCCGCGATCTCGACGCCAAGTTCTACCCGCTGATCCGCAACACGAAGATTCCCATCTTCGGATTCTGTGGCGGGATGCAATTGATCGGGCAGGCCTATTCCTCCAAGGTGGGACGGCTGCGTAAGCTGCGAGATGGCGAGAAAGACCCGAACCCTAATTACCATCCGGGCCAGTTCAAGGAATGGGGATTCCTGCCGGTTCGGATCGTGCAACGTGATCCGTTGTTCGAAGGGCTGCCCGACGAGATCGTGGTCCGCGAGGCGCATGCCTTTCAAGTCATGCAAGTTCCGGCCGAATTCGAGTTGCTGGCTTCGACGGATGAGTGCAAGGTGCAGGCCTTCAAACACCGTCAACGGCTGGTCTACGGCACCCAGTTTCACCCGGAAGTCAACAACGACGATCACCCACACGGCCGCGTGATTCTCGGAAACTTCTTCCGGTTGGCAGGACCGGCACCAGAACTCGCCCCACGCGATTGAGCTTGCCTCGCTTCACGAGGTACAGAGCGACAGGACCGCTTGCCGGGTGCGGACCGAAGGGCCAGTCGCAAGCCGCCCCAGGGGCTGTTCGCAACGCGTTCTCGCGACTTAGGACGGATACTCATCGGCGCGCAACGGTGTCGGCTCATCTGCCCCAGAAGTTGTCGTCCTGAGCGCGCAAACGCTGCCGCCCCAATGCCCAAGGTCACGCCCACCTGGTGCAGTTCGGGGCGGACAAGCCATGGAGCGGATGGCATCACTTGGACGACGCATTTCGACCCAGTACACCGAGAGTGTAAGCGTGCGCCAGATCCATACTTGACGGGTTGTCTAGTCTGGAGTGGTTGGAT
>CAZUAH010000567.1:0-8887 GCA_964617665.1 uncultured Pirellulaceae bacterium
AATCCCGTGATTTACTGCAATCACAAACCTCACGCGTTCTTCGTGCGTGCGCTGACTACGCTGGTTTTCTCGCCACCACGTACGCCAGAGGCACCATGAATTGCACGACATCCTTCTCGATTACGTCAAACCCCGTCTCGGCAACAAGTTCATGGAAACTGGCCACGCTGAAACGTCGATACACGGGCATGCCATAGAGCAATACCGCCACGCGCGACAGGATATGTGCCTTCAATCCCGCCCCGTGACAATACGTGGGTGCGACCAGCTTTCCACCGGGCTTGAGTACGCGCATGGCATTCTGCAAAACCTGCTTCGGCCACGGGACAACATGCAGAAGATTGGTGATCACGACTGCATCAAAAGTGGCATCATCGAAACCAAGGGCATCGGCGTTCCGGCAGTTGAACGTGACGTTGGTGAGTCCCTTTTGCTCGACTTTGTCGCGGGCCACATCGAGCATTTTCTCGACAAGGTCCACGCCATCCACCTGCTTGCACTGCTGTGCTAGTGCCACCACCGACTCGCCCGTACCACAGCCCACATCGAGTACCCGCTCCACGGCCCCCACGTCTTCGGAAATCCTCGGTGCCAAGACCAGAGCTTCACGACTGCCGATGTGCTCGTCATAGGTCGGTGCGTACCTGGCCCAGAACTTCGTGTCCCTCACGTTTTGCATTATCGAACCCGTTCTACATCGCTGTGTAGGCAGGTTATGCTTCGTTACCATCGAGCTCATACCACACCACATCCTCTGTTAGCCAGTTTGGAATCCCGATCTGTCCGGTCTCGGCATTCCAGAAGAACGAACTACCACGAAACGGGTCAAACATCTGCAGTACAGGAAACTCAATTACACGCGTGTTCCGCAGATCCATGCCGTTCAGGACGGCCGTATTCTTGACCGCTTCCCAGGTCTGGGCGGAATTCACGAGAGACACGAACATCTTGCACGAACGCGGCGCGATCTGTGTCGCTCGAACCTGATCGAGAACCTCCGGATACAGACGCTCTTGACGGCCGGGAAACAAATTGATCTTCGCGTATTTGGGCAATGCCGCCTCATAGTCTACTTCCTTGACGTCCTGATGTTCCGTGCCGAAACCGCCAACAGACTCGAGCGAAACGCCCTGCTGGTGCGTAAATGTTGTGACGACCCAACAATTCGCCGTGCCAGGCCCGGCAATCATGCGTTTGCCCAATTGATAGGCCACCCTGGCAATGACGAAATTGGCCTCAAAATCACTGGTATTGAGAATCACAAGATCGCTGGCCTGAACAATGTCCCTGACAACAGGCTCGTCATTGCGGGTCAACTGTTGATTGAGAATATGCGTCTCACAGGCCGGGTTGATGCCCGCGAGATACTCCTGCCAAGCTTCTACTTTTGGCTTGCCGATGTAGTCGGGGGTGAAAGGCAAACGGTTCAGGTTGCTGGCTTCGACCACGTCGAAATCAACAATGCTGAAATGCTGATATCCTGTGCGCAGCATCACATCGAGCACAGCGCCATTGCCCCCGGCCCCAAAGACGGCAATTTTGGTCTTGGCGATCGCCTCGTTGAGTTCGTTAGTAAAATTGAGAATGCCGGTCTGGCGCTTTACGATTTCATTCCAAATCATGATCCGAGCCCCACTTCTTGAATGGAAGACTGCAACTGGTGAACACCTATCCTCAGCAGTCCGTACGCGTGTTCTTTCGCAACTGCCCACTTGCCACGAAGACACCGACCGCTCCCCATGCCAACGGGTCGTCTACGGCACCGTAGATCTCGTCGAGAAGTGCCTGCCCCTTCGCGCGAAGCGACGGATCAATCTGTTCCAGTTTGAAGCTGGTGGTAATGTCCAGAAACGGCTTCACTCCCAGTTCGTCCGAGGTCAGTGCGCTCACGCTCGTGCTCACATTCGTCAGGCCGGCCTGCTTGAACAACATGCCCAGCTTTCGGCCAATGTATCGATCGCCGCCCTTCTGTCTTTGCCCTTCGACGGCCAAGCGAGTGAACTCTTGGAAAGAGCTTTCGCATGGAACAAAGGTCAGCCAAGTGTCATCGACGTCGAGCACGCAAAGCGTTCCTTCCGGTTTCAACACGCGGCAGATTTTGTTCAAGGCGAGGATCGGCTCGCGCAAATGCTGGAACAGGAATCGCGAGTAGACGAAATCGAATTGGCCAAGCGCCGCATCGAGCGAGTAGACGTCGCCGCACTGGAACTTCAGATTGCGGACTCCGGCCGCTTCCTGCCGACGACGGGCCGTGGCGATCATCTTCTCGCTCAGGTCGACGCCCACAACTTCCCCATCTGCAACAAAGTCGGCGAGGGCGCACGAGAGAGTTCCCGGACCACAAGCCAAATCCAGCACCCGCATTCCGGGTCGCAAACCGGCCTTCACCCAGATTTCCCGCTCTACCTCCTGCGCTGCGGTGCCCTGCCGCTCCAATCGTGATAGTTCCCGGTCGTTGGCCGCGAAGGTCCCGAAATCGTAGGAGCCTGCACTTTCGTTCACGCACGAGTTCATATTGCCACCTCCAATTCGCGTTCTAACGTTTCCAAGTCGGCCTCCATTGCCGCGGCCCGGCGGATGTCGCACCGGGCCGGCGCGTATGCTGTTTCGCCCTGGCTCCGGACACGCCCGCTTAGTCGTTTCGCTACGTGGGTGATCAGCTTCAGGGCAGTGTCGGTGGAACGCTGGGCAATCCGGGTCAGCACCTGCGGTGAGACCATCAGCACCATCATCGGCGATCTTGCCCGGATTTCGTCGAGGCGGTGTTTTGCGTCAAGGAAACTCAGCTCGCCAAACACCTCGCCGGGGCCCAAAAGCTCGGCGCTGGTAGAGTCCGACGCCGTGCGCCGTTCGGCAGTGCCCGAGAGGACAATGAACAACTCATCACCCGTGTCGCCGTGCCGCAGAATCCGGTCGCCCTCACTGCATTCCAATACGGTTCCTCCTCTGGCAACCTCTTCTGTTTGCTCCGCGGTGAGGCCTGCGAATAGCCCTCTATCGTTCAATGCGAAACGCCTCCGAAATGCCGCAATGAACCGATCCGGATCAAGTTGTTCGTGCATCAGTCCGAGTCGGTCGGGAAACTCGGCGGCGAACCACCGGGCGGTCTCGTCCGAGTGCCGCATTTTTCGCGAGAGGGAGGCACAAGGAGACCGAACGGCTGTGAGATAGTCAGGGTCTTCTACCACCATCACCATCGGCACCCGGAAACCGACTTCGTCATTGACAAAACTCTCCGTGTATCGCTTCATACCTATGTGCGAGTAGAGCGGCACGAGGTTGGGAGCGACCTGGGCGAAGACAAACCGGCCGCCGAGTTCGCAGAAGACCTTATAGGCGGCTCGAATGATCCTGGATGTGAGTGTCGTTCCGCGAAATTCCGGGGCGACCATGAAGAAGGTACAGAATATCCAGGATTCCGGGCCGTAGTACTCGAAACGGTCCAAGCCGTACCACTTCCGCCAGTGCGGCGGCACGTCGCCGCCCGGCCAGTGGTTCAGTCGCACAGTTCCCACGATATGTTCGTCACGCCGGGCATAGAGGAGGATGGCATTTTCATCGAACTCGTCGGTCAGCCTCTCACGCCGGTGATCTGCTGAGCGAGGTCGCTTGCCTTGTTCCACGACGTAGGTCTGGTAGCGGAAGTGACGGATCTCGTCACGTTCCTCCTCGGATTGTGCGATCATCACATCGTTGCCGGACTTGGGCATAAGCCGCCTTCCCGAGGCAATGCGAGAAGAATCAGTGACATCGGTCGGGCGAGTCAGACACGGAACCGCGCGCTGGAACGACTCGCTGGTCAAACGTAGGTGGCAGCCAACGCACCATGCTCTGGCGTCTCTCCAAAAAGATGCCATTCAGGACACGATGGAAAGGGATAGGAACGGATGAAGGAATCGCAGCAACAGAACGGGTTGCAGAAGTCAGAACGATGAGGATGCCGCGCCCGCCGGAAGTCGTATTTGACAAGCCGGCAAGCGAAACCAATCCTTTGCTGGTGCCATTCGCACAAACGCGACACAGGAACAGCAATGAGCAGCCACCGCTACCTGGATCTCTATCGCGCGATGCTCACCTCGCGGCAGATCGATCAGGTGGAACTGGAACTTACGAACCGTGGTGAGGCATTCTTTCATGTTTCCGGCGCGGGCCATGAAGCATCCGTCGCGCTGATTCTGCATCTGATCGACGACGACTATCTGCACTGCCACTATCGTGACAAGGCACTGATGTTGGCGCGGGGTGTATCTGCACGCGACTTCTTCGACAGCCTGTACTGCAAACGCAGATCTCACTCCCGCGGTCGCCAGATGAGTGCCCACATGTCGGACCGGGAGCTGAATGTCTTGAGCATCGTCGGGCCGGTTGGAAACAGCGCGTTACAGGCGGTCGGCGTAGCTGCCGCGATTCGCGAACAGGCGAGTCAACCGATCGTTCTGTGCTCGGTTGGTGACGGAACGACACAGGAGGGAGAGTTTCTGGAGGCCATCGCCGAGGCCGTTCGCAGCCAACTTCCTGTGCTGTTCTTCGTCGAGAACAACCGTTGGGCCATCTCGACACGCACGGAGGAGCGGACGTTCTTTTCGACCCCCTACGGCGAACAAGACGTCTTCTACGGCGTGCCAATCCAGCGAATCGACGGGCGCGATGTGTCAGCGGCTGACGAGAGGCTCGGCCCAATCATCCGCGAGATGCGGCAGTCGCGAGGGCCGGCGATTGTGGTGTTTGACGTCGACCGGTTGACCAGCCACACAAACGCCGACGATCAAACGATCTACCGTGATGAAGCTGATATCTCCAAGGCCCAAGCGACGGGCGACCCGATTCCGATCCTGGAACAGTGCCTGCTCCGAGACGGTGTACCCGATTCGCAATTGCGTGAAATCCGACAGCAGGTGAAGGACACGGTAGCCCGGGCGGAGAAGGAATCAGCACGGGGGCCCGAACCCAAGGCGTGGGCGACGGCCAAACGCCCCTTGCCGCTCGATCTGACCGATGCGGCAAGCGAGATGCGTGTGGACGGCGGCGACCTTGTCATGCGCGATGCCATTCGCGAAGTACTCCGCTCGCACCTGACTCACGACCCGTCAGCTACAATTTGGGGCCAAGACATTGACGACCCGAAAGGTGATGTCTTCGGTGTTACCAAAGGCCTGGGAACGGAGTTTGGGGACCGCGTCGGGAACTCACCGCTTTCGGAATCAACAATCGCCGGGGTATCGATCGGCCGAGCCTTGGCCGGGCAACGACCGGTCGCGTTCATTCAATTTGCAGACTTCTTGCCAATCGCCTACAACCAGATTGCCTCCGAGCTGGGGAGTCTCTATTGGCGAACCGATGGCAAATGGCCGGCACCGGTCATCCTCATGGTTCCGTGTGGGGGCTATCGTCCCGGCTTGGGACCGTTCCACGCTCAGTCACTCGAATCGGCCATAGCCCACATACCCGGCGTCGACGTCTTCATGCCATCAACGGCCGCCGACGCGGCAGGCCTGCTGAACGCAGCGATCCGATCCGAGCGTCCGACAGTGTTCTTCTACCCAAAGAGCTGTCTTAATGATCCTGAGAACACGACTCGTGGTGTTGAACATCAACTCGTGCCAATCGGTCGAGCGCGAAAGGTCTGCAGCGGCGAGGATATTACTTTCCTGGCATGGGGGAATACAGTCCGATTGTGCCAACGAGCGGCGTATGCGCTGGAAAAGGCCGGTTTCGGAGCGGAACTGATCGACTTGCGTTGTCTTTCCCCGTGGGACGAAGACATGGTGACAGCTTCCGTTTCCAAGACCGGACGGTTGATCGTTGTCCATGAGGACAACCATACGTGTGGCTTCGGCGCCGAAGTTCTTGCCACCATCACCGAAAGACTCCGCAAGCCAGTTGATATGCGGCGTGTTACGCGGCCCGATACCTATGTGCCCTGCAACTTCGCCAATCAGATCGATATCCTGCCTTCCTACAAATCGATCCTGACCGTGGCGGCGGATATGCTCGATCTGGATTTGTACTGGCAGCAACGGGAGAAGCCATTGGACGGCGAAGCGTTGATCGAGGCAATCGGGTCCGGGCCTTCTGACGAAACCGTGCTGGTTGTGGAACTTTTCGTCAAGCCGGGTGACTCGATCGAGCGAGGCGACATCGTTGCAGCACTGGAAGCGACGAAGAGCGTATTCGAGTTGACTTCGCAGGTTAGTGGCGTGTTGGAGGAAGTTCTGGTCGAGGAAGGAGACACGATCGCCGTCGGCGCGCCAATGCTGCGAGTCAAGACCTACGAGTCCAACGCCCGGCCAAAGCCGGTTTCGCAGGAAGACCCCGGGAAGCCGGTGTTTCTGCGTCGAAGCAATCCTTCCGTCTCTCAACCGATCCGTCGCACGGCAGCGAGCGACTGCTCGGAGCGCCAAGCCAACCAAGTCGGAGTGGGTGCGATCTGCACGGCTCTGGGCGGGCTGTCGTTGAGCAACGAAGAACTGCTGTCCAGTGGTGTTGGAGGCAATGGAGCTGCGACACCGCGAATGAGTTCCGACGACATCACCCGCCGAACTGGTATCGAACGACGTTGCTGGGTGTTGCCGGGCGAAGACGCGGTGGGATTGGCCGCGGCAGCATGCGAACGCGCCCTGGAAACAGAGCGATTGACGCCCGCTGACTTCGACTTGGTGATCTGCTGCACGACCAGTCCAGCTTCCGTGACGCCGTCGATGGCCTGTCGAGTGCTGGGAAGTCTATGCCGCGGCGCACACAACAGTACGGCGCAAGCCTACGACATCAACGCCGCATGTTCCGGCTACTTGTACGCGTTACGGGCAGGTTACGACTTCCTGCAGAGTCAGCCCGCGGCGCGCGTGCTGCTCGTCACGTCCGAAGTGTTGTCGCCTTTGTTGGATCCGCAAGACCTCGACACCTCAATTCTGTTCGGTGATGCTGCTTCAGCGACCGTACTCTACGGCCAGCAGCATGCGGACAGGGCTCGTGGCCGCCTCCGCCGCCCGACCCTGTCTTCGATGAGCGACGCCGATGAGTCGCTTCTGGTTCCGCTCTTGAATGATGGCTACATTCAGATGAAGGGAAGGAAGGTCTTTCGCGAGGCCGTCCGCGCCATGATGTCGAGCCTGACTCAGGCCTGCCGGCGAGAGGAGATAGCGATCGATGGTCTTCGCATGATCGTGCCCCACCAGGCGAACCAGCGGATTATTGATGCGATCAGAAGCCGTGTCGATGTCGAAGTCTACAGCAACATTCGGCAACACGGGAACACTTCCTCTTCCAGCATTCCGCTCTGCCTTGAAGAAGTGTTGCCGACACTTCAAGATGGCGACCACCTGGGACTATGCGCCTTCGGCGGAGGATTCACACACGGCGCCGCGATCGTCGAAGCGCTGTAGCTGGTCTCACCTCGCACCGCCGACGAGCGGCTTTGAGGTCAGGACGGCAGCCACTTGCGATTCAGACGTACGCGGCGGTTTCGCAGCGAGCGCGCTCCGGCCCTGGCCTCGGCCGTCGTTCGTGCAGTGGAGGCGCAGGGGCGGCTTGCGTAGTGGCGCGTTCTGCAACTCTCGCAACGCCGACTCCGTCACCATCTTTGTCAGGATTTCGTAAGCCGGTGCGTCGCGTAAAATCGGTCGTCCCAGGCGTAGGCCGTGATCGTGTCGGTCGAAGCTGCACCGCTGAGCGCGATCGTGTCGCCTTCGGTGCCGGAGTAGCGACCTCCCGCTTCGGCCGTGGGAGGGGTGTTGATCAGGGCGTTGGCCGCACCGGGCGTGGGCGTCGCCATGGAGCCGCAATTCTCGGTGCCGTCGGGGTATCGGCCGTACGAAACGTCGGTCGTCTGAACGCCGAATTCGATGAAATCGATCAGCGTCGCCCCGTCGATGTTGTCGAGAGCGATTGACTCACCGCCGGTGGAGAGCTTGAAAGAGGTGTGGGCGTCTTGCTGGTCCGTGTCTTTGTCGGCCCACCCAACCAGGTATCCGCCGGCGTCAATCGTCATTCCGCCGGGAATCTGCCACTGAACGGGATCGGTCAAATCGTTCGTCATGTACATGCCACTCAGGTCGATCGCGTCGGTCCCCGGGTTGTACCGTTCGATCCATTCCTCGTACGCACCTGCCTCGTCGGAGAAGGAAGAGAACCGTCGCAGAAACAGTACATAGGGCCGACGCAAAAAAACTCCGGCGACGAAGATGTTCGCCCCAGAACGGAATCAGCAGCGCGCCCAGGAACTATAGTCGTGGCTACCAAAGCAGAACTGTCGAATGCGCGTTCGATGTCTATCGAAAACCCCGATAGGAGGAGAAAATTGACGGCCATCCCGATGAGTGAGGCAATTGCCGGCACCAGGCTCAGCAAGGGCAACAACACCCAGCGGGGCGTCCGTCTAGGCGTGGCGGTGCCCATCGCAGCATGAGGCGAGCTCAGGCCAGACCGACTGCAAACGGAACGAAAGTTACCAACAAAATCATGCAACCGCCGAAGGCAAGTTCGACCCAGACTTGTGCCAAGATAGCCCCACGAGAATCGACGCAACTTTCAATGCTGACCACGTGCAACGCTACGTAAATCAGGAATGCAGGGATCAGCGCCAAGCCTCGAAGCCAAGCGCGTTTCAAGACCCAGAGGATCGCGAACATCGTCACAAGAAAATGACAGTTAGCACTACGAGGTAACCAACTTCCTGCCGTCCGAAGGCCCGTCCTACGACGAAATACGGATAGGCAGGCGAGTGCCAGTTCGAGGGTGTGGGTGCCGTCGCTAGCCAGTTCGCGGTAGGTTTCGTGGATCGTTTCCCAGGCCAGTTGGGCGACCCGGCTTGGGGAGACCTCGGCGAATCTCGGCAGATCCCGATTCACTTGAGCAGTTGATCGATCAAGTAGTCCGAAGAGTTCTTGTA
>CAZUAH010000568.1:0-8885 GCA_964617665.1 uncultured Pirellulaceae bacterium
AGACAGTGCGAATGTGTGGCGAGGCATGACCCTCTCACACGTAGGTTCACTAGACAGCGATTCATTGTACCAGTTTGCCCGGCCAGAATGGCCGCACGAGACGGACTTCCCGAACAATCTTGTGAGGGCTTCCAGCGGAATTCCCTGATTTGGCCTTTGATTTACCGCCGCTGAGCAGGGCAATGAGTGGAGGGGTGGCACATCACGAGTCATCGTCGACCGGGACCGGTGTATCCCGTATATTGTCGCAAGGCTTATGTTCTCGTGTATATCCGAATCGCATCGAAAACCGACGCGACAAGCGCGGACGTTTGGTTTCAGCTTAATTTGCGCCCTCTCACAGTCCGGGTCCGCCAACCCGCAGGAATGCCATGAAACGCAACTCCTCCATCCTGGCCGTATTGACTCTGATCTGCATCCAGCCGGCTCTTGCCGACGATGATCGCATTGACTTTGATGCACTCAATTCGCCCATTCTTCTCCAGGGTGACAAGAGCACCGCTTATCGCGATCCCACCGCCGTCTATCACGATGGCGTGTTCTACGCGTACTTCACAATGGTTCGGACCGAGGAGGCGGGCCGCATCTACTCGTATACGGCCTTCAGCAGTTCAACGAATCTACAGGATTGGACAGCACCCCGCATCATCACGCCCAAAGGGCAGAGACTGAACTATTCGAGTCCCGGCAACGTGATCCGCTTCGACGATCAGTGGATGATGTGCCTGCAGACCTACCCGCGCCTCGACTACCGACGCGGCGGCACCGTGCGCTGGGCCGATCAGACCGCCCGCATTTTTGTCATACGTAGCAATGACTTGATTCACTGGGGCAAACCCGCGTTGCTTGGCGTCAAGGGCCCCGATGTCGCAGTGGAGGACATGGGACGCATGATCGATCCTTACCTGATCGAGGACAAAGACGAGCCAGGAAAATGGTGGTGCTTTTACAAGCAGCGTGGCGTCAGTATGTCGTGGTCGCGAGATTTGAAAACGTGGACCTACTTCGGCCGGACCGACAGTGGGGAAAACGTCTGCGTGCTGGTGGACAACGACGAGTACACTTTGATGCACTCGCCTCGGAATGGCATGGGCATCAAGCGATCGTCGGACTTGAGGGAGTGGAACGATGTCGGCCAAGTGATCACGCTTGGACAGAAGCAATGGCCGTGGGCCGAAACGCGCCTTACCGCCGGCTTCGTCTTGGATTTGCGGGACGATCCGCGAGTGGGAAGATACCTTCTGTTCTTTCACGGCGGCGGGCCCGGCAAAGAGAGGACACAAGACAATGTGGACGCGAACTGCTCGCTGGGTCTCGCCTGGAGCGACGACCTGAAAACCTGGCATTGGCCGGGAAAGAAATAGCGTCCTGCGGTGTACGGGAGGGCGAGGCTCCAGCCGAGCCGAAACGGCGAGAAAACACGGCTCAGCAGGAGCTTCGCCCTCCCAATTCCCGGACACCCTCAACTAGTCGGCAGAAACGTCCGTCGTCTGCACAAGCAAGACGGCCTGCCGACCAGTCAGCGCCACCGGAATATTTCCCGCTTCATCCCTTTCGCACCGTTGAATGGCGCCCGTCGCTGGGTCCATCGCCTGCCATTGGCCCGCGGTTTGGCCTGTCAAATGACCATTGAGTTCTTTGCTCCCAACATTGACGATGAGCAAGATCCGATGGCCGTCGCGGAGGAACCGACCGAGAGCGATCTTTTCGGACGGTGGCGAGATCCGGTATTCCGGTTGCTGTTGTTCAAGCAGCAACTCTTGTGCGTCTGACCGGTCGACAATCAAGCGGCCGCCCCGGCCGCGAAACGTGCGCACGACAGCTTCGGCCGGTGGTGGCAATTCGCTGTCCTCGGGCAAGACGAGCGTCGTGTAGCGCTGGTCGCGGATTGCCAATGTCCCATCGTCACGGACGGTTGTGGCCGCCAGATGCTCGTGGTCGATCAAGCTGAACGGAATCTGGTTTCGCTGGAGCATTCGACCCGTTCGCATGAACGAAGCGACGATGCGTTTGGCCCGCGGCGATTGCGAGTCCAACTTCAGCGGCGGCGTTACGGGCAGATACTCGGCCCAAAGATCGTAGATCGGATAGTACAGCAGGACTTCGGGCGTAGGCCGCGCCGGCTTGAGCATGGCGTTCAAACGGCCAACATAGTCGCAGTATTTCCGGTAGGCGTCGGCGGATCGGTCGCCGATGCCGTAGTACAGCGTGAAATCGGTCACGCCCCACGACGCTTGCCAAGCGGCTGTTGCCTGCATTTCTTCCACCCCGACCGGCCCGGCTCCGCCCATCTTTTGGCTGAAGTCGCTCACCTCGGTCATCACACGACGGCCACCCGACAGCAAGGCAGCCGAAGCCGGTAACGCGGCTGTCATCCAGCCGCTGTGGATCACCGTTTCCGGATTCGACGACAGCATGTCCAGACCGGGGATATGCATCTTCGCAAGCACCTTCAGACCGTTACCCTCCAAAGGCACATGGTGCAACAGTTGTTCCTCCCACAGACTGTGGCCCGATGATGCAACGCCGTGGTCGTCGCACCACTTCTCGAGCGTGCCGAAGTATCGGTTGGCAATCAAGTCCGCAATCAACGACCAGAATTGACGTCGCACTTTGCGGTCGTTGGCCGTGTCGCCTACGAATAGACTCCGCCGGTGTGGCAGCAAGTCTTCGCCGTAGTCCTGCCGATAGCGATCGAGTAAATCATAGGTCCACGGCACGCGAGGCAGCATTTGCACGGCCGGGTCGACCTGATCCCGAACTGGCACTCGCTTGCGCGCCTGTTCGGGAATCTGGCCGATGTTGACCGCGATCAAGGACGGCTCGTCGGTGAACATCGCTTGAATCGTCTTGCCGAAATACGGTTCAAGCCGTTTCCAATAGGCGTCGTGTGTCTTGGCGACGAAACAATGCGTAGCTCGATCGTCAATCAAGTTCGCGTAACGACGCGAGGCGTAATAGTTGTTGCTGGCGTGCGTGTATTCGTATGAGGGTCGAACGACAAACGGATCGGCGGCGGCGGGATCATACGTCAGTTCCATCGCCTCGAACTGCGGATTCTCCTCCAATACCAAACCGCCGGCTGCACCGCTCGGGTAGCCTTGCTCGTCGTACAGCCACACGACCATACCCAGATGATGGCATTGCTGCACGCCAGCGATCAGAGTCTTCCAGTGCTTCTCGGATCGCATGTAGTCCTGAAACGCAACATTGCAGACCACGCCACCAAGCCCGCGATTCAGATAGAAACGCATACCCTCCGGCTTAGCGCCACTTGTCTTCTTTCCGTGGAGCATCTGTTCTATGCCCTCCGGCATCGCGTGGCGAGGGTCGATCCCATGCACAATTTGCAGCGGCCGGTCGTGGTTGGGCGGTTTGTTCCATGCGGCCAGCCAGCTCTGCGGCACCTCGGTCTGTCCCGCAGCGTTGCCACGTGGGCCAAGCTCGCCGGCGTGCACCAAGGAATTGAACGCCACTATCATAGCCGCCGCGACCACACGAATCTGTGAGTGTCTCATGCTCCCAATACCTTGCTGTTAAGACTCCGAAGCCAATCGCGCCACTGTTCGACGATTTCCTTGTCTCCAACGCGCGTTCTCTATGAAGCGGAAAAGACGGAATATATTCTTGCCCACCATATTCTTGCCGGGGCCGATAGTAGCGAGAATATGGCGGGCAAGAAAATGAAGGAGGCACTTCAAATGACGTCTGGAGTGATCAGGACATCGGCCCTGACTGTTGGCTATATTGTAACGATAGCTTTGCCCGTTCCGCCAGCAGCGGGCGACAGCCAGCCCGAAATGATCCGAGACAAGACATTGGTAGCTTGGGTCAGTTTGACCAATCTTTCGCAGCGGGCCGGTAGTGCGCTGACGTTGATCGACGAACATGAGCGTTTTGATGCCATCGTCTTTGGCGAGAGGGCACCAGGGAAGTGGATGGCCGGTAGTGACTTCTTCCGACGTACTCCGGGGGATCAGTCGGCGTATCCGTCCGAAACGGCTGATGACAAGACGATCGTGATGGTCGCCGTCGTCTACAAAGATGATTTCATCACAATCTACCGGGAGGGAAAGCGATACTCGCATTATCAGATCGACAAACCACAATCGTTCAATGTCGACGCCACTGTGTTGATCGGTCTGCGATACATCGGGCACATGGGCAAGATCGGTTTCCTGTCGGGCGCCATCGAGGAAGCTCGAATCTACGACACGGCTTTCGATGCGGAAACGGTTGCCGCCTTGAGGCCCAACGTCACGTCGGACCCCCAACCGATCGCCCTGTGGACTTTCGAGGACGGCACCGCAATTGACTCGATGCAGACCTTCACCGAAAGCACATTGCACGGAGCAGCGCGAATCGCGGATGGCAAGTTGTATTTGGATGGCAAGACGGCCTACGTGGAGTGCCACCGACCTCGAAAACTGACCGCCCAGGGTATGTTCTATCGGCCACGGGCGAGAGAGACCGGTCGAATGTGGGACACGTGGCTGTATTGCCGTGACGGGACGTACTATCTGTACTATCTGGCCAATGCCGGTTCTCGTTGGGACAACATCTCAATGGCCACCTCGACCAACGGTATCCATTGGCACGAACGTGGACGCATCTTGTCGAAGGCGGAGGGCGTGACCTGGATGGGCACGGGGTCGACGTGGAAGTCGCCCAACCTTGAGAATGACGGCAAGTTCTTCATGAATTTCTCCGAGTGGCGTGGCCCGCGGCAGACCATCTTCTTTGCCGAATCGACGGACCTGCTGCAGTGGACTCGCCTTGAAGACGAATACGAATTCAAGCAGGACACACGCTGGTACGAGCCAAACGGACGGTGGGACTGCATCTGGACCATTCCACGTCCCGGCGGCGGACTTTACGGCTACTGGACGGCCACGCCCAAGCCAGAAACAGGCGGGCGCTTCGGCTTTGGTGAAACGACCGATGGCGTACGATGGAAGGCGTTACCGCCGCCCAAAGTACACGGCGCCGGCGAAGGCGAGGTCGGGGCGATAGAGAAAATCGGCGACAAATACTACATGATGTTCGGAACCGGGGGCATGATGGTCACGCTGATCGCAGACAAACCCGAAGGCCCCTTCCACGCCGCCCAGAAGAATTTTCGCCTCCTGTCCGGCCACACCTACTTTTCCCGATTTTTCCGATCGCCGGACGGTTTGCTGGTCAACCACCATTCAATCGCCCGTGACGGTTGGGTGTACTTTGCCCCTCTCAAATCTACCGAGATCGACGACGATGGCACGTTGCGCCTCGGCTGGTGGGAGGAGAACGAAGCACTGAAAGGCGAACCGGTGCCAGTGCATTTGGCTGCGAGAGAAGGAAACGAAGCCGGTATGATCGCGATGCTTGGCAATACGTTTGACGTTGACACCGGAGTAATCATAGAAGGCAGTATCGCTTTGCCCCAGATCGAGCAGACCCAACCGGTCGGCCTGTACGTCGAATGCGGTAGGAATCAGGATGCGGCCGTGCTGATCAACGGCAACGGTGCCATGCAACTTGGGAAGATGGGACGCGACGGTTCTGGCTTTGCGGTGGAAAAGCAGGTAAACCGGGAGTTGCAGTTCGGCAATCCGGCGCGTTTTCGTCTCCTGCTTAGGCATTCGCTTCTGGAATTCTATCTGGATGACATCTTGATCGAGTGTTACAGCCTGCCCACTGCGGCCACCGGCCAGATTGGACTGATCCAGGGCGAGAGTGGAAAAGCGATTAGAGACCTGAAAGCGTGGCGGCAAGACACTGAGCAAGAGTAGAGATTATGGCACGCGGGTGCTTAGTCAAGACTTCCTCCGCCTATCCTGGTGACTGGAGAGATCTCAACGATGGATACGTGCTTGTTCGCAGCGATCGGAGGTTCGACCGGGACGCTGGGGATGATCCTGGCGGTCATCATGGGACTTGGGATCGTCTATCTGGGCCACGAACTGGGGCATGTCCTTGCGGCGAAGGCCTGTCGAGTGAAGCTGGCAAGGTACTATTTCGGCTTCGATAGCGCGGCGGACCCGCGCAACTTCGCTGTGAAGCCCGTCTGGCAGCGAATGGTCATCATCCTCTCCGGTGCGCTGATGAACCTGCTGCTGGCGGTGGCGTTCACGGCCGTTGCCTACCGGTACCCCCTCAGCTACACGCCGTGTGTTATCGGAGGCACGGCGCCCGGTACCCCGGCTTGGGAATTGGGACTTCAGCCGGGAGACAAGATCCTGCAAATCGGCCGTTCCGGAAGACCGAATGAGCATTTGCGGTTCTACAAGGATCTGTTGCCGGCGGTCATGCTCCACGGATCGGCCACGGAAATGGAGTTGCTGATTCGAGGCCATGGTCTTCAGCAGCCGCAATGGGTTGCGATCCAACCGAGCGCCTCTCACCCGGACGTCGGCCGGCGAGCAAGAATTGGTGTGCGTCCCCCGAGCACTACGAAGCTGTCGCACGTGCGGCCGGCGAAGGGCGACCCATGGGGCGATGCCGGCCACCAGGCTTTGCAGGCTGGCGACGAGATCGTAGCCGTAAACCAAATGCCATTGCCGCGGGATGAACAGACGGGCGAGATTTCGAGCCACCATTTGGAGGCCATTTTCGCCCGGCACATGACGGAAGCGCTCACGTTGACCGCCGAACGTCGAATTGACTCTGGCGAGAATGATTCAGCTTCGTCGGCGCGACAATTTGACGTGATTCTGCCGCCGACCAAGATGCGCGGCCTGGGATTGGCGATGCAGATCGGCCCCATCGTCCAGGTGCGGGCCGGTAGCCGCGCGCACGAAGCGGGGTTCCGCCCGGGCGATGTGCTCGTAACGGTCAACGGCGAAGATGTGGGCGACCCAATGACGATTGCGCAGCGGTTGTTGCCGTTGATCGGCGAGGAAATCGAGATCGGCGTGCAACGCGAGGGAGCCGAGGAGCCCGTCACTCTTCGCGTCACTCCTCAACCACCGGCGACGTATGAAGGCAACTTCGGCCCTGGCCGCCCACTCGCATTGGAGTCGCTCGGACTGGGCCTGCGCGTCGAGAACGTAGTCCAATCCGTGGACCCGGACGGACCTGCTTCTCAGGCCGGGCTGCGCGCGGGTGACGAGATCGCTGAAATACGGTTTCTGGCGACCGATGCAACGCAGCGCGAGAAGATGGTCGGGCTTTTCGGGCGGCAGTTCGATCGGTGGATCGAATTGAGCGACGAGTCCCCGAACTGGGTACACATCCACAATCTGCTGCAAGCATCTAGTGCAGGAATGGAAGTCGAAGTGACCTATTATCAGCAGGACGCGACCTATACAGCCCGGATCGCCCCCGTCGAATCCGACATCTGGTTTCACGCGGATCGCGGATTGACGTTTGCGGGCCACAGTCAAGTACACCTCGCGGCTTCATGGAGTGAGGCTTTGGCGTTAGGCGTTCGCGACACGCGTGAGATTCTTGGCGACGCGGTTGCTGTTCTTCAGAGGCTTGCCACCGGACGAATTCGGCGGACGAGTCTGGGCGGCCCAATCAAGATAACTGCGGTCGGCGTTGCAGAATCTTCGCAAGGTCTGCCGCGTTTGTTGATTTTCTTGGCCTTTGTCAGCGTCAACTATGCGGTCTTTTGCTGTCTGCCCATTCCCGGTTTGGACGGTGGGCACTTGCTGTTTCTGGCCGTCGAAGGGATACGGCGAAAACCCGTTGGCCGAACGGTCCAACTTCTCCTCATTGCCGTCAGCCTGGTCGGTTTTCTGTTTCTTGCTTGCGCGCTGGTCTTGCCGTGTCTCAGCCAGTTGCTCCGTCTGATCGGGCTGATTCGCGCGAGAAAAGAAACTCCACCGGACGAAGTGTAGGGCAAGCCAAGTTGCGTGGATACGGACTGGAGAATCCGAATCAATCGGACAGCAATTCCGCCAAGTAGTTGTGCGAGGGGTATGGGTGACCGGTATGCTGTGTGAAGCCTTCTGCGTAGGCCGCTCCGATTTCCTTTCCTCGGGCGGCGCTCCATCGTTCGCAACTGTCCAGGTACTCGTCGATACCGTGTTGTTTCAGCAGCCAGGATCGCTGGCTTGCGTGGCAGGCGAGCATCTGCTTCTTCAGTTCGTACGTTGATGTGATGTCGACGACGAATCCCGGCTCGACGCGGTTGCCGAAATGATCGGTCCCCTCGACCGGATCCACGTAGTACAAGTGCGGGATCTTGTCCAACGGCGCGGCTGGCGCGCCCTCGGCGTTCGTCGCATAGTTGGGCACGGACGCATTGAAACATGCATCGCGCACGAGGTGACTTGTGATTTCATGGTCACTCATATAGTCCACCGCTGGCGCCGTGATCACGACGTCGGGACGAACCCGCCGCAGGAATTCGGTCACGCGAAGGCGCGACGGATTGTCCAGCACAATGAACAGGTCCCGGAACTCCAGGCAGAAGTAATCGGCGTCGATCAACGCGGCCGATTCCCTTGCCTCGGCGCGACGAACGTCGGCAATCTCTTCCGGCCCCAACTCCACACTGCCGCAGTCGCCCGGCGTCATCGTGGCGATCGTGATTGACGCCCCGGCCTGTTTTAGCCGCGCCAGAGTTCCCGCGCATTGGAACTCGACATCGTCAGGATGTGCATGGATTGCGAGGATGCGAGGCGGATTTGAATTTCCAGACATCGTCGTTCCCAAGTTGCGAGGATTCGGTTGGATTCCGGATCGTATGTCCGTGGACGTGAAGCGCCTGCTGCCGGGCAATCATGACCGGAATAGGAATTATAGACACCATTCGAGAAACATGGCCACTCCGACGGCCAAAAGGCCCTCGTCCTACCGACGTGATCCACGACGCCAGGGTGTATTTCCCTGCCGGCCTCTCCACAGCGCACGCACGAAGAACGCGTGAGGTTTGTGATTGCAGTAAATCACGGGAT
>CAZUAH010000569.1:0-8871 GCA_964617665.1 uncultured Pirellulaceae bacterium
CGAGGTCTGCACACGGGCGTGTTAGACCCTTCACCGTCTTCACCCCTGTCGTTGGTGTCTCCACCGCCCAACAGCAGGCAGTAGTGCAACGAGTCTTCTGGGATTGGTTCGGGCATCCCGTCGGATACTCTCACCTCACTCGACCGGCTTTCTGCTCCGGGAAGCAGTCCCCCGGTCCCCTTTCGGGCAGCTCGAACGCCTTTCGACGTCCGTTGTAGGCACTTCGACTCTGTTGCACGCACGGCTTGTTGCCGCTCCCGAAGGATTAGCAACTTCCCGGACACTTCGGTTTTCACCCGATCGCGTTAACCACGCGAGGTGTCGGTACGTTCCACGATAGCCGCACTGAATCCGTGATCTTGCAGGCAGTATTCTGCTGGTGGGACAGCAGCTCACGCCATGAGTTACTTGATGGCTTCCCGCACCCACACGGTTATCCACCGGCCTCATCGCCAGGGGCACGACGGATGAACGCCGATCCCTAGTCAGCCTTTCGTCTATCTCCCTTACGGGAGCCGGACGCCCGTACCAGGGCAGACCGGTTTAGCGTCCGGGCGACATCACGGACGTGTTCGTTGATTCTCTTGTCAAAGATCGCTGCGCGCACGGGGAGCGCAGAGTGGGCCAGGAGGCGCTCGAATCCTCGTCTGCGGTGCTTCAAACCGCCGCTATACCGTCTCAGCTACCAGCCCAGGATGTGAATCGGGCACGAAAAAAGGCCCGATGTCGCTCGTGACACCGGGCCTCTTGGAAAGGCTCCAGAAAGTGACCTGTGTCACAAGCGCAAGGTACGCACGGGCGACGTATTCGCCGGTTCATAGGCGAAACACCCAGTGCATGTCAGTTGTCCGTTGGTACTCCACCTTCGTGATAACATCGCTCTTGTCCTACGCTCGTGCGGCCGGGTGGGCCGCGTCACTTGATTGACTGTCGTCTGGTGTAGTAAGACGACGAAGGGCTGAAAAAGGTTCACAAAATCTGGAAACTCGTGGTTCGTAGAATAGAAGACGCACGAGGACAGTGATTTATTCCCTGCCGCGACGGAAAATCCCAAGAAAGCTGCTTGCCGACCGAGAGCGACGAACGTGCCAGCAGGAAGTCGTTGAGGTTTCCCACTCCCTTTATGACGGCTGCTCCACCGTTTCCAGTGTTACGCTCTCGTTCCCAGCATGCTCAATATTTGGTGGTTGCGGTCAATCCTCGGCCGGTCGGAAGAAGTCGGAAGATAGATGCCCTTGGGCGAAGGTCGAAATCCCCACGTCGCCACCAAACGGTCCACACGCTTTTCCAGGACGTCAACAGGCTCCTGTTTCTTTCGATCCATGATTCTGCCATAAATGTCCGACGGGGCGGCGTCTGCGGGTAGCTCAGAAACTGCCCAATCGTGCATGGTCCCCTCGTCGACAACGTGTCCGAGTTCATGCGCAACGACGAACATCAGTTGCCGCTCAGCCCAAAAGTTCACGATCATTTGATCGAGCCTGATCTGACTGCCCTGAAACCGACATTCGCCTTGGTTATGGGAAAGAGGAAGAACCTCTACTTCCAAGCAACCGTTCCGGCGAATCTGTTGTAGAATCCTGCGGCGACCCGAAAGCGGTATCTTCTTCCAGGTTGCCTCAAACACGTCGCGTACGTAGCGACTATCACAGTTACGCCAGGTAGCCAGATAGATTTCCCGCCTAGGCATCATTCGTTTGTGCTTCTGCATTTCCCAAGATTTTGGGATTCGCGTCTTCTTCGACATTTGATTTGCTCCTACTCTAGAATGAGTCATTCGCGACGGCACCGTGCCGGTCGCAGATAGAAGGGGACCGTGGCCTTCTCCACGGCTGGCCGCTCCGACGCGGATCTGCGCTCGCACAGTCTTGAAGCACGAACGCACAAGCAACGTCGAAGCGACCTGAGGATTGAGAATCTCGGCAGTACCGAGGACCGGTAGGAGCCAGCGAGGCTTAGAATCGCGATCTTTGGTCGCGAGAGTACGGCTCACACCATGTGGGTGCGAGCGACATGGGACAGCGTGTCCCGAGGTCTCACTTGTACAGTAGTTCGACCCGCCGTGGGCGGTGGAGCACTATTGCTCACTTGCCGTCAAGAATAGTAGTCTGACCTCGAAATGTCAAACAGGCTCGTCAGGGAGCGTCCCCAAACCCTGCCATGGCCTGCATTTCAGGCGATTCGTTTTTTATGCCACAAAGGCGGCGTCTACGGGTTCAACCGCCAGATCGCCACATTTAACACCGCGGCAAACGTCACCCACGCCAGATAGGGCACCAGCAGGCCGCCGGCCCATCGCGATCGTTTCCAGAACGCTATCAGCGTCGCCAGGATGGCCGCCCACAGCAGGATGATCTCCACGACCGCCGCGCCAGGGTTCTGGAGACCGAAGAACAGCACCGACCAGAGGCTGTTCAGGGCGAGCTGGATCGCGAACAGGGTGAGCGGCAGTTTGGCGCCGGCGAAGCCGTCCTTACGCCACACGAGCCAGGCCGCGACCGCCATCATCAGATACAGGCAGTTCCACACAGGGCCGAAGATCCAGTTCGGTGGATTCCAGTCTGGCTTGGCGATACCTGCGTACCAGTTGGGAATGGCGGATGCGGTAGCGAGGCCGCCCAGACCGGCAGCGGCAAAGCAGATGAGGACAAATACTGCCAGACCGACGCACTGTTGGGGCAAGCTGGGTTTCATCTGTCGATCTCCTGGTCCAACCACCGTTTCACGAACCTCTGCTGTTCCGCTGTCTCTGGGGACATGCGGTGCCGCCGCTCCCGATCCTGCTTCCGCAGGTCCATCAGTATGTCCAGCACGTTACCAGAAATGGCATGCCCGTGCCGAAGCAGCCAGCAGCCGATCACGGTACCGGTCCGGCCGACGCCGCCCCAGCAGTGAACGTAAACAGGACGCTTCGCCGCCAGTGCCTCGTCGATGGCGGCCAGGATTACGGCCATGTCGGCCGGTGAGGGTACAGAGAGGTCTTTGATCGGATACCGGATACACTGGACATCTGGGCAGAACTCGCGCGCCAGAGCGGCATACGGCGAGAATGGCTCCCCGGCATAGTTTGTTTCATCTTCCTCCATCAGATTGACGAAGGTTTGGACGCCGGCATCGACGAGAGCCTGCACCTTGGATCGACGTTCCTCAGGATCCTGGGCACCTGGATAAGCGCCGCAAAGCAGAAAGCCGGGCACAACCCAGTAGCTTGATGAAGTGGGCGCTGTCGTATCCGAAGGGGCGAGTTGGTAGGTTGGACTCTGATTATCCGCCATTCTTCACTCCTGATGATCTTTGCCTCGTTGTCTCCGTCACGCCCCGCCCATCCTCGGCGCAGGCGGTTGCCGTGCCCGGCTATACCAGCCACCAGTGCCCTGGACGTACAGATTCCAGGTTGAAGGACCTCTGGTCCTCCGGCAGCGATGCCAACAGGTCCTGGGCTTTCCGGCCGATGGCCTCGGCCGCCAACTCCACATTCCGCCGGCCGACCTCAGCCGAGGCATGCTTGCGAGGATCCAGCCCGCCGATCCCCGACGGAGGTTTCATGTCAAGATTGATGGGGCCGTCGCCCAGCTCGGACATGTCTACCGTGTCAGGATAGAAGAACATCATGTTCGACGTTTCCCACTTGGCCGCATGATCGGAGGCCGATTCAGGTCCGCGGCTGAGCGTGATTTCCCACAACCCCGTACCGGTCACGGTGCCGTCGGCTGTCACGGGCTCCAGTGCCTTGTTGATCATGTCGATCTGTCCCTGGACGTTGTGTCCAGAGACGCCGATGATGACACGATACCCGGTACGTTTCAGGCGGTTGAATAGGTCCGTCAGCACGGGCACGAGATGCTCCTGCCGGAATCCATTGTGGAAGTAAACCGGCGGATAAACCGCGCCCCCAAACTTCTCTGCGCATTTGACCAGAATCCCATGGGCCTTGATCGCGTCGTTGCCGAGCGGCAGATGGAGTCCATGCCACTCGATCAGGCCGAACGGCACGTACACCACCGGGAACTTGTGACCGGCGGCTTCCAACTGGGCGGGTCGCATAAACTGCATTTGAACGTCTGGGGAGAGTTCACTTTGGGTTGCAGTGCTCTCGTTCGGTACGGCGTCGGCCGCGCCCGCACTGCCCGCCGCCAAGGCCCCACCGGCCAGCGCAAGCATGTTTCTCCCGATGAAGTCACGTCGTTCCATGTCTCTCTCCTTACTCCCGAACGAGATCCGCCGGACACGCGACAGATCCGGTTGCGGCGTGAATGGTCAGTCCGCTCGATATTCGTCCTTGTACAATCCGATCCGCTCAATGGGAATCCGCTCCCAGCCGGGTAGTTTGAGCACGGCAGAATCCTCGCGGAGGCGGAAGTCCTGCTTGGCCGCATCCACGAAGCCTGGATCGTCGATGTCTTCGAGATTGTCGCTGAACTCAACTCGGTCCAGATACTTGTCCATCCCGCTGGCGCTGAGCCAGCGTTTGCATCGGTAGGCTACGTTACGGCGTATGGCGTTGCCCAACGGTAACATCGGTTCATCGTCCATGATCGACGCCAGCTTGGGGTAGCGCGTGCTCCATGGTGGGTTCTTGTAGTCCAAACGCTCTGCCTTGGCCAGTAAGTTCCAACTATCACCGGGAGCGGTATCGAGCTTAATCCGACTCGTACCGCGGGCATCGAGATGTAGGGCGGCGTCGCACTCGATCATCAGGTTATTCTCAACCAGATTGTCACGCCCACCACCAATGAAGGCGGCTCTCCCTGCGCGGTAGAACACGTTTCCCACGAGGCTGTCGCCGCTGTCACAGTCGTCCAGATAGATGCCCATTGTGCCGACCGCTCCCATCGCGCCCAGATCATGGATGTAGTTCCAGCGGAGCAGGTTGCCCCGCGTGGTCCAGTCCCGGCCTGTGTAGAAGGCTCCCACGTCGGACGTCTCCTGGGCGACATGGTAGATGTCATTCAGCTCCAGCACGTGCTCGTTGCCGCCGTACAGGATGGCGGAGTGCGGAGCATCGTGGATCAGGTTGTTCGCCACACGGTTGCCGACACCGCTCAAGTGGATGCCAGCCGCGTAGGTCCGCTGCAAGCGTCCAAAGTGGTGGATGTGGTTGTTCGTGGCGAAGTTATTGGCGGGAGTCAGTGATTTACGATCGCCGCCGCTAAGGCTGATTCCACTTCGAGCGAGACTAGACAGGTCGCAACTCGTCACGCCGTTATCGACGCCCCCGGAGACGACGACCGCAGTCCCGCCGAGGTTCGTCATCGCGCAGCCTGCGACTAGGTTCTCACGACCGCCCCGTACGACGATACCCACACCGCAGGATGCTTCCAGCCGCAACCCGCGCACGGTCACGTGTTCACAGCCTTCGAGGACGATCATCGGCTCGTCAAAGGTGGAAAGCAGTACCTCCGCATCCTTGACGGACTTTGGCGGCCAGAGATACAGCATGGCGTTTTGACGGTCCAGGTACCACTCGCCCGGCGCGTCCAACTCCTCCAGGACGTTAATGGCACAATACCGCCGCGGTTCACGATTCCAGGTCGATGATGGGCCAATGCCGTAACCGTGAGGTGCGGCCAGAGTGATTTCACGCTTCTCGGCATCGACGGAAGCCACGCGGAGACACTCATCGGACCAGTCGTGGCACCAATATCCATGCAGCCAGACGCCACGTTCGACTGCCCAACTGTTCGGGCGATCCTCCCGGTAGACAAACGTGCCGCCCCGCGCGGGTTCTCCGCCTGTCGAGCCCCGGTCCACCACGCGCTCGATCGTGACCCAGCCTTCGTTGGGCCACCGGGCCAGTTGCATCGGCTCTCCATTGAAGAACAGCTCGGGAGTGCCAGCCAGGCTTTTGAAACGGTCGCCAAGCGGAGCTAATCGTGAGATGCCCAGTGGCTTGAGATCGGCTTGGAGCACGTTACCCTGTGCGGGCTTGGCCAAGCGGGCGAGGATCTGTGGATTGGAGACGCCGTGCCAGGCGGACGGCTGGACCTGTTTTCCGCCCAGCAACCGAGGCGCTTCGCTCGGCCGGCTTCGGTAGATAATCGGCGATTCGGATGTACCGGAGTCTTCCGCCGTCAACTTGAAACTCTGTTCGCGGAAGTAATCGCCGCCGTGGACCCAGACAGTGACGCCACCCGGAGAGATATTGCCGTTCTTCTTCCAGTCCCTGATGGTGTTGCGGGCTTGCTCCAAGTCGGTCAGTGGTTGTTCAGACGTACCGGGAGCATCGGCTGCACCACCTGGAGCGATGTGTAGTTCTGCGGCAGCGACTGGCTGAACCCAGTAGATGGCCATGATGCAGGCTATGGTTAAGACTGTGCGGCTCATGTCGGAGATTTCCTGTAGTGTGCTTGTTTCAAGGTCGTGATGGTCATCTGGGCGTCATTTTCCACCTTCGACCGACTCGATCAGGAATCCCTGGAGGTCTTCCTCATCGGACAGAGCCTGAAAGTGGACGTAACTGATCCCATTGACGCTTGGACGCACCAGCGGGAGTGTCAACGACGTTGGCCCGCCGTCGATGGTAAGTCTGCAAATGGACGACTGGGAGTCATCCCAGTCAAATCGCAGTTCATGCCAACCGCCAGATGGCAGAACCACGTCGTTGCCGAGGCGACCGTCTCCGGGGATGGTCAAGGTGTACATCGCGTAGTCCTGAACGACAGGATCGGTCGGATTGAACCAGCGGTCCACGAGGCAGATCCGTCCGCCGCCACCGCCGGGAGGGAGCTTGATGCGTGTAGTGAACGAGCCCTTCACGGCCGCGGGGAAGTTCCACACAGCGCCGTCCTTGTCGAAGACCAGATCGGGATCAATCGGGTGACGGATTTGCAGGACCTTGGCTCCAGTCTTGTCGGGATGCGGGATCAGTTGGGGGCCGGGGACGCGATTGTACGCACAATGGCCGACGATGCCTCTGATGTACTTGTGCGTGGACCAGTCCACCAGATCGTTCTCGAATGTCGAGCGCCGGCGTGGCTCGTACAGCCATTTGGTGTCGAAAATGACCAGCGCCCGGACCTCCTCGTCCTGGCCGTGGGCGACGAGTATTTTGCCACCGGGTAGTTCGAGGGCTTGTGGCTGGTGGACGCTGAAATCGTGTGAGGCTCGGCTGCCAAAGTCACTGGTATTGCGTAGCGGGTTGAGCCGCATCTCCCGGAAGCCGATCCACGTCTGGCCGTCATCCTCGGACATGGCCACATGGCAGGCGTCACGGTTGGTAAAGACGTCTTCCCATCGCCCGTTTTTGGCGCTTTCAGGGATGGATTCGTCCGTCCGGTCAATCTCCGGGAGCGGTGTCGTGTTGCACCATAGCAGCAAAACGCGGCCGTCGGACAGCCGGAACAGGGTCGGCATGGTCAGTGTGCCGTAGAACCGTGAGGGCTGCCAAGCAGACCACGTCTCGCCAGCGTCCTCGGAGAAACACTCGTGGTGGTTGTCCCGCGAGGTGCGAGCGAGCATCCACAACCGGCCATCCTTTAGTTCCAGGATCGTCGGTTCGACGCACCAGTTTTCCCACCGCGGTCCCTGGTGGGGAGGCTTGACCTCGAACGCCGGACCAGGCGGGAGCGTGGCCTTGGCCCACGTTAGCCCGTCGTCATCGGAGCGGAAGGTTGTGATCCGGTACGGAAAATCTCCGTGGGCCGCGCACAGCACGCGTGGGCGCGACCGGAGGAAATACGGAGGACGAACCATGATCAGACGGCGATCTTCAACTTTGTTAGCTGTGTACTGTCCATCCGGCCCGTCCGTTGAGCGATAAACAAGCATGCCGTCTTTCCCGCCGGCCATCCGCAAGCAAGTGCCGGTCTTGGGATTCATGCCCAGCGGTCGTCCACCGCCGGCCGCCTTGCCGGAATCATCAACCTCGCCAAACCGCCGGTGGTTCCACGTCAGGCCGTTATCTCGGCTGAACAGGAAACCGTCGTCCCCATAGTGGCGAATCTCCCCGTCCGGGCAGCGAAACAGCCCATTGAAGGCGTTGACTGGCGGTGTACCGACGACGACCGGTGCGAAGATGTCATCGAGGTTCTTGGGTGCTGCAACGTCGGCGGATGTGTCAGGCGACGTACCCAGGGCCATTGTGGCCAAAATAGCAAGGCGAAAGCGGTTGGTGCGTATCATAGGGGCTCCATCTCAACTCACTGAGTTCGATCTGTCGGGCAACTGTGACACATGGTCACTCCTGCCGATACCCGTACAACCATCGCGCCGTTGTGCTGCCGATGTTCCGGGCCGAGTGGACTGCCCCGGCCGGGATCAGCAGTTCTTCGCCGGGCTGCGGATGATGCAACTGCCCCTCGACCTCGAACTCCATGTCGCCTTCCAGGACGGTCACCAGCTCGTCTGTGGCGTGGGTGAAGTCTTCCCACTGCTGGCCCGGTGCATCGGTCCAGAGGTCGCAACTGAAGCCGCGGGTGGCCCAGTCGGCGGCGATCTGTTGGCGGTCGGTCATAGCTCATTTGGCCTTGGTGGTGATGGCTTGGCTAGTCTTCGATGTGGTATTCTATCAGACGATGTAACTTGATCGAGTCTGGGCCGGTTGCCAAACGGACGTCCCCGCGCGGGAGTTGCTGGACAAGGACGTTCACGGCCACTTCACCGACGAGATCGCCGAGCGACTGCAACGAGAAGGTGTGACGGTCTATTGCGACGAATCGCTTATGCTTTTGCGGGCGTGTATAGTAGATACGACGTTTGATAATCAAAGTCCTATGCCACTCGAAGCCCATGAATGAATCCGACGAGTTTCAAATCATCTATCCCACGGTCTTCAACTACACCGTACCTATCAAGATAGACGCCGGCACAGACGATGACGAGATCGGGACCGGCGTACTGTTCGATATTGGTGGAAGACTGCTGGTCGCTACC
>CAZUAH010000570.1:0-8853 GCA_964617665.1 uncultured Pirellulaceae bacterium
TCTGCCCAACACTCCAATCGATCTCTTCGATCTGTCCGCCAGTGACCTTGTCCGGGTTCTTCGTGCCCTCCATGAATCGTTTGCTCGCTTGACGTGGATGGTGAACGAAGGCGTGCGGCAGGTAGACGAAGAACGGATCCTCGCGGTGTTGGCGGATGAATTTGACCGCAGCCTCGGTGAACAAACGGCACAGCTCCGCTTGCTCGTCCATGTCCTCGACCTCGCCCACCACCTCGCGACCTCGCACCAGCGGCAGCTTGGGGAACTTCCACCGTTTCAGCCCTGGCCACATGTCATTGGAATACGGAATGCCGTAGTACTCGTCAAAACCCTGATCCGTAGGTAGAAACCCGGGCTGATCTCCCAGGTGCCATTTGCCGAAACAACTCGTGGCGTATCCCACTTGCTTAAGCACTTCGGCGATGGTGATTTCGTCGGGGTGCAGCCCCCAATGGTCGCCGGGAAACAGCACTGCATGTCCCGATCCGTGCGGCAGACCCACTCGCAACGGATAGCACCCGGTCATCAAGGCGGCACGCGACGGCGTGCATACCGCCGAGGCGACATAGAACGAAGTCAGCTTCATCCCCTCTTTGGCCATACGGTCGAGATTCGGCGTGCGATTGAGCGTCGATCCGAAGGGGCCAATGTCGCCGTAACCCAGGTCGTCGATAAAGATGACGACGAAGTTTGGCTTGTTTGGCGCCTGATCCGCCGCCTCGACGGGCGCGCTCGCGATTTGTAGGCCGATGGCGAGAGCGATGATTACGAGCCAAGACGTCCGCAAAAAGTCGGGGCGCACTGGGTTTCGTCGGGCAACGGGAGGGCGAGGCTCCTGCCGAGCCGCAGAGTCACAGGAAAAAACCGGCTCAGCAGGAGCTTCGCCCTCCCGAAAACGCGTCCACCGCAGTCTTCCCTCGAATGCCAGCTTTCTCATGATCCTCACCCTTTCATTTTTTTTGTGTGAGACCGGCTAGCCGGCCACAACTGGGCGGCTGCCAATGCGATCACTATACCATCCAGCAGCTCGCTACGCGCGTCTTGCCGGTGGCAAATCACAGTCCGCGCCAAGCTTCTGGACGCAATGCCGATTTGCCCCGTGCCAAGGCGGCATCAAGCGTTGCCAACAAGGTCTCTTTGTCCCGCGAGAGCGTACCGGCCAGCGGCACGTAGTTCGATGCGTGATTGGTACGGAAAAGGCAACGGGTAAGACCCTCTGTGTGCAGGATGATCTGGCGCAATTCGTCGAGCATCTCTTCCGGGCCCGGAAGCTGGAATGTGCCTTCCTGCCATTGTTGGTGAAGGGGTGTGCCAGGAACCAGCATCAGTGTGAGCAGCGAGAAGTAGGGCGGGTCCATGGCACTGACCACTCGCCCGGTCGCTTCGGTGTGTTCCGCAGAGAGCTCCGCACCGCCGATCCCGAGAATGCCAATAATCGAAACGCGAATGCCGGCCGCTTTGGCATGGTGCACTGCCTCGATCATCTCGTCGGCCGTGGCTCCTTTGTTGATTCTCCGCAGGACTTCGTCGCTGCCGCTCTCCAACCCCAGGTAGACGATCTGCAGACGTTTTTCGCGGAGCAACTTCAGTTCGTCATTACTCTTGTTCAACAAATCGCGGGCATTGGCGTATATTCCCACTCGTCGCAGGTCTGGAAATGCAGAACTCAGTGCATCAAGGATCGTTACGAGCCGACCGGTGTTTAGCACCAGCGCATTGCCGTCGGCCAGGAAGACGCGCATCACGTCGGGCATTATATCCCGCGTCAGCTTGATGTCTTCCAACACTTCCTCAACAGGCCGGACCTGAAACGGCTTGTCCAGGTATGTGCCGCAAAACGTACAGCCGTTGTGGGAACACCCGTACGTAATCTGCAGAATGTAGCTGTCAGCCTCACTCGGAGGCCTGACGACCGTACCATGGTATCGCATGTTGGCACCTTACACCGAGTTCAGGGCTCGGACAATCGGTGGCACAGGAGAAGGCTTTCCGATCTCTCTGGCAGAGACCATTGCGGCTAGCGAGTCTGGGCGTGAAAATAGAGACGCGGTGTCTTCGGGCCCCGCTGTTCATCGAAGGCTGCGGCACAAATCGGAAGGGGATTCCAATGAATCGACAAACGGTCACTCGGGCAACCGTTTGGGGGCTACTGTTGGTTGCCGTGTTGATGGCACTACCAGACGCCCTCGCTCAGGATACCATCCAAATCGACACCCCCGGCGTCCTCGACATAACCGGCGCCACGTATGTACTGACACAGGACGTGACTGCCGAACACTCGGCGTTCATGATCAAAGGCGACGACATTACGCTTGATTTGGGCGGACACACCGTCACGTACGGAACGGCCGTAGGCGTGGACCGTTCGAGCGGCGTGTTCTTGAGACCAGCCGGTGGTGAAGAGCCGTTCAAAGGCGTGGCGAGAGAAGGCTTTGGCGGCGGCAATCGCTTCACGTTGCGGAACGGCCGCATTGTCCAGGGGCCTCAACCGGTTGCCGAGAAGCTCACGATGCGCAGCGGCCGTGTCACGGATGCAGCCGGCCCTGTGCCAGCACGGTCGTGTTTTGCCATCTACGTGCGGGGATGCCAGGGACTTGAGATCTCGAATGTCACCACCGAGGTGAACAGCCGAGATACCGACAACCTGTACATCCGCGAGTGCGCGGACGTCCACCTTCACGACAACCACTGTGTCAGCAGGGTCCGCGAAATCACCGACCGGCACTACCCAGGCACCGGCGTGATCACCGTGGCCGGCGTCCGCGGTCCCATAGACATCCACCACAACGTCATCGACGGCGGCGGGCAATGGGGGATCCGAGTGGCTGGCGGTCGCGAATTGACCGGGCATCTTGTGCTGCTGCATCACAACATCATCCGTCACCGCAGCTACACGACAAACGGTTACGCCATCGGTGCCGCGGCCCCGAATATGCGCATCTATGCGAACGTGATCAAACCGGAGGCGGGCCGTGGAGTCCATCTCACGGGAAGCGGCATCGACTTCTTCAATAGCATCGTGGACGTTAAAGAGAAGCCAAATCCGGAATACCCCCGCACGCGCGCCCACGGCATCAAACTAGAAGGCTGCCGCCACACGCTGGTACACCACAACTTCAGCCGCGCTGTCGCGGCGGAGGGCTACGGCGACGCCGCTCCGCTGGACTTCTCCGTCAGGACGAACTCGGCCAACCGTGTCTTCAAGAACACGATCGTGGCCCAGCGCGAGCCGAACGCAGGCGAATTCTGGGCCACCAGCATCAACCTGTACAGCAACCAGCCGAGATCATTGACTCAGGTACACGATAACATCTTCAAGACGAACCACTGGCATGCGCGAGTCGACTGGAGCGGCGGCCGCGGGTTCGATTTCGCCAACAATCGCTTCGAGACCATTGGCGATCCGCAGGACTACCAGTTCTGGCTGTTCGCCCAGAGTTCGCGAGCCGAATCGCGGAACCTGACCTTCCTGGATAACCAGTTGGTGGGCCACACCGACTACCGAAGGATTGGTTCACTACATCCCCGAATTCGTCGACAAGGAATCGACGCGAGCATTCGATGGACGGTGAACGTGAACGTTGTTGACCCTGCGGGAAAGGGAATCGCCGGCGCACTGGTCACGGCAAACGAAGACGGCAAGGAAGTCGCTTCGGCGTTGAGCGGGGACGACGGAAAGGCGGCTCTGCCACTTCTGGATTATCGAATTGTCGGCGACCGAGAAAATCCTATCGAAGAACACGGCCCATACGACGTCGCAGTGCAGCTTGACGGTCGAATGGTTGAGTGTATCTCGGTCGATCCTGTAGAGACCACTACCCTTGACGTGACCGTTGCTGATCCCAACCGAAAGCTCTACGTCTACGCCGGCAAGGACCAACGCAGGAGGATCGGCGAGACGGCGATTCTAGATGGAAGAGTGACGGTGGTCGGCCAGACAGGCGAACCGAAGATCAGGTGGGAACGAGCGAGCGGAAGCAGCAGTCAGCCCATTGCTAATCCGAATTCGGCCCAAGCGAAGGTTGTGATGAATAAGTGGGGGAGTTGCACCTTTGAACTCACGGCAGAGCTGGGAGAAGAAATAGCCAAGGACCGAGTAAGCGTTCGAGCCGATAGCCAGTTGACGCCTACGGCGATCGCCCTGGCACCGGCCATTGTGAAGCCCCACACGATCGTCCAGCTTGACGGAACCACTAGCACGGATCCGAGAGGTTTTCCCAAAAGCGAGATCAGATACGTCTGGAGACAGATCGAAGGTCCCGAAGCGATGCTCTCCAGTACCGAATGGCCAGATCCTATCCTCTACCCGACCGAACCCGGTACCTACGTGTTCGATTTGACCGTCTCGAATCCACTCCGCACCAGCAAACCGGCGCGGTGTACGGTGAAGGTAGAATAGCGGCAGTCCAGACAGGTTCATTTGAGCCCGCTGTGCCGAGCCAGTTCAGTACGCTCGCGAATGGCACACTCAAATAGATCATCCCAGGTGCCTTCAAAGAACAGCAAGCGTCCGAAAATGCTGCGTGTTTCTCCAGCCGGACACTCGGGCAACACGGGGTCCATGTGCATGCACGGCGTCTGTGTGTTGCCAAAATACTCGTAGGCATTGGGCCAGATCCATGCAATCCATGCGTCGCGTCCCGGCAGACGCCGAGCAAGCAGAGGAAAATCTCCAGTCTCCACAATCAAGCTCCGATGTGGCTTATACTCGCTCGCGAGCCTGGTTCGCTCAAGATACACTGCAGAATTACGATTGTGCGCACGTACCCACCCAATGCCAGGCCACAATTCGGGTCGCGCAATGAAGGGGTGTCCGTTCACAAGCGGAAACGGCTTTTCAGCCTGAGGGATGCTTGTGTAGGCAAATGTCTTCGGTGAAAACGCGCCGCCAATCTGGAGGCAGAAGCCCGGTCGGAAATTCAGGACCGGATCTTGCCCGTTGTTTGCCAGCGCCACCTCGACCAGCACGGCATCCGGTCGATCAGCCAGCATGCGAACCGAGTAGCTGACCGGATCTTCCTTGAATCGCCAGTTCAGCCCGAGCTTGTCTCCGGATTCAGAGAGCTTCACATCATGGGTGCTTGGAAAACGGAAGCTCCATCGGCTCGTGTACTCCAGATGGCATTTGATACGGCGGGTCTCTTTCCACGGCGGGTGGACGTAGATCGTCTTCGCATCGCCGGTCTCGAAGCGAATGGGGCGGCGTTCGTCGCCCAAACTCGCGACGCCCGGCTCGACGGGCGAAGGAAGGGTGACCCGGACGCACGGATCGCGAATCCAGACGTTCGTCGGTTTGGAGCCCGCGCTGCCCACGAACCACTCAGCGGTACCGTCCTGTGCGAGTACCGTATGCACAACCGCATCGGTCCACTGTTCGCCGACGACTTCTGTCCGGACCAGCATGTTGCCGCCGAGACCAAGCCCAAGCTCGCCACGTTTGCCTGCAGACACGCGACAACGGCACGTGACCTTGATGTCCGAGCCGGCCGGCAACGCGCCCAGAAGCTGCCCTGCCCGACACCCCCGTGCATCTACATTGTCGGCCGTCGTCAATCGTATTGCGGGGAAGACCGCATCATCAATCAACTCGAAATTCAACGTTGGAGGCGGATTTCCCCAAAGGCGAAATGCCGCGGACGGGTTCGATGGCACATGAGCCTGAACAGCCACGTCGACCGGCCCAAGTCCCTCGCGCACGCCACGCTCCGCAGCCCGCGCGGCCACCTTCACGTTTGATATCTCGAACACACCGTCCGGCGCATCCTGGACAATGTGCAGCACCAAGTGAAAGTCGCTCAGCAGCCCGACTTCCATGACGGCCGTCTCCCAATCACGGCTGGTCAACACGGCGGCCGTCTGGTTCCAAGTATTTGGGCCGACATACACTTTGACCGGCCCACCCTGCACAACTCGGTAGCGCAACGTCACACGGACTCGATTGCCGAAACCGCCTCGCGGTGTCGCCTGTACTATCAGTCCACCGTACTCGCCGTCTTTGACCGATACCCGCATAACCCGGCCAGCCGTCTCCGGGCTTTCGACCTTGGACAACTCCGCTCCCCGATACGGACGCCAAGCGCTGGTGTCCGGCGCCTTCATGTCTTGATCGTCAAGCGGAACGGGATGCCAAGCGAAATCGTCGGCTTCGCACGGCCAAAAGACAAAGAGTACCAACACGAGACTGTAACCGAGCGAGTATCGTTGCATTCCTCTTGGCCCCTCTAATCCGGTTTGGCGTTTTGCACGATCAGCTTTTGGCATTGCGCAATCGGTTTCCCGGCGATCGTGGTACTTGCCCTTACGATGTGGATGCCGTCTGTCTGGAATCTGTGCTTGATTTCTGAATAGGAAGCACAGTCCTGAATAACTGTGCCGTCTCCGAAATCGACCTGAATGGTGCTTGGTTCCCTGGCTTGGAGCCACATTCGAAAGCTGACGGTCTGGCCAACGCTCAGATTCAGCGTAGGACTGTGAGTCATAAAGATCGTCGGCATGTTCTTCTCGACTGCGTCTTTCGTGAACACCTTCACTCGACAAAAATCGACATCTTCCCCGCCCTTGCTGTCCGTTACGCGCAGAGTCGCGATGTAGGTCCCCGGTTTGTCAAAGGCCATTTCCGCGATACTGTCCTCAACCATACTGCCATCGGGAAGCTGCCATTTGTACGATGTGATCGGTGCGTCCAAGGGGACGGATTGCGAGCCGTCGAATCGGACTTCCTCGCCCGTGACGACCGTCTGGTGCGGGCGGGCCACTGCCAATGGCCCAACGCCATATTGCAGTTGATAGGCGGTCACCAACCACGGGTAGAGGTTCAATCGCCGATTCGACCGCCCCTGGCCGACATCCGCTTCCGAAAGATACGTGCCAACGTGTAGGTGCGAGAAATTGCCCGACGGCCCGGTCTTTCCGAGGACGCCAAGCGGGTCGCCTCGTCGAATCGAGGCTCCCCTTTTCACGTTTTGAGGAATCGAGTCGAGGTGGCCGTAGTCCCAAATGAAACCATCTTTGTCCTGGATCAGCACGGACCACGGACGACCGTTCGGCGGATGCAACTGCTGGACTCCACCGTCGGTGCAACTGATGATCACTTCCCGACCTTCATACCCCGCGATGTCAAAACCGTAGTCGTGATAGAACCTTTGCCCTCGGGGATCGCCGTCTCTCAGGCCGAGGTGCACGACTTCGTTGTAGCCTTGCGTGCCGTGAGAAAAGAACTGGTAGTCGCGTATCGGGAAGCTGAACCGATCCGATCGCACAAGAGGCGCGGCTGCATCCCAGATCGAAAGTTGCACTCGTTTGGGGATTTGGCTCCAAACCGACGTTGTGTCGGCCTGGATCTTCAATCCGCCGACTTCCGTGGGCAACATGTAAGGTGCACTGACCAAACGGACTCGCTTGCCATCGACATCTAGCTCGACATCGGCCGATCTTACCAGTCCGATTACACTGTCTCGCATCTCCTCTACCGAGACGAGACGAATCATCCGCTCGGAGCCATCCTTTGTTCCGAACGTGTGCGTCTCGCCAATGTCCAGGCCGATGATCTGCTGACTGGAGTACTTGGCGATCAGCCTATTCAACGCATCGGTGGATTTTCGGTAATCAGCGAGTTCATCAATCTCTTCCAACAGATGGACGATGCCCTTTCTGAACTGGAATGGACCCTGGAAGACATACATGCCGTCGCGACGTTCGACCGTATCGAAAACGGTTGATACGGTGCCGTTTCTGTGCTTGAAGACCAGTCGCCCTTTGTCGTCGACGAGCCAAGTTGACTCGTTGGGACTCGAAATGCCCGCGATCGTCCCGTCCGGCCGAAGTGTGGCAACGCCATTGACACCACCTCCCGCATCCTGCTTCCAGCTAAACCGGAACCTCTTTCCGCAAAGATCCTCCTTGTCGAGCGCCTGCAATTCTCTATCGGCGAAGGCTGCCAACGCCGGAACGATAGACGCACAAACGACGAGGAGTGCATTTCGCAGAACGCGCATTGCCCGGCTCAATTTGAGTGATTTGCATGTCATTCGTCGAAGCTCACGCTAATGAGTTGGATAACGGTTTTCAACGCCTGGTACTGGTCACAATGAGAGCCGCGCCAACTGAACTGTCGATGCCGTCACTACTCCGGGGCAACTTGACCGGCACGTGGCGAGCCGCGAAAATCGTTGCGGAGCGCTGGACGTGGGCAGTTGGATCCGGCCGTACGGCAAGGGCAGCGTGTTCTACTGTACGCTCGGTCACGCCAAAACGGCCTATACGAATCCGGCGGTGATGAAACACTATCTGGCCGGCATCCAATTCGCCATCGGTGACCTGCCCGCGATTCACGTCCCCAGTTTCTGGATGTTGAGGCGTTCCCACCGCAAATACAATTCATGTGGTCCCGCGGAGACCGTTGACTGCCCTCTTTTCTTGAGAATTCTGGCGATTATTCTGATAATTCTTGTAAGATTTCGCTTTGTCTGAACAGTGTTTCGTTCAAGCCTGACTCGGCTGACCAAGGTCTCCGGCCCAACCGTGAGGGAAAATCTATGTGGGATATAGAGACACGCGCGAGTCTGATGGTACGCCTGTGTGATAAGGAGGATGACTTGGCTTGGTCCGAGTTCAACGAGATCTACAAACGGTTGATCTATCGGACGGCCCTGGGAGAGCTTCACCACGATGCCGATGCACGGGACTTGACGCAAGACGTGCTGGCGGCGGCTGCCAAAAAGGTGCCCGAATGGGAACACGATCCAACGCGGTGTAGGTTCAGAACCTGGCTGTTTCGCGTGTTCAAACGCACACTGCGGAACTATGAGGCGGGACAGCGGCGTCAGCAGCGGGGGGAAGGTGGGACGGACCCTC
>CAZUAH010000571.1:0-8835 GCA_964617665.1 uncultured Pirellulaceae bacterium
AAATCCGAGCCGCTACTTCATGGCCACGCGCTCGCAGAGTGCGCCGCCGGATACGTCACTTGGCGGCAACTGTGGCTAGAGCTGAAAACCCACCGTTTCGCGCGATCAACTAGATCACACCGAGCAGATCTGCTTGGTCGCGCAAACTTCAGAGACGATGTGACACGTGCACATTGGCCGACCGGCAATTTGCTCCAGATCGCCGGGTATCTGCTCGTTGGTGCCAGAAGTGGCAAAGGAAGGGTGATCAGGACACGCGGAGTAAGATCCAAATGCGTCTGTCCTTCTCTTCCCCTTGAGGGTCACGACATGCGTAGGCACCAGAAGGGCAAATCCGTCTGCTCGTGCGAGGCCTCTAGTCGAGGGCGGTCCTCCGGCGGACTGCCGTACCGAATCAGATTGAACATGTCATGAAGGACTGCTTCTGCCTCAGCGAAATAGTTGTGTCCCAAAAAATCAAACAGATTGAATCCTTCGACGAGAATCGTGTCGACTCCTGGTGTGACCGTGACCGGCGGGGCAAGCCCAACACGGTGATAGCCGTGAAGAAACTTAGAGGCTTGAATAGCTGCATCGGCACGCGAGACGTAAGTACTCATGCGGCGAGGCAGGTGGCTGAACGTTGTAACCTTCTGCTGAAATAATTCGGCGTCAACGTCTGGTGCCGCAAAGATCAACTGGCCAAGGATACCGGGAATATTTTCATCTGAGGCTAGTGATTCAAATAGCCTAAGCACGGCTCTGTTTCCCATACTGTGCGCTATGATATTCAGCGGAATGTTCGGAAATTCACCGAGCAACAGATCGATATACTGCTTCAGGCAAGGGATGCTTGTTTCAATCGTTGCTTCATCGGCCGCGTATTTCTCCAGGCTCGCTCCAGATGGCCAACTGAAGAGAAACGTACAGCCAGGGATCTTAAGGTCAAAGCCAAGTTGTGCGGCACAGAGAACTGCATCTTCAAACGAGTTCCGGTATCCGTGAACAAACAGCAAGTTCTGTGGGGTGTTGCCGTACTTGCGACAATCTTCGCCATGTTTATTAGCCAGGCTGCTAGAGAATGCGATGAAGTTCTTTTCATCAAGAGCTTCAGTGTACACAATCCGCCTCTGGTCGCTGTCCGCTCTCTTGCAGATTCGGAGCCAACTCCGTCCGACTGATCCAAATATGTGTGACTTGGGGATCTCAACGAGGCAAGTCCCTAGTGACAGTTGATCCCCCCTTTCGTTCAAGAAGCCATCGGATGCGTTGCTGGCATTCTTCGGTTTTCGGTTCGTGCCGAAGAAAACGGAATACTGCCGCGGTTCCGTAACAGGCGGTTCGACGCGTGGTCGAAGGAATTCCAAAAGCGAAGCGGGGCGAGCCGGCTTCCAATCGCGAGTTGAAGTTGGCTGGACGTCAGTCGTTCCAATCATTGAAGCCCAACGAACATCAGCTTCGCTTAAGCGAACGTTCAACATTCCGGCAACCGCCTCTGCACCATCACGGCTCGCCTGTTCCGTATCCGCGAAGGAGACTATTTGTCTGATAGGTTTCTTCAGTTGAGCCGCGAGCTCAAGCACCATATTGGCTAGTTCACGGCCGTATCCCTTCCTGCGCTCATCCGGCCAAACAAAGAACTCATCAACATCCAGAAACCCGTCTCGCACAACACAGAATGCCCATGCCAGAAACTCGTCATTCTTGGCGTCGTAGATTTCCCGACCGTGGACCGCTAGATCGCCAAGGACTTCCCATTTCCACCCACGTCGAACAGGAACAGAGTATTCACTCGATGGCCCATCAAGCCCACGCAACATGGTGTGCCATGCGTCTACAATCGATCGATCCCAGTCTTTACGAGGAAATGCACCGGATCCATCATGCCCCCACTCCCGTCCCCATGAATTTGGGAATACAAACGAATCTTCCCCAGGCCAGTAATCTCCAAGAGGCACGGCATGTGAAGCTACAAACACCGGCGTGTCGCTGAGCGGTGGTATGAAACCGTCGTGAGGGTCGTACCAGTCTCTCGTGATTTCTAACGCGAAACGAACTTCATGATGATTCTGGAGCAACCGGGTAACAAGCAATGCACTAGGAACACGAACGTAACAGAACAATCTTATCAGCTTTGCAGTCGCCCAAGTCTCGGCTGTTGCCTCGCGTAGCGATTTGTCAGAACCCCAAATGGAACGCCCGATATTTCCGAGCCTCCGCTCACATCGCCAATGCGAGATCGGCCAGACGCCAGAGGTCGCTTCGTCACGACCTTCAAGACGATGTGAGCACTGATACGCAAATGGGCCGCCGGTACCGAACTCTTCAAGGAAGCGTCGAGGGACCTTTGCGGTGGTAAATGGGACGTGTTTCTTTATCGCTCTTGGCTTCTCTCCGATTGGGGCTTCCCAAAAGTACCTAAGTTCGATGTATGGGTCTCTCTTACGACTCACCCTTATGCCCTCGATTGCTGCCGTGTTCAGCCTGACAAAGTTCCCGCTGACTGATGGGTTTTTCAATGTCCACCGCGCTCTGAGAATAGCTCTCCGGCGCGGGCTCTGTCAATTATTTGGTGCCTTTTCGCACACTTCTGGCCGCCTTCTGCTGGCGGTTTCTTCGTCCATCTGCCGGTTCTTTCCGGGTTTAGGCGTCGGCGGACGGAAGCGAACGCACCAGATCGCGGACGGTTGAGGCTCGGAGATGCTCGGACGGGTGGTGCAGCGTGAAATTTCGGGTTTTTCGGGGGATTCGTGCGGATAAACCGGGTTTCGCTGCCGCTAATCCGCTCGCATTTCCCAGCGGTCTGGCGCGTACTCTCTCCGCCGCGCCGCCGTGCCCTTGAAGAAGTTCTTGGTTTCCTTGATCCGGCAGGGCCGAGAAGCCGTTCGTGATACAGGACGACAACTCCTTGTGCACTTGGAGTGGGCCACCAAGGTCGTTTTGTGCTGAGGCACTTGGCACCATGCGGTTTCGGCACCCGGACGGTTGGCCCGAGCGCGCAAAGCTGTCAGCGCATCTAGCACCGGTGGGTGCGACCGAGCGCACAAACGGAAGTTGTCCAACTGCGGTCGTTTTCACCGATGCGCGCGACTGCATCTTGATATGGATGGGCGTTATTCCAGCCACCTGGATTTTCCGCGTCGCAAGATGCATGAAAAAAATCATTTTGGCCCCACGGGTTCCTCGATACGATAAAGATGCTTCTCGGTCCGGACAAAGAGTGATCTTCCGGCAACGGCGGGGCTCGCCAGGAGTTGCTCTTCATGCAAGGGATTGACGTCCAGGACTTCGAACTTTCTGGAAGGTTTGATCACGGTACCGACCGCGTTTTCGTTGAAGAAGTAGATTCGGCCGTCAGCGTAGACCGGGGATGCCGAGTAATTGCCCTGAATGCGCTGCTTCCAGACGAGTTCGCCAGTTCGGGCTTCGAGACACGAGGCGATGCCGTCATTATTCACAAGGAATAGAAGGTCACCGATGAGCAAGGGCGATGGCCGCGACGGCATACCTCGCGTCATCTTCCACACCACATGGCTGTCGGTGACTTCGCCGTTCCCATCCGGCCGGACGGCCCAGAGCTCCGGGCGGTCATGATCGATGAGCGCGAAGATCAGTCCGTGCCCGAAGACCGGGCGGGGAGCGACCGAAAAGCCTCGGTGTCGTACTTTCCACAATTCGTTACCCGTAGCCGTGTCGTAGGCGATGAACGCCTTGGCTCCAGGGCTGACGAGCTGAGTACCGGACCCTCGTGGGACGACGATCGGCATGCAAAAGGCCTTGCGCTGATTGACGGGAGTTTGGCTGAAGTCGACGGAGCGATCCGTCTTCCACACCGTCTTCCCGTTGGCCTTGTTCAGTGCAATAACGTACTGCACGTCCCGTCCATCCACATTGACGACGAACCGGTCGCCCACGAGACAGGGAGAGCTGCCGGGTCCGGCCCCGGACTCGTGGTCGCATTTCAGGTCGCGGCGCTCCCAAACCCTGTTCCCCGTCGCGGTATCCAGGCAGGCCGTTCCGTACGTTCCGTAATGAACGTACACGCGTTCCTCCTCGATCACCGGAGTCGGCGAGGCATAGCTGTTCCCGGACGCGATACGTTGCGGCTGCTCGACGTCGAACACGTGAATATCATGGACAATCTTGCCCGAATCGCGATCGACACAGACTGCGGATAATTTGTGCCCGTCGGCCGTCGCGGTCGTCATCCACACCTGTTTACCCCAGAGGATGGGAGACGACCAACCCCTGCCGTGAATCCGCGTCTTCCAGGTGATGTTTTCGCTTTCGCTCCACCGCAGGGGAAGGCCCTCCGAGTCCGAATGGCCGTCACCGCGTGGCCCTCGAAACTCGGACCAGCTACCGGGTCTCACGATCCGGGCGACTTTCACACGACCCGCCGTCGTAACACCCTTCCGGTCAGCGTCGGGCTTTCGGGTAACGGCCTGGCTCGGCGGGGGCTGCGCCGCGGCTCCGCCTCCTCTGGAGAACGCCCGCAATTCATCGACGGAGAGAGCGCGATCGTAGATGCGGACATCGTCGATGAGGCCATGAAAGAGCCTTCCCTTGACCTGTGCGTTCGCACCGATGAGCACGGAGAAATCGTTGACGCTGATGCTCGGTGAAGAGTTCGTCGACGCGTCCAGCGCGCCATCCACGAAGATCGATGTCTTCGTCCCGTCGAGAACTCCGGCGACGTAGTGCCACTGGCCGTCCGTGACGGCTATTTTTCCGTATAGATCGCCAACCTGCTGACGCGAGAGATCCGAGCAGGCCCACCCCACACTTCTCGTGTCGTTCGCCCTGTGCAGCCTCCAGGCGCGATCCCCCTTGGTCACGATGGACTGCCACGCTTTCGTGAACGACTCGACTCTGATCCAGGCCGATACCGTGATGCTGCCAGTGATGTCGAAACGGCTCTCGTTGGGAATCGACACGAAGTCGTCCTGTCCGTCGAACTCCAGTGCCCCGCCGATTCTACCCTCGGCCCATTTCGCGCCACCCATGACAGTGCCGTGGTTGCCCCGCCCCGAGGAATCGTGCGCGATCGTTCCCTTGCCTTCATCGAAGGTCCAGCGGCCCACGAGGCCGCGGGCGAGGTCATGGGACGCGCCGCCGGTGGGACGGGACTCCGACGGCACGGGGAGATCGGCCGGTCTTTGATCGGCGCCATCTGCAGCCTCACCAGAATCGTGATGAGCCCACAGATTCAGCATCGCGGATAGAAAGATCGCGACCGGAAACTTCTTTCCTTTCAACACACCTTTTCGAATGTCTGCTGCTCGCATGATCACCTCGTTGCTGCATGGCCTCACCCACCACGAATGCATCTTAGTCGGGCGGCTCACGGCGTTCAACGGACCGCGGGCTCAGGACGACAACTCCTGTGGCAGATGCGTTTCACGCCTCGGGAAAAAGCGGGAATCACATGAATGTGGAACTGCCGCCTTTGTTCTTGTTGAGGCGATTGGCGGGCAGACCATATACGAACTGCGCTGCGACGGTGCCCCTACCTCAAGACTTGCGTTCGAACCGGATGGTTTTCCGCACTCTGCGGACATAAAGGTCGTCGTTCATGGGACATCGAACAACAGCGCGAGCTGTGGCGGTTCTCCATCCTCGAGTGGGGCTCGAATAACCGATTCCTCCATGAGCGGGATGTGGCATCACGCGTCTGTTCGACCGATTGAGGAGGATACAAACCGATACGAAAACACGACTGACTTGCCGTCTTGATCCGCGTAGAATAAGACGCGCCCTAGGATCACCAGAGCCAGCGTCCTTGTCGCGAATATCGCACGGGACGGCATCTGACAGAAAGAGGCGTCTACAGAGTTCAATGATGAGATATCGGAAAGGAGATACTCAATGACACGAATTAGCGCACTTGTCTCGGTAACTGCATTGTTTGCAGGATTCGGTTTCACAGGGCTGCTATCAGAGGCTGCGGAAGAAACGGGCGACATCTGGACAGCCGCCTCGAAAGGCAACCTGGAAGCTATTAAGCAGCAACTGGCGGCAGGGAACGGCATAGATACCAAGGCGCCATCGATAGGTTTGACACCGTTGATGGCGGCAGCGCTCACGGGGCAAAGTGATGCTGCGGGGCTACTGCTGAGCAAAGGGGCCAAGCCGAATATCGGGAACAATGAAGGCTCGACCGCGCTGCATATGGCAGCATTTCTCGGGCATATCGAAGTTGTGAAATCCCTGGTCGCCAAAGGGGCGGATTTGAATGCCCGAAACGATCGATCGGAGACTCCGCTGGACACGGTAAATGGTGAATGGAGCGAGGAACTGGAAGGGGTCTATAAGGGGATCGGGGTATATCTGAAATTGGAATTGGATCTTGAGAAGATCAAGTCGGCCCGTCCGAAGATTGCGGCTCTGTTGGCCGAAAAGGGCGGCAAGAGCGATGAATCAGAGGCGAAAGGCACGGGTTATCGGGGATCGTATTTCCGTAACGGCGAAATCCACGTCAACGAGTACGGCACGCCCGACGGCAAACCGCTGACGGCGGGACACCAGGACTTCAAGCCGTCCTGGTCGAAAACCGGCAACATGCTCGTCTTCTTCCGCCGATTGAAGAATGACCCGGTCGTGACCAACTGGAAGACCCAGATACACATTATCAATGTTGACGGCACGGGCTTGCATCCGCTGACTGATGGCACGCACACGGATTTCAATCAAACCTGGACGCGCGACGGAACCAATACGCCCATTTGGAACCGAAAGCATCCGGACAGGGTCAGCTTCCAAGTGATGGCCAGCAAGGTAGGCAACAAGCCCGGTCAGGAGATCGCGTTGACCGACAGGAGCTACCACACCTGGGCATACACTTGTCTGATCGACGGAAGGATTCTCGTGCAATGCGCACACCCAAAACAGGGCTGGGGCTATTTTTTGATGACGCCCAAGCCCGGTGGCGAGCCCAGTTTCGAGCGCATCGATTGTGAGCTCGCGAAGAAGGGAATACTGGATCGCGTCAGCATCTCGCCCAGCGAGACGAAGGTCTGCTTCGAGTTTCAGAAGGGATATCAATACAGAGACCCCGGACGCACACTCTACATCGCCGACTTCGACGCCAAGAAACCCTCGATCACGAATGCGAAGGCCTTTGCCAACGAGGAGGGGGCAAACCGTTGGTTCGCCTACCCGCGTTGGTCCAAAGACGAGCAAGTGATCGTCTACCACGCGAGCCCGTCGTTGTACATCTACAACGTGAAGGACGGCTCGACAGCCAAGGTGTCGACGCAAGAAGGGGCCGATTACCGTTATCCCCATATGGAAGCAACACCGAAGTAAGATCTCGACTATCTCGAAGCACGCCAGTGAGCTTTCGACTGTTATGAGAAGGGAGTAATCAGGATGCCAGCAAAAGACAGTAGATTGGATCGGCGCGATTTCATGAAGAGAGGGGGCCGAGTCACAGCAACCGCCGCGGCTGCCCTGCTGGGAACAATGGCCGTTCAGGGGGGTGTACCCGACGATAGGAAAATCGCTTTCACCGACGCTCTGCCAACGCGGAAGCTGGGCAAGACCAAAGTGGAATTGCCGATGCTTGGATACGGCGGTGCCGCGCTGCCGAAGAAATGGGGAAACCCCCTGTCCGACGAAGACCGTGTGAAGCTGGTTCGCCACGCGTACGACAGCGGCATCCGTTACTTCGATACGGCCATCAGCTACACCTATGGTGACAGCCAGACGGTTATCGGCAAAGCCTTGAAGGATGTGCGTGATAACGTTTTTATTACCACCAAGGTGGACTTCTGGGACGTATCCAAACCGGATGGACGCTTCACGAAAGTGCCCAAGGGAGAGGCTACTCGGCAAGTCGAGATGAACCTGAAAGAACTCCAATCGGATTACATCGACGCCATTTTGATTCACGGCACGCCCGGCGTGGAGCAGATGACCGTTGAGCAGTGCATGGAGGTCCACGGTGAACTCGTCAAGGCCCGCGACAAGGGCCTGGTCCGTTTTGTAGGCTTCTCGGCGCACCACTACTTCGACAAGGCACTGGCTCTAATTTCCACTGGTGAATTCGACCTGTGCATGTTGGCGTACGGATACTTGCCGCGCGGGTTCAGTCGGCTCTTTTCTCCCCGAACGACGGAGCTGCGCAACGCCTGCTTGGCCAAGGCGCATGAACATCAAATGGGCATCGTCGCGATGAAAGTCCTGGGGGCCGGTATGCTTGGAGGCTTCGGTAAGAAGGAGTTGGAAAGACTGCCTGACGCGGCAATCCGCTACGCGCTCCAGGACGAACGCGTCCACATGCTCACGATCGGTATGCGCTTCCCCGCCGAGATCGACAGCAACATCAAAACCCTCGCCGGCGACACCACGTACACCAACGAAGACCGTGCGTTATTGGCGGGCGTGAGCGCTGCCGTCCTCGCCGACGAGAAGGTCAAGAAGATGAGAGTGGAGTAAGGAGTTTCGAAACGCCATCGAAGGACATTCCCACAATGAAATACGCACTATCGCTGATTCTGACAATCGCCACTGCGTCTATATGCGTGGCCGACTGGCCTCAGTTTCACGGCCCCAATCGCGACAACAGGTCAACCGACAAAGGGCTGCTGAAAACGTGGCCCGAAGGAGGCCCTTCACGTATTTGGGAAGCGGTCGGGATTGGTGAGGGGTACTCGACGGTTGCCATCGTCGGCAACAGGATCTACACCACCGGAGCGGTCGACGAGGATTGTGTGATTACCGCGCTGGACCTGGAGGGAAAGACGGTCTGGACTCGAGAAAACGGCAAGGCGTGGGCCAGGAGCTATCCGGGAACTCGATCGACCCCGACGATCACCGACGACGGGTTGCTGTACCACGAAAGCGGAATTGGCA
>CAZUAH010000572.1:0-8835 GCA_964617665.1 uncultured Pirellulaceae bacterium
CCCCCCCCCCCCCCCCCCCCCCCCCCCCCCCCCCCCCCCCCCCCCCCCCCCTGGTACAATACAAGCCGGTTGCCAATGCCACGTTGGATTTCCGCGAGGATTGGCGAATCGTTGTCTTTGTTGCCTTTGTCTGCAGCTTAGTGGGATCGGTCGTGCCCGCTATCTCGGCTAGCAGAGTCGACCCATTTGACGCCGTGGTTAGTGCAGTGGATACCTGACACGTCGCTTCCGTTTCTCAACCGCATCCTCTCTTGACACGTCTGGGCAAGTCGGCTAGGAGGGTATCGATAACTACGATTTGGAGGGCAGAACCGATGGAGGACCAGATGAAATGCCCACGATGCGATGCGCCAATGGAGCGGCAGCAATCACACGGCTCTGAATACAGTTGCCGCGTGTGTTCTGAACTGTACCTCGCGTGCGAATGCTCGAATTGCGGAGATGCCTACTGGGTCCCGTCCAAGTTGAGCGATAGAGAGATCGAGTGTCAGAATTGCGGCAGCAAACTCCGACCTCCAGCCGCAGTGCGCGCGAAGTCCGGAAAACACACGTTGCGCCGGCCAGAGCGAACGAAAGGTACAACTCGTACTCGCACGGGACCGGCATTATTAGGTTTGACCTGCATCGCGGGTGTGCTTGCCGCAGCCGTGTGGGGCGCTGGCCACGTTCCATTCCTTCAACCACAGCAGGGCGGGGCAGGGACAGCACCTCGCAACGCGTCGCTACGGCCACATCCGGCGCACACGCTGTCTTCTCGCCCCGGCCAAACCGAACGCGACAACCGAGCGATACCCAGGAGTGTCGGATCGACGCAACTCCCCATCGGTTCGCCGACAGAAGAAGAGGAAGAGAAGCAAACCGTCGAGAGGGCTACGTCGAAGGTCGCATCACAACGAGATATCGACGAAGCGATCCGCGCTCTAGCCGAGGATGTGGCTGAACACCAACGCCAAAATCACGACAAGCTCCAATCGTTTCTGGATCGATTGGCCCGACTTCAATCGGCTGTGGACCGAGTAGCGGGACAAAATGGTAGTCTGCTGAGGAGCCAATTGGAGGTTCCAGTACCGGGTTCGGAGGAACCTCTGCGGTTCGTCTTCATTCCGGCCGGCGATTTCTCCATTGGCTATTCCAGTGCAGAAATCGAGCGGTTGACGAAGATCCTCCACAACCCTATGGCTGGTCACAACACGCAGCCGCAGGTCCGAATCTTTGTCAGCCCGGGCTTCTTCATTTTGGATCGAGAAGTAACCAGGGGACAGTACGCCGCATTCATTCGCGGGCACCGTCTTGCCACAGATGGACGGGGACGAAACGGTTTGCCGCCTAGTGCAGCCAATACAGGCAATGGTACGGGAACAGGCCCGTCTGATCTGAAACTGCCCGTCACGAACGTGACTTGGCACGAAGCGAGAGAGTTCTGCAAATGGGCCAGCGAACAGTCTGGGTATAGGCTTCGGCTGCCGACCGAAATCGAATGGGAGTACGCGGCGCGCGGGAGTTGGCCGAAAATCTATCCGTGGCCAGACGACGAGCGATTCTACGCATGGGCTGAGGAGGGCGACGGCGGGGCCGCCCGTGCTCTGCAGCCCGCCGAAAACTTGGACAGATCCTGGCGTGGCATATGGGATATGGCTGGCAATGTCAGTGAATGGTGCTTGGACCGGTACGCGGACGGCCTGTATTCGAGACTCAAACCTGGTTATGTGTACAGCCCCACAGGTAACGAATTCGTGGACGAGTATCTGCGGATCGATCGGGAGGATCCATACTCAAAATCGTATCGCGGCGGGTCGTACAAAGACCGTCGAGGTCAGTGTGATGTAGGCGGCCGGCGCTCATTGTCCGGAAACGAACGCAGCCCTACAATAGGATTTCGGCCAGTACTCATACTCTGACTATGCGAGGTCCTGGCTACAGGGGGCAGCAGCGATACTCAGCCCACGCCCGCTGTCGGTGCAACCATGTCGATCTCAAAATATACCGCTTCGCGCGTGCAACGGTTCATGAGTCGAATTGATATCTTGGGGGAAGCATCGTGATGCAACAAACGCGAGATGGGAGTAGGGATTCCATGGCGAGCGGTCGCCCTTTCTCAGTCGGCGTTATCGCGTTCCTCAGTCTCGTCGTCTGTTCGTGCACACCAGCAACACCACCAACAGCACCAGAAGGTGAAACTTCGAATGGACGAACACCGAATACTCTCCCGGCGGCGAAACCTGCCCCGGGTGCTCTGCAAGAGGTTGTCATTTCTGACATAGCCGGCAGCGAAGTGATCATCCGTTTCCGGTTCTGTCCATCCGGATCCTTCTTTCCGGGCGACCCGCGCGAGCCCAACGACGTCCAAGTCGATTTTCCAGACGGCTTTTTTATCTCAGAGTGTGATATTACTCAGAAGCAGTTTGCGACCATCGTCGGTTTTCCGAAGTACAACGAAATACGCATGCGAGCGAGAGACAACAAGTTCGGTGATGAATTCTCCGAGGTCCCATCTTCGAATCCAATCTTTCTGTTGTCATTCGCCGAGGCCAGCGAGTTCTGCAGGAAGTTGAAGGAAAAGGCTGAATTGACGACCCACAGAGGCGTGCCTGTCGTGTTTCGGCTGCCGTCGCATCATGAATGGCAATACGCATGCCGTGCCGGTGACCCGGAAAGCCGCCACTTCAACGGCTGGCTGCGCAGCGGCTGGGCTGATGTACCCGTGGACACGGGCGCTGGAAAAGGCGCGGTACCGCTGCGCAAGCTGGGTCAGCAACTTTGGGAGCAGGCAGGCTGCGACGGGCAGTTTTCCGGTACGCAGGACGATGTATTGCAGATTCTCGAGGCGAGCCAGAACTGGCCGTCGCCGGACAAAGCAGACGCTTTACTTGTGCTCACCGCGTTCTTGCAGGAGGTCCTCGCGGAACATGTGAAGTTGGGGGCTGACAGCAGCGCGGACGGGAGAAGTTTGCCGCCGTGCTATAGCCCGGATGGGCAGCCAAGTGGTCACGGCAATTCTTGGCACATCTTCCAAATGCACACGAACGTGGTTGAATGGGTCTTCGCGCCTAGACCGTCGCGTCAGGAGTCAGATTGGTGGGAAGCGTTGGAATCCAGCCCCGGTACGGCCGGTGAACTAGGGACTCTCGGTACCGTCGGAGGCTCGTTCAAAACGAGCAGATACTGGCGAGAATTCCTGATTTGGAGTATCACTCCGTACGATGAGGTGGACGACGCGGCTCTCGGCGTTAATTCGCAAGCGGGGATTCGAGTTGTGATCGAAGTACCACCATGGGGCGTCGATTCGCCGAATGCCGTAACCGTGGCGGGCACCATAGAGACATCCGACGCGCTGTAATCACCCGTTGTCCCGATCTAACCCTCTTCGACGTACGGCCCAAACCGCAAGCGCGGCGTTATAACAGGCCGTACGCGGTCAGTGTACTGCGTAACTTCGCTTCGCCCGCTCCGTCCAGTGGCGTCATGGGCAGTCGCAGTTCACCGGTGTCCCGGCCCAACATCTTCATGGCCGCTTTTATGGGGATGGGATTCGTGGCTAGGCCAAGCATGTCGCGGCACAGTGGGAACAGCTTGTGGTGCATTTCGCGAGCTTTCTCGCAGTCGCCCGACAGGAAGGCACTGACCGTGGCGATCATATCCTGCGGGACGATGTTCCCCGCCACTGATATCACGCCTTCACCACCGATCGACATCAGTGGCACGGTGAGGCTGTCGTCGCCGCTCAGTACGGTCAAATCGCTTGCGGCCAGAATCTGCGACGCCTGATCGAGCGACCCCGTCGCCTCCTTAACCATGGCGATATTCTCTAGCTCGCCCAGTCGGCAGATCGTATCCGGTTCGATGTTCTTGCCAGTGCGTCCCGGAATGTTGTAGACGCACAGGCGTATATCGACCGATTCGGCTATCGTCTTGTAGTGCTGATAGAATCCCTCTTGCGACGGTTTGTTGTAGTAGGGGGCCACCAGAAGCGCCGCATCCGCACCTTCCTTTGCCGCCCATGTGGTGAAACGTATCGCCTCGGCCGTGCTATTCGAGCCGGTGCCCGGCATCACCTTGATGCGCCCAGCCGCGGCCTGCACAACCTCGGAAATCACGCGTTCGTGTTCCTCGTGGGAAAGCGTCGGAGACTCGCCCGTCGTACCCACTGGACAGAGGCAATTTGTACCCGCGTCGACCTGGAATTCAACTTGCGAGCGGAGCGTATCAAAGTCGACCTCGCCGTCGCGAAACGGAGTGATCAATGCGACGGACAATCCAGCGAAATCAGAACCTTTTCTTGGCATAGCACACGCACGGGGCTAGAGGGAAAGGAGACTACCGCAGGTACGGTTGGCCATCATGATAAGGTCAAGAGCCGCGAGTGTGAAGGGTGAGGCTGCGGCAGTTTACCCGCGAACAAGTTCCTTCATCTCGCGAACGGCTCGCTCCAACCCGATCATGATGGCTCGCGAGATGATGCTGTGACCGATATTCAACTCGTGCATACCTTCAATCCGAGCTACCGGCTGGACGTTGCGGCAGGTGAGGCCGTGTCCTGCGTGGAGCGCCATACCCAAATCGCGCACACGCCGTCCGGCGCCAATCAACGATTTCAGTTCCTTTCGCTGTTCTTCGCCGCCGGCTAAAGCGTATTGACCGGTATGCAGTTCTACCGCCCGAGCACCCAGTTCCGCCCCCGCTTCGATCTGGGCGTCGTCGGGGTCCAGAAACAGGCTGACGTGGATTCCCGCGTCAGCCAACTGCCGCACAGCCCGCCCGACGGCTTCACGATTAGAAACGACATCCAAGCCGCCTTCGGTCGTCACTTCTTCGCGCTTCTCTGGGACCAACGTTGCCTGTTCGGGGCCGACCTCGCAAGCGATGTCCAAGACCTGCTGATCGCACGCAAGTTCCAGGTTCAATTTGACCGTCACCGTTTCGCGCAGCAATCGCAAATCGCGATCTTGAATGTGGCGGCGATCCTCGCGTAAGTGCACAGTGATGCCATCGGCGCCGCCGAGCTCCGCCAGGGCGGCAGCCCAAACGGGATCCGGCTCGTACGTCTGTCTCGCTTGACGTACGGTGGCTACGTGGTCGATGTTGACACCTAACTCGGGCATGAATTTCGTCCCTCGTCGTTGGGTAGAAGTGGAGCTCGCTTGCCTCAAACGCATGTCCGAATCCTCCGGAGGCGGGCGGCCCACGTTGAAGCACACTAATCATATCAAAACGAAACACTGTGTGCGATGGTCGGGGGGCCTGACGTCGAAGGCGGCGTGTGCGGACAATAGCGGAATCAAAGACGAGCGACAACGCGGACGCTCGGCAAGAAACGCGAAACGGCGGAGTGTCTTGCGACACTCCGCCGTTTGCCCTACCAATCGCTCCCGACTTTGAAATATCAAGGGAAGAGGAATATCAGTCCGGTGACAGCCCCCGCCTGCATCAGACCGCCCCGCACGCTAAGCGGTGTCGGTGGTAACAACCACGGCGAGCAGCTTCCCGGACGATAGTAGCCCAACGCGTACTGGCACTCGTTGGGTGGATTGATACCCATCTTGTACGGCATTACAGCGACGTTCAAGAAGAAATGAGCCCCGGATAGCACTGGCTGAAAGAAGGGACCCGTTGTGTGTCCGTATCGCTCAAGTTGACGTTCCTCGAAATACAGTGGCTTGTGACACAGAGCCGAAGCTTTCCAGGAAAACGTAACCGGCTCCCACTGTCGATACGCAAACTGGTCGTCGCCCAGCGTACATTCCGTCGGAACGCCCCACCATGCCGCAAGGAAACAGAGGTCGTCGTCGCTCAAAACGCCAAGCGGAATCTCTTCAATCGTCCCGTCACTCTCGGTGATTACTGCCCGACGGCTGTGGATATCGCTTACTCGTCCGTCAGCAACGACCTGACCTGCACGATTCCGCCACTTGCGTGCTCCCATCAAGCGGAATTGAGTGCTACGTGCCTCCAACTCCTCCTCGCTGGATTCTGCGTCCGGCTTGAAGGATGCCGTGATATCCAACGAAATATTCTTGATTGAATTCTGCCGCAACGCGAGCCGTGCCGTCTTGCACTTCCGCTCTTCCTCGCAGCAATCTCGCTCGTTGTAGACTCTTTTGCAAGGCTTCTTCTCCGCTGTTCCACCGTCATCCAGCGTCGGAGGTATCGGTGACTCGAATGCGGGCGACAGGTCCAGCGGCGGCGCGGGCGCCTCTGGTTCTCCCGTCTCGGTCTTGGCAGGGGGCGTTGGCATTTCAAACGGCAGACCACGCGGTGGTATGGATGGCTCCGCGGGTTTTGCAGTCGGATCTGCGGGAATGGCCGGAGCCGGCTCGGCTGGCAATTCCATCTGCCCAGGCGGAGCTTCCGACGGCACCCCTGCGGCACTAGGCTGCTCTGTTGGAGCTTCGATCGTCAGGGCGGGCTCGGTAGCCTGTTGAAGCACCTCGTCGATCTTGGGCTTCGATTGTTCAAACGCCGGCAGTTTCATTTCGGGCTCAGCGTTCTGAGCGAGTTTGTCGCTGAACGGATCGTCGAAGGGGCTGGCCGTCTGCTCGTGCGAAACTGTGCGGACGGATGTTCCAGACACGTGATCCCGATCCTGCCATGTGCCGTTCGTTGCGTGCACGTTCGAACCTGTCCCCTGGAAAGCAGGAGAAGGCTTTCGGCTTCGCCATCGCAAGACGACGCTCCGTTGGGTGGCCACGTTGGTGGCTGGCTTTCCTCCCCACCCTGCTTCAACAAATCGCAGAGTGCCGTTGGCCGCGGAGGATGGTTGAGACGTTTCTGCAGTAGAGCCAATAGGTCGTGATGGAGACCATATGGGGCGAGCACCATCGGCGACCTCTATTTCTCGCGGTGGGCTCACTTCGTCGCCACAAACGGCAACGGTTCCCAAAGACATGGCCGCGCTCAGCAGGGGCACGATAGCGACGAACACCCCGAACGGAATTGAACGATGACCACGATCAGCCTCCGTCACCCTCTGAGTCTGAATCGACACTGTAATTGGGCGATTCTTGCGTAATGGCGATGTCATGGGGGTGGCTCTCCCTAACCGATGCCGGCGAAACTTGAATGAACTGAGTTTTCGTCCGCAACTCCTCAATGGTCCGCGTGCCGCAATATCCCATCCCGGCTCGCAACCCCCCAACCAATTGATACACGAAGTCGCTTAAAGGTCCTTTGAAAGGCACACGGCCTTCCACACCTTCGGGCACCAGCTTGCCGGTTCCTGAGTCGCCGGATTGGCGATACCGCTCGCTGGACCCTTTAATCATGGCTCCTATCGATCCCATACCGCGGTACACCTTGAATGTACGACCTTGGTATATGATCGTTCTTCCCGGGCTTTCGGCCAGTCCTGCGAACAACCCGCCGATCATCACCGAATGGGCGCCGGCGGCGATCGCTTTGGTTACGTCGCCCGAGTAGCGGACTCCGCCGTCGGCGATGACGGGGACTCCACTGTCCTTGGCTTCTTGTGAAACTTCATAAACGGCCGTGATCTGGGGCACACCAACGCCCGAGACCACGCGGGTCGTGCATATCGAACCTGGGCCGATTCCCACCTTGATTGCATCGGCACCAGCGTCGATCAGGTCCCTGCATCCCTCCTTGGTAGCAACGTTGCCAGCGACGACATCGATGTCCCATCGCTTCTTGACTTCCTTAACCGTCTCAATCACGTTGGCCGAATGGCCGTGGGCACTGTCGACGATCAAAACGTCAACATCTTGGTTGATAAGGCTTTCCGCACGTTCGTAATCACGGACACCGATTGCGGCTCCCACGCGAAGGCGACCGCGGCGGTCCTTCAACGCGAGCGGGAACCGCGACATCATGTCGATGTCTTTGATGGTGATCAGTCCCGTCAGTGTGTTGTTTTCGTCAACCAGTAAAAGTTTCTCCACCTTTTTAGCCGTTAAAATTTTCTCAGCTTGCTCAAGCGTTACTTCCCCCGTAGCCGTTACAAGGTTTTCTTTCGTCATAACTTCCGATATTGGCAGATCGTCCGTTTCCAAAAATCGGAGGTCGCGACGAGTGAGAATGCCAGCAATGCACCCGTTCGAGCGGGTTATTGGTATGCCTGAGACATTGTGCAGGTCCATCATCCGACGGGCATCGGGTACCTTGTCGTCCGGGGTTAGCGTGACTGGATCATAGATGATGCCATTTGCGCTGCGCTTTACCTTGTGCACCTCCTCCGTTTGGACGGGGATCGGGATATTCTTGTGGATCACGCCAAGGCCACCAGCCTTTGCCAAGGCAATGGCCAGTTCACTCTCAGTGACCGTGTCCATCGGTGAGCTGATCAAGGGAATGCTGAGCGGGATGCGTTTGGTCAGACTGGTTCGGACATCCACCTCTGCGGGAACTACTTCGCTGTATCGCGGCTCAAGAAGTACGTCATCGAAGGTAATTGCGGTGTGGCGAATCTTGTCGTCCATGGGAACTCGCTGTTGGCTAGAGTGAACAAACAAATGAGCTCTGAATCACGCATTATGCAGCCTTCGCCTTTGATTGACAACTTGCCGAGTCGAATCAGACGGGGCTCCAGTCTGCCGCTTTGTTGGTGCCTCACACTCTCTCTGCCCCGTCGCTACTTGGGTCCGGAAATGCGCCAAGTTGGAAGATATTACTAGATTTCTCTGGCGACGCAGATTACCCTGATTGACAAAGCGCAAAATCCCCCGTAAAAGGCGCAGTTGTTCGTTGTGATTGAACTGCCCGGATTGAGGGCGTTCGCCTGTTTTAGACCCAGGGTCACTCTCTACGGTGGCCTAACAGCAGACTCACTAAACAGCTCACGCATAAATAAGGCGGCGGCGGGGGCAGGTACTAGAATAGGGGCGA
>CAZUAH010000573.1:0-8825 GCA_964617665.1 uncultured Pirellulaceae bacterium
CAACAAACGATCCGGGCTTCCTTCTCGTTCCTCGGGCGGCCAACGGGCTGATCACCCGAGTCACGAAGACAATACGGCGCAGCCAAAAAAAGCGAGGCCAAATGTCCAAGGTCGAATTGCCCGACGCCGTCCTGGATGCTCTGGAAGATCGCTCTCACTGCCCGTCCAACCGCAAGCCGCTTGGCGATCCCCCGGATCGCGTTCGCTTGGAGCAGGCGGCTGTCGGAGCGTTCTTGAGCAGCGTGCGACCGGGTGGTGTCATTGTGGAAGGTCTAACGGCGGACAGCGTGAAACAAGTTCGCTCGCTGTGCGGCCGAATCCGGCTAATAGCGGCGCTGCCGCCGGTCTTCTTCGAAGACGAAATACCTGAGCTGAAAGAACTCTTGCGAAAGTGTGCGCAAGCCAACGTGACCGTGGAAGTCAACAGTTGGGGCGGATGGCATTTGGCGCGCCAAGCGCGCGTCCGCATGGAAAGCGGCCCAGGCCTGCCCGTACTGAACTCGCTGGCCGCCCGAACGCTCGTCAAGGCGGGCATCGCGGCCGTGACCCTGTCGCCCGAGGCGGACCGGCGTCAACTTGAACGCGTGGCCGCCAACTGTCCCGCGCCCTGTTCGCTTGTGGTCTTTGGCCGGCCTCCGCTCATGACAACGCGAGTCGAAATGCCCGAAGACTACGTGAACAAGACACTAGCGGACCGCCGCGATACCCGCGTCGCGGCGCGACGAGAGGGTAACTTGCGGGTGTTACGCCCGGTCGATCCCTTCGATCTGCGAGACCTCCGGAATGAAGGAATCGTCGTAAAGCATCTTGTGGTCGATCTCGTAGGATCGAAAGACCCCGCGCGAGAGTGGCAGCAGCCGCCACCCCGCCGGAAGCGTCCCTTCCGTTTCAACTACGAGCGAAGCTTGTATTGACGCGCAGGCGTGCGACACGATCGCTCAGTTTGCGCATTCGGATGACCGATCGCGTCGAGGTGGGGAAGATACCCCGTGTGTCAGCGCTCGTCCGAACCGGCGCGTTTTTTGGCCTGTTCTACGAACTCAGCGACCTGCGCTTCCGTGCCGATGTAGATTTGCTCGCCATCTGTATCCCATGTCAAATCTACCAGGAACAACGTCTGATCCAGGGCCCATCCCAGCGACTGGCCTTTTATGTTGCTCTTCACTCGCAGATCCTGACATCCCGGAGCAAGGGTGACTTCGATGCAGTGAATTCTCTCGACAGACTTGGCCACGTCCGTCAGCGGGCTACCCGGGAATTCGAACCGCGTGTCGTGTTCGAGTTGTTCGAGCGTCTCGGGCACCTTCGGGCGCAAACGAGTCAAACGGGCCGCTCGTTGCATGTGCTTCCACTCCAACTTGGCGAACTCCTTGATTCTCTCACGGGAACCAATCGCGAGCGATTCCTTCGCGGCATGCCAATCGCAATCGTTTTCGTCCCCCATTACGGTAAGCGCGACGTGAAGGGGTAAGATCCTCAAATTGATAGTCACGCGAGATTCGTGCCCATCTAACAGGAAGACGTTGATGCCATGCATGTCGGATAAGAACTCGGCAACTCGTTCCAATGGTGTATCGACGAACTCCCACCTGGTGTCCATTCGAAGTTGCTCGGGAATCTTCAGCCCCCCTGGCGGGATTTTGGACAAGCTTTCCGCCAACATCGCGTTTGCTGCCTGCCAGTCCTCCGGCCTACCGATCCAGTATAGATCGGGAAGCAACACGTGCAGCCTGTACGGCGTTTGGTTCAAGACGGACTGCATCACGTCGAGCCAACCGCCTTGTATCGGCAATACGCTCAGCGTTCGCTCCTCGGCAAGCACCTTCTCGTCGATCCAGATGCGCAGGTACACCTCCGAAGCGAGATCTTGGACAACCGTCGCGACCGGCGTGTTATCGCATTCGATGGAGACCCGTTTGCCCAGGAATAGCTGGCGCACCTTGACTTCCGAGAGTTGTGCCCTTCGGGCAAAGTAGGAAAACAGGTAGGGATCAAGTCCCTGCACGAGTGTTTTCAGCAACGGCCCGCGCTCCAATCGTTCGTCGCCAAGTTTATAGACTTCAGGCAGCACCCGAATAACGTCGTAGATTCCCTCGAGTCTGACATCGCGTGGATTCTCTCGCAGGTGCACAAGCAGTGCCGTGCGCGCTTCGGAACGCGCAGGGTCGTTCACCGGTGCGCCAAGAATCTGCAAAGTGCGCAAGATCTCCGCTTGAAAGAAGATCCGATGGGTCACGAGTTCGGCGTCGTCAACTAGCGGCCGGACATACTCGTGGTCTAGTTTCGAACCTCTTGCGCTACGCACCGCCATCAGGTAGGCGATGCGGTACAGACGGTGGTATCTCGCGTCCGCTGCCGCCATTGAGCCTCGCCATCGCACCTTCACATCCGCCCCGTCCTTGGTGAGTAGAACAAGTTCCACGAGATCCAGCCAGACCCTCTGTTTCTCGCGCCAATCAAACGGCCAAGGATCAGAATTGGCGGCTCGGAATTCCGTTTCACATTTCCTGAGCCTCAATACTTCCGGATTGGAGCCAGTGTCGACTTCTTTCTGCAAACGAACCAGCATTTCTCGTGGGCTTTCCTCCGATAGCCGGCGCCACGAGTGATGGGCCAGTCTTTGCAGCAGATCCGCAACCTCGTAGTAATCACAGTAGCGTCGGCGAGAGTCCTTAGCAAAAGGATCGGAACCCCGCGGCTCGCGAGGGCCTGTGATGTAATGAAGCAGGCAAAGCGATCCTTCCAGGATCACACCGTCCACATTCGGCTCATTGTGTTTCGGCTTAACGAGGCTCGCGCGAGACGCATGCATACGCGCACGTTTGATTGCATTCCGCTCTCGCACTCTGGCTTCGGCATCCGCCGAAGGATCGTCGGTTACGGCTTTCGCGCCCGATTTCGCTTGTGGCGACGCACCGCCTACGTCAGCAGCCGTCGATTCAGGCGAATCGGGTGGTGTCTTGCCGCGTTGCGCCAGGACGGGTAGTAGGGGCAAGAAGACCGCCGCAGTAGCGATAAGGATCAGGCGTCCCGCACCGGACAAACTTCTCGAATGTTCACCCTGCATGATCATCGTGACTCTCCTTTTCACAGAAACAAAGCTGCCGATCCCACTCGTGGCCGGTGGAGAAAACGGGCGAGAGCCGCTGAGAAAACGAATTGCTTCCACGAGGGCGACAGCATACGTGTTGCGGTTATCGGGCATCTCCGAGACGACCCAACTGTCGCAACACGCCTCCTCCAACGGCCGAATCTCCCGACGAGCCCACCAGACGACCGGATGCCACCAGTACGAGATCGTCACCACCGCTTCCAGGATCCGGACCCAGTGGTCGCGACGCCGAAGATGTGCCAATTCGTGCAGAAGCAACGTCCGACGCGACTCCGGGCTGAGGTCCCGACACAACTTCGCCGGGAAGAGGATCTTCGGTTTTCCCCACACCGCCCAGAGCATTGGTCCCACTGTCGCCGAAACCAGGCACGCGCCTGGACAACGCCTGATTCCAATACGGTCCGCCAACTCTCGAACCTCATCCTGCAAATCCGCAGAAGCGCGTTTCGTCATCCGAAGTGTCCGATGAAACCAGTAGATCCGCAGCACCGTCGTCATCAGGGCCAAGGCCGTGCCGACCAGCCAAACGCCGAGAAGTACGGGAAGTACATTTCGCAGGACGTGGAAACTCGACGTTTCCACCACCGAGCTGACTTCCGTTTGAGAAGTCGAGGCGGCTGCAGACATCGAAGCAGCGGGATTCCGTGTCTCCGGCTGAAATCCAACTCCGAGCGAGTCTTCCGCGGGGGCAAACGCGTCGGGCTCATCTGCGTACGCCTCGACCGGTGCCGGCTCGATGGCCTTGGGTTCCGGTGCGACTTCAATTTCTCTGGTCGCCCGCACTAATCCCCAGCCAGTCGGCACTGGTACGGAAACAATCGGCGGCGTCACCAGTTTCACAAGCACCAACACCCAGAGAGCGTGGCACAATGCTGGCTGGCGAAGGAATCGGCTGATCGAGAAGACAACGACCGCCAATGCCGTTGCGAGGATCGCATTACTCAAAGCGATTTCGAGAAGACTGTCCATGTTCGAGCACTCCGCGCGGGTGTCGACGAAGTTAGACGTTTCTCAGTATGCCTCCAATGACCGCGCTACTTGAGAACGGTCAATCAACGCTTCCGCCTCTTCTTTGAATTGCCCCGAACTTGCTCCGGTTCGGCAAGCTGGTGGATGAGCGACAGAAGAGCCTCTTGCTGCTGCTCTGTGAGCCGCTCCGACTTGGCCAAACGCGTCAGTAGCGGCGAGATCGACCCGTCGCATAACGAGTTGGCCAGTGCCTCCAGCCTGCGGCCCACAAGTTCATCCCGATCAACGATCGCTTCAAACGTATGGACAGCCTCGCTCCGGTCACGCCGGACGTATCCCTTGGCCTCCAGCCGCGCGAGTAGGCGCTTGACCGTTGAGTATTGGGTCGTAACGTCGTCCGAATAGACTACTTCCGTGACGTCCCGGATCGTTGCCGTGCCACGCACCCAGAGGACCTGCAGCACAGCCAATTCCGCATCCGTAACGTCCTTCGCCCGACCAACCATCGGCTCCCTCGTCGACACATTGGGACAAGTTGTCCCACGACTATAGGACAACTTGTCCCCGCTGTCAACAAGGGACACGAAGAAATCAGAAAACGAAACGCCGTTCCGAGATACTATCTGCGGCGCTCGTTTCGTTCGCGGTGAGTCTTCGCTTCAGTTCGTCCTACTACCGTGCCGCGAGGGTGATATCACACGACGCCTTGATCTCGCCGTGCAGCTCGCGTGTGTCGTAAGTGACCGTCGCGGTAAAAACTTCTTTGTCGCCAGACACCTTCAGGTCCGATGGTACTCGCCACGAGTACCCACAACTGCCGCCTCACCCAAACGGCATCGTGCCGTTGGCGACTTGTCTTCCAGATGAATCGGTAATGGATACGGTTGGATGTAGCGACGCGTATCTGGGCACACTGACCGATTTGCCCTGCTCGTTTGTGGTCGTCCGCGTCCCGGTCTTGTTTGTCGTGTCATACAGGCCTCGAATCATCATGCCGAGTTCCGGCTCCAGCATAAGAGCCTTGATCGAGATCGTTCGGCCGGGGCGGTAGACCTGACCTTTCGTTGGGCCAGTGAACACAATGGTTGGCTGTTTGGCGAAGTCCAAAACAAAAGGCTTGTCCTCTTGGATCTTGATGCCGAAGCCCGACTGCGCTGTGCGCTGCCCTGATGTGTTGTAGCTGCTGGCGGACAGGCGGACAGTCACGCTGCCGTAGTCGACCGTGATGTAGCTGGGCTGATAGTCGCCCACCGGCAGTCGGCATTGCTTGGGGCGCTCGGCCGTGTAGAAGTAGTCCGGTTTGCCTAAGGCTACCATCACCTGGTCCTTTGATTGCAGCGATCCCACGATGCCCAGCTTCTCGATTTCGCGCCCCTTTGTGCCGATCTCGAATTGGCCATATTTGCCTCGGTAAGGCCTGACCGTCACCTTCGAGCCGTCCGGATCGACGGAGACGGTGTAGAAGCCATCCTCGCTTTGATGCATCGTATTCAGCGGAACTGGTTTCCACTGGGACGAACCTCGCGTTCCGGAGCTCTTTGCCGGTTTCATCAGCAGTGACGTGGACGAACCGTAGAACCGGTTGCCCATCATCGCCTCGTAGTCCTGCCCAGCGATGCGTATATTGCCTTTCCGGACGACGGTCGACATGAGGATGAAGTACGCTTGGCGGCGGCTTTGGATGTTCAACCACGGCAGCAGTTTGACGCGGCCTTCGTCCGTCTGGCCGTCACCCTCTCGCTTCACCTGGACAAAGTCAAAGACTCGCGTCCCGGCAGTGCCTCCACCGAGCGAGAACAGGCCCGTCGGTCGCTTCTTGCTGACCTTCCGCACCGGATCGTTCGTGAGGTCCGAATCGCGGTTGGCGTCGAAGTACAGCGTGTCGTACTTGGCCGCAAGCTTGGCGGATTCCGCGTTCGCTACACGCCCGAGAGTCGCGCGAGTTCGGACCGGCTGTTGGAGCGCCGGCTTATCGGCTTCGCCCTTCGCCGTTTCGTCCGGGGCACTCTCGTCAATGACGAAGTAATAACCTTTCCCCACGGTCCCAACGCCGAGCCCAGAGCCGTACATACCAAAGCCTCCACGGAAGCTTATCTGGCCGTACAGCGGCGATTTCGATTTCAGCTTTGGGTAGACGACGTCTTTGGCAGGCGTAGTGGTACACGGTGCCCCCTGCAAGGCGACGACGCCATAACGGAAGTAGTCTGAAATCAGGCTACCGTCCTCGTCCAAAACGGACGCCTCCTTCATCTCGAAGACAGCATCGTCTTGAGCCACCGAGGAGAACGTCAAGGCAGCACCCAATAGGGCAATCGCTGCCAGGAAAATCCGCAGTTTAACAGCCATCGGCGATATCTCCTTATGCGAAAAAAGCTGCCCCGTACCTGTCGAACAACTTGAGTCTATCCGTATCACCGTGAGGGTTCAACAAGAATTCGATTTGTCGCCGAACCAGTGCTTTGTCCGCAGACAGAATTTAACCAACATCAACATCACGGGGACTTCGATCAACACACCGACGACTGTTGCCAAGGCTGCACCAGATGACAGGCCGAACAGCATTGTCGATGTTGCGATTGCCACCTCGAAGTGATTCGATGCCCCGATCATGGCGCTTGGGGCCGCGTTTTCGTAAGAGAGTTTCAACAGCTTCGACAGGATGTATCCCAAAGCAAAGATGACGACTGTCTGGATGAACAGCGGAACGGCGATCCACAGAATCGTCATCGGTTTGGCCACGATCACGTCGCCTTTGAACGAAAACAGCAGGACAAGCGTTATCAGCAGTGCGGAAATCGTCACTGGTGTGAGGAAGTGGAGAAACCTCTCCTTGAACCACTGCTCGCCTTTCGTCGCGATCAACCACTTCCGCGAAAGATATCCGGCCACAAGAGGCAGCGCCACGTAGATGCCGATCGACAACAATAGAGCCTGCCATGGAACGGGTAGCTCGCCCACATCGAGCAGGTAGCCGCCGAGCACGGCATACAGCACCAGCATCGTCAGCGAATTGATCGCCACCATCACCAGCGTGTGGCCGTCGTTGCCTCGCGCCAAATAGCCCCACACCAGCACCATGGCCGTACAAGGAGCGATACCCAGGAGGATGCAACCGGCTAGATAGCTGCGCCAGAGAGGTACTTCCAGCACTTTGTCGCCATGTTGGTCCAGTACTACGTGCCCGGAACCGTACTCATCGCCAACCTCCAGCCCTTTGCCAAGCGGCACTCTGACGTGATCGACCTCGTCTGGGCCAATGAAGCCCAGAAAAAGCGTTCCCAGAAAAAACAATGCGATGGCGTACATGGTGAAGGGCTTGACCGCCCAATTGATGAACAAAGTGAGGCCCACGGGCCGCATTGCCTTGCCCGCCTTCAGCACCTCGGCAAAATCGATCTTCACCATGATCGGGTACATCATGAAGAACAGGCAAAGCGCGATCGGGATCGAAACGACCGGTGCATCGTCGACATGAATTGCCATGCCGTCCAAGTACCGCGCAACGCCCGGCGCAACCTTGCCGAGTACGATACCGCCGCCAATACACAGCGCTACCCAAACCGTGAGATACCGCTCGAAGAAACTGATGCCTTTGCTTGTCTTGTTTGTGCTGCTGTTTGTGTTCATTTTGTGTCGGTTTCGAGAGAAGATTCGAATCAAGGCCCTATAGGCCCGCGACAAGCTCCTTTAGCTTCTGTGGCGACGATCGTTTGATGCACTAGCAGACCCGTGGGCCGTCGACCTCAGATTGCGCTATCGGCTCCGTTATGCACTGGGGCAACATCCACCGGACTTCTTCAATTTGGCCGCGCGGGCCGCGTCCGCCTTCAGCTCCGGAACTTCGTCGAAGCAGCAGGTCGCGCAATCCAGTAGCTTGCGGTGGAATTCGGTTTCCGTGGGTGCCAGAGAATAGTGTATCCAAAGCCCCGATTTTCGGGCAATCACTAGCCCGGCCTTTCGCAGATGACCAAGATGGCGTGACACGCGGGGCTGCGGTGCCTGCAAAACTGCCACAATGTCGTTGACGCACAATTCGCCATCTCGAAGAAGGCTGAGAATCCTCAGTCTCGTTTGATCGCAGAAAGCACGAAACATCAGATCAATATCGTCTGCTTCGTGTTCTCGCGTTTTCTGCTTCTTGGCGGCGCGTTTTGCAGCGGTCATGGGCGGCTGTTTCGTTGAGTCTTGTCCGCGGCACTTAGACGTTGCTTGTGCTTTGGTAACGGAGGATTCGCGTCGTGTCAAGGTTTGCATCGTGGTCATCTTCGTGTTCCGTTCTTGATGCGGGACCTATCTTGATCGCGTCAAGCGACGTGCAGCGTCTTCTCGCCACGTTGGTCCTCCACGATCTTGCCCTCCGAGAGTTTCAGCTTGCGCTTCGCTCGCTCGGCGGCGCGAGGATCGTGTGTGACCATGGCAATGGTTCGCCCTTCGTCGTTGAACGACTTGAAGAACCCGATTATCTGGTCTGCCGTTTCCGGGTCCAGATTGCCCGTTGGTTCATCAGCCAGAATGACGGCAGGATCGTTAGCCAACATCCGCGCCAGCGCGACTCGCTGCTGCTGGCCCACGCTCAGTTCCGCCGGCTTGTGGTCGAGTCGATCCCCCAGCCCGACGCGTTCTAGCAGGGCGGTCGCTCGCTCCTGCTGTTCCGCATTCCAGAATCCCGACAAGTAAAGCGGTATCTGGACGTTTTCCAGAGCGGTCAGATAGGGGACCAAGTTGAAGGTCTGGAATACGAAAC
>CAZUAH010000574.1:0-8804 GCA_964617665.1 uncultured Pirellulaceae bacterium
CATCGCCAATCGTAATCGTGGTGTGCGAGATCCGGCCGCCCTGGTGAATCCACCGCTGCTCGCCAGTTTCGATGTCCACCGCGAACACGGCATCGCTCTGACCGGGCCGCGAGGCCCGTGTACCGAAGACCAGCTTGCCGTCGGTTGCCACGTATCCCCAACGTCGGAAATTGCCTGGCGTCGGCGGTGGTGCCTTATAGATAGCGAGGGTCTCGCCCGTCGCGAGATCCAAACGCAAGCACTGATCGCCAACCGCTGCAAACAGACCCTTGTCGCAGACCGCAAGGCTGCCGCCGTCGTGCGACGCATTCGGACGATATGCACCAGCGATTTCGCGCTCCCAAAGCTGGACGCCGTTGTAGATATCGTAGGTCATCACCACGTTTTCGCCCTGGACGAACATCTTTCCGTTCAGCGCCAGCGGACCGGTAGCACGCACGTGTCGATTAGGCATCTTTCCCGCGCCTGGACGGCCGAACCAAAGTACGCCAAGCGGGCTCTTGGCAACTTGATCGTTGCCGCAGGCCGTGTTGCCGAGATTCGCGTACTGGTGCGTCCAATTGCCGGCACCGGGAATTGACCCGCGCACAAGCTTCACCCAGGTACCGCCGTCCTTGGTCAATTGGGCACCAGCCAAGGCCGGATTGGCGAGCCAACGTCGCGCGGCGACATCGTCGATCTGCTTAACGCCGGGGCCCAATCGCGTTGGTTGCCCGATCATCACCGTCCCGCCCACGGGTTTGACCATGCGCATCAATTTGCCGACGTCGCCCGGCAAATGTCCCGTGCGTATGGCTGTCTCTGAAACGACAAGATTGGCGAAGTAATCGGAGTATGGAATGTCGTCCAAAGGCCACTGCTCGACGCATACGCGTGCGCCGTAGACACCGGCTGCGTCGATCGCTTTGCGAGCGGCTGCGACCTTTTCAGCGTCCGGCGAAACGGCATAGATCATCAACTCCGTTCGCTTGGCCAATTCCAGTGCAAGCCCGCCTGTTTCGCATCCCCAGACCAGACAATAACCGCGACGGATACCGGTTTGTGCCACGATGGCATCGGCTGCAGCGGCGAACATTTCGCCAAACGGCGAATTGGCGAGTTGATCTTCCTTCGCAGGTTCCTGCACATTGCCATGTTGTGGCGAACCCTCGGCGCCGAAACTGTAGATCGTCCCCTTGTCGGTGCTGACCAGCAAGCGGCCGTTCGCCACGGCCAGTCCTTTGGCCGCCCCGTCCACTTCCGCATTCCAGCGGACCTGTCCCTTGACGGCATCAATGGCCATCACCTGACCTGCGCCACCAGCGATCAACGTGTCGCCGGCAAAGACTAATTCGTCTGCACACGAGCACGGCGTCTTCCAGATCGTGGCTCGGTTCTTGCGATCCATCGCCATCAATTCGGTATCCGTTACCACGTAGAACGTCGAGTCAGTGACGATCATCTTCCGTCCGGGAAATGCGGCAAACGTGTCTCGCGTCTCCTGATTGAACGCCACCATTTGCTCTGTGCCCGTGTAGACGTGGTCACCGGCAATGAACGCGTAGGAGCCACCGACGGGCTTTCCGAACGACGTCAAGTACAGAAGTCGGCCGTCGCGCCGGTCAAATGCCGCGGGCGAGATGCGTGCCCTGGGTGCGTATAGCTTGGTTTTCGATGCCAACAGGTAGCCCTGCGGCGTTACCTTGGCGTGCGGTTGTTCGCCTGTCGTATCGTTCTTCCAAACGAGTCGCCCGTTGTCCGCATCGACGGCGTACAGGAAGACGCGTTCTGCCGGAAATACGCCTGCGCCAAAGTAAGCCGTACCTTCGTCCACCAACACGCTGGTTCGGGACGGCCATAACGAGATCATTTTGCCATGACCCAAAACACGCCGGTCCTCGGGAGCAGCGCGAAACTTCCAGATCTCTTGCCCGTCCTTTGCTTGCAGGCAGTAGGCACACCCGTCGTCGGATGCGACGTACAGCCGATCGCCGACTAGTGTTGGTGCCAGCCGGATCGGGCCGCCCGTTATGCTGGTCCAGCGAATACGCCCGGTGGTCGCATCCAGACAATAGACCTTGTTGTTTGCCGACGATCCGAAGCAGACGGCATCGCCCGCGGCAGCCACTTGGAACACATCGTCGAAATGAGCACGTCGAAGCTCCAGTATATCTTCGATCGGAACTGGCTTGGGATCTCCCCAAGCGGGTTGCGGCGCATGCCGCGCACGGAAGTTCCAGCATTCCGCCAGGGGGAATTGCAGCTTTTCGTCCGTGACGCCGCTTCGTTCGATGTCGCGGCGATAGGTCGGCCAGTCATCAGCCTTTACCGACGCGCTGACGATCGCTGCGACTACGAGAGCCAAGAATGCGATCCCCCTGAAAGTCGTTTTGTGGGGACGCGCGCGTTCTGAATTGAAATTCATCGAGCATACCTCCGTGATGGTGAGCAGTATTCAGTAGAGAGCGTTGAGCCAATGCGGCCATTATGGCGGCCCCGGTGACCGCTGGATACCCTTTTCACGTCGGATCCAGGCTACTCGGCTGGTGTGGCTTCCAGCACCAATACCTCGAAGGGTGCCAGGCGCAGATTGATGGAATGCCCGGCTTGTAGTGTGTGGGGAGTCTCGGAATTGGGACCGTGCCATCGACTTTCGACCGCGTAGCGAGCGGAACTGCCGGCAGGCAATTCGAAGGCGCTGCGGACATCGAGGCTGATTCGGCCCGGTTGATCGGCTGGATTGCGCAACGTGATGATCCCTTTGCGTGGCGACCGCGAGGCGTAGCCGTACACTTCGCCTTTGGCAGGATCGCCGCCTATGCCATGGGTGTCAATAAGCACATCGGCGTTGGCGACGAAGAAGTCTCGTTTGCATCAGTCGCAAATTGTTGCTCCGACCGTCCCTAGTCACCCAAGCAGAGCAACCGTCCGTTCGTGGTCGCCATGTACAAGCAACCGTCGGCGGCAGCTAGTCCGTCGAAGACGGGCGGCGATTCCAATTTGCAGTCCGCTGCTATTTGGCCATCTTCAGTTGATACGGCCAGCAGCACACCACCTTGCTTGCCATCCAACGCGGCTGCCGGATCGTCAGATTCCAGGATGTCCGGCGGGCCGGCGACAAATAGCTTGTCTCCCGCCACGATCATCGCTCGGGCAAGCACCGGTACGCGCTGCTCCCAGAGGAAGGCTCGTTGTGACCGAGCTGGTTTTGCCCGCGGCTTTTTCGGTCCGGTTTTTTTCCCGGGCTGCGCGGCGGTTCGGCCGCCGTGGCTCGCCGCGAACAAACGATAGTGTGTGAACCGTTTTTCCGAGTCCCGATCCTTCCTGAAGTGGAAGACAGTCGCCCCGTCGATGCCAATGTGGGCACCGTGGTGGATGTACTGGTTTCGGCCAAATCCGTACACGGTCGAATCGTCAACCACCAATAGTCTGCCGGCTGACGCTCGATTGCCCGCGTTAGGCCATCCGCCGTAGTTGGTGCCCATCATTGTGCCAACCATCCAGTACGTGCGGTGCCACCAAGTGTCGTCGAGGAATCCGGCCGAGCTGAACAGGTGTGCAACATCGGGCGGTTGCGGCTGGCCTTCCAGATCGAAACGGGTGTGACGCATGTAGATCGAATCCGCGTCGCAAGAGAGCACATCTGGCAGCGCACCTGGCATGTTTGTCACCCGAACCGAGCCTTTGCGCTGATATCCCGTTTCCGGATCACGGTGGTCGACAACCGTTTCCGACAACATCTGACCCGTCTTTGCCTCAAGACGACACAGACGAATGCTGCCGTCAAGGTAAGAAGATCTGCCGGCCGTACAGTACACGACTCCGTCCCGTACGAGCACACTGCCGTGCACCGGCCATGCCGATTCCAGTCGCCCGTACGCGACGATGCGCACGTCCTCGGGCGCCGCTCGGAATCGCCACGCCAACGCGCCGTCCGAGGCTCGCAGGCAGTAGACATATCCATCAGCCGATCCGAACAGCACGCGGCCCTGCCAGATCGTTGGTGGGGAATCGACCCGTCCGTCGACTGTGTAGCTCCACACCGGTTCGCCGTCGGTCGCGTTCAGTGCATGGACGGTGTGCGCGTCGACCTGAGCGACGAACACCTTGCCCTCGGCAACCACCACGCTGCTCAACCGTCCGCCCAACTCCTGCTGCCACGCCGGTTTCAGATCCGCGGCGACCGCATCGCGCGTGCGCCCACTCCGAGCCCCATCACGGCGATAAGTAGGCCAGGAAGAAGACTGAAGGCTAGAGGCTGAAGACCGTAAGTCGGATGCACTGTGTGCAGGCCCCTTTTCTAGGCGAGTCTCACCTCTTGACTCTCCGGCTTCCTGACTTTTTGACATTCGCTTTGGCGCGAAACAATTGAAGCTGTTCAACTTCGATCGAATGAAACAAGCACACGAATGCGGTGGCACGTACAACAGGCCGTTGCACGGAATAACGCCGTATTGACACGTGCCGCGCGTCCAATGGTTGGCGATGCCCTCGCCTGTGGCCAGGTCGATGAACTCAACGCCCGATCGCCCCAGCACGAGATACTCGTTCGTCGCCTTGTTCCGATAGCAGCGCCCGTGACCCATACCGGCTTGGAAGAACTCTTGATCGTTCGGGCGTGTGCGTTTGATTTCACCAGTTCTCGGATCGCGACCCGCCGTGATGCCGGGTTCAACGGCCCTGACAAGCTCGCCGGTCCAGACAAGGCCGTCTGCGACTAGCACGTCGACCGGCGCGTTATAGCACTCGCGGCACTTGCAGCTCCACAATCGCTCGCCCGTCTTTGCCGAAAACGCGATCAACTCGCCCACCGGTGCCTGACCGCCAGCGCTACTGACGATCCATTCGACTTTGCGGTCGCTTTCTTCGTCTACGGTTTTTTTCGGGGCCACAGCACGATCGGCCGACAGTACTACATCGTTGTACACAACCAATGTCGGCGCAGTCCAAGTCGGTCTGCTGCGGCTGACCGTCCGTTCGGCCTGCCAAAGCTCTTCGCCGGACTTTGCATTCAAACAGACGACGTTATCTGCGTTTTCGAAGAAGACGCGACCGTTGCTGACAGCCAGCGTCGTGGGCATCAGTTCGACGGTATCGGCGTCCGACTTCTTCCACAACGTGTCACCACTGTCAGCTTCGATCACCATGATTCGCTTTGCCGGCGGCCTCTCCAGGTAGGCTGGGCGCTGCGGGCGAACGGTGGCGAAACCGCGACGTTCGGCCTTGGCTGCCGCTTCACCGTCCACGTCACTCCCTGCCACGACGAACAGAGTCCCTTTGTCATACAGCGCCTCCAGCGTGCCTTCGGTCCCTTCGTAGGTCGCAATCGTCTCGCCTGTGGCGGCATCCAGTGCACAGAGCGGAGCATCAACGCCAAGCGTCACGTACACTCGGTTGCCCACGGCGACGAGCCGCCTGGAAAGATCGCTGGGACCACTACGAAAGCCTCGCAGATGCCATTGCCATTTCGGGATCGGTCGTTTCCACAGAATCACGCCGCTGAAGGCATCGCGTGCCACGAGATTCCACTGTGGCTCCAAGATGATTGCGGCAATCGGAGCTTCGTCTACGATGTAGAAGATACGTCCGCCGGACGAAACAGCGGCGCTAATGGTGCCCAGGTGATCGTGGCTCCGTGCCCATGCCGGTCCGCCAACCCACTGCAATTGGGAAGGCGGGCCAACCACCGAATCATCCGCAACCGCGTTGTTTGTCGCGTCATACAGAAAATGCGTCCACTCGTCGATCTCCGCGGCGACCGGTTTGGCAAACATCGCGAAACCGTCTCCGAGGCGGGATACGGGATGTGGGATACGGGATAGCCATGCCTCGTTCCCCTTCTCCCGCACAACAGCCACACCACGCGGCGCCAGAATACGCATTATCTCGCTTCCCGCGTCCCGCATCTCGCATCTCGTATCCGCCACCACCAGATTCACGAGATTATCGGCATACGGAAGCCGTTGCCCGCCGAACCGCTCGAACGAAACCGGGCCATAGCAGCCAAGCGATTGAGCGTAGACGCGAGCCCTCCGGACGTTGTCCGCATCGGCATCCAGACCATGCACCAAATAGCCTTTACCGGCTCGCAAAGCCGCCGTTAGCTTGCCATCACCGCAGCCAATGTGCACGATCAGGCCACCTTGGACGCCCGCGGCGTCGAGAATCTGTTTTGCCGAATCGGCGCTGTCCGCAGCATCAACGTGCGTCTGACCAGCCAACAGAAGCACGGCCGCCAGCAGTGTGAAAAGACCTCGCGTTTTCATGTGAGGCACCTCCAGTTCAAGGGATCGTCCAACGTTGGAACATGGCTTTCCGGGCGACTATCAAATCGCGGTGGCGGACGCCAACTGCGATGGCAAACCGGATGGCATTTCACTCTCGGCGGTCGCACCAACGATCTGGTGTGGTACGAGAATCGTGCTCGATGAACGTACCTGCGAGGCACAAGCGTCTAGTCGTCCATGATGGATTGGACTTTCGGCAATACGTTCGCGTCGATGCTGGCATCCGTATCGTCGGCGGTCACGTTGTCGAACAGATACCAGTCCTCACGGAACTCCACCGACCCACCGGGCGGCAACTTGGTCAGGGGGCCGAGACCTTCCAGTTCGAGCATGTCGGCGTTGGTGAATGTCTCGAAAGTGCAGCCGTGGTCGGGATAGGTGACTCCTTCCTGGTATACGTTCTTCTTCACAAACAAATGGCCGTCGCGCAAATAAGCGCCCCAGTTCTGACGGTTGCTCATGCCGGCTTTCTGAGGTTTGGTGGCTTTCGGGTCTTGCTTCAGGATGATGTACTTGCTGGTGAATGCCCAGCGGGGATCCTGCAGGTTCGTGTATGACCACAGTACTAGGCTGCGGACGGGAAGATAGAACTTTTTGTCGATGACTTGGCCGGGGTAGTCTGGAATGTCGGGGTGCGGTGAGTAGGCTTCCTGCGGAAAGATGGCCTTTCCTTTTGGAGCCATGACCGTCAGAGTCCATGGTGCAACTTCGATCCCCCACAGATTGTGATTCGTCAGTTTGTGCACCACCGTTACCTGCGAACTGGTTGGACACAGCGTGATCTTCATTTCCTTCTGAACGCCATTGTCGGTCTCGATCGGTTGGACGAGACGCACTGTACAGCCCTGCCGACTGGCTTCTACGGGCTTGCTGTCAGGGTGGTAGGAGCGCGGTTTTGCCTCGGGTGCCAGCCACAGCCGGTGCCCGCCAAACGCCAACCATTCATCCGCGTTTGTTTTGCCCAGTTGTTCCTTTTCTTCGAAGAACTCGTTTTCCTTGCCGATGAAGCCGTACCGGATGATCCTCGGCCCAACATCGGTGGTCGCGATCAGCTCGACCTCGCCATTCGACATGTGGATGCAATTAGGCCAACCCCCGTAAGCGACTTTCTCCGTCTTCGTCTCGCCTTCCGCTGCGAACAGCAGGAGCGAAGGTGTCACCAAAAGAAAAAACAGCCAAGAAGTGCTCAATCCGGCAAAGAAAATGCTTCGTTTCACGACGATCCTCCTCAACCACTCTGTCAACTCAGATGGACACAACTGAAAGGTACAGGGGGAATTCTCGTCCACGTAGCTGCCGATGTCAACATTCCGGTCGCCGGCAGTCGGGCGGGTCGAACACCAGCGAGAATTTGTGGTTCCCTCGAAGAAAGGCCCACTATTTACCAGCCGGAATTGATACAATTAGGTGAGTGGCGGTGTGAGGTACACGAAACAACTTCGGGCAAAAGGGGGCAGACAGATGTTTCGAACAATCACAACTGCGGTCGTCGGGATGGTAATGGTGTTCGGGAGCATGACGACTCCCGAGGTCGAAGCGCAAAGACGCGAAAGATCTTCGGCCCGAGACGCGATCAGAAAACGCGTCGATCAGGAACTGGAACGTCGACGGGAGGCATCCGGGCAGGAAAGTGAACGACGTGGTAGCCGCCTGGTTGACCTGCGAGAACGAGTCAACGAGCGTACAGGGCAAAGCGAAACCGCACCGCGAGGCCCCGTGACAAACCGGATTGGCAATCGGCCTCGGCGTACATTCGGCCAAATGTACGGTTCGGTCCGTGGCGACGCTGGGGACCTGAACAGTCGGTTGGGCAGAATGAAAGGGGGAAATGCGTGGGGGAGCTATCTTCAGTTGGACAAGTTGTCCGGTCTGAACATCCGGCCGGGCGCAGTTCCCACGGAAGAGGAAGTCCCCATGGAAACACAACGACGGTTGGCCGACGCCCTGAAGCGGTTCGAGCAGATCCGCAGCAATCCGCAGTACAACAAGATTAGCGAACTGCCCGAGTTTCAATCCACCTATAACAACCTTCAGTCGGTGATGGAAAGGATCAAGAGTACGTCGAAGCCAAAGGAGCCGCCAGCCTCCACTGCACAGGGTAAGCTCAAGGGGGAGTTGAAGTTCGACAAGCCAGGACTAAAGGAATGGACGAAGAGCAACAAGCCAGGACTGAAGGAGTGGACGAAGGGCGTCACGCCGGGGTCCAAAGAGGTCGTACCTGCTGGGAAAGTCGAACTCAACTTCGAGGAAAACAACTTCGAGGAGGGCAGAGCAGCCAAACGCAACAGAGGACAAGCCAGAGGCAACAAATCTGACAAAGCCGGTGCCGTTGACTCCAAAGCAGGGTCTGGAATCGGCTCGGGCAAAACGGGATCGGGCATCGGGTCCAACAAAGCCGGTGCCGGTGGCGTTGACTCCAAAACAGGGTCTGGAATCGGCTCGGGCAAAACGGGGTCGGGCATCGGGGCCAACAAAGCCGGCGCCGGTGGCGTTGATTCCAAAACAGGGTCTGGAATCGGATCGGGCAAAACCGGATCG
>CAZUAH010000575.1:0-8774 GCA_964617665.1 uncultured Pirellulaceae bacterium
GCCACGGCCTGAAGACCGGGAACGGCCAGCAGTTCGTCCGTGGACATCACTTTCAATCCCTTGAAACAACTGCTCTTCTGGGCTTTCTCGCGCCGTTTCGGGTCGTCCTCCACAAAGCCGACAACCTCGAAGAGATCAGTCAGTTTGCGTAGTGTTCCGATCTTGTAGGCGTGCTGATTACCGGTGCCGATCTGCCCGATCTTGATAGGTTGTCTCTTGGCGGGAGTCACCTCCGAGGCGGCGGATAAACCGCCGGGCAGGGCTGCTCCCGCTGCGGTAACCCCGGAAACCGCAAGAAAGGCACGTCGTGAAAAAGGCGCCTCATTCTCCGTGGCCACGTGTTCCGAGAAATTTCTCCGCGTCGTCATCGTCATTCTCCTTTCTGGTAAGCGTTCGCCGGATCCATACTTGCCGGCATCGGTAGGCTGACGGGTTCAAACAAACGCCGTGGCACGGCCACCTCGGCCAATTGCGTTATTTCACGCATTGCTCTTTGCATGATCTACCGTTCCTTCTCACGCTGAGCTTGTCCAGCTTGAAACGCGTGCTCACCACAGAGTGGCGGCGGTCATCGTTCCAGTACTTGATGTAGGTGGTCGCCACGATCGTGCCATCGGGCAGCAGTTCCATGCCGGGGTAGCCCGTGTCGGCGTTGGCCCAACCGTATCCGTCGCGCCGACTGCCGTAGTGGTGAAGGAGCTTGATGCGGAACTGGCCGGGCCGCGCATGACGAATGTCGTCATAGGTCCCCACCCAGGCCACGAACTGGCCATAGGTCGAGCTATCGAGTGCGCGGTCTCGGAACGCGATCACCCAGCGGTCGTCAGGGGCCTGGACGCCTTCGTGGCGGTCGCCCGTCAGCCCCCATGCGGTATCCTCCGGCGCGCTCCACGTCTCGCCCTCGTCTCGACTGAAGCACATCATGCTGTTGCCCTTGTGATGGTTCTCCCGCATGAGGCAGCACAGCTCCTGTCCGTCTGGGGACCGCAGGACAAAGGGCTCGCAGAGGTCCTTGTCCTTCTTCTGGGCGATCACGCGAAGCGCCGTCCATGTAAGCCCGCCATCGTCGGTCACCGACATGAAGACCCCTTGGTCCTTGCTGCTCAACCGCGTCTGCCCGAAGGCGGCCGTGCGTCCGTCCTTGAGCTGGACCATTCCGGTGAACGGCATGCCGCAACGAAAGCCGAGGGACGGCATCTCGACCCATGTCTTGCCGCCGTCCCCGCTCATCAGGCGCCCAATGTACCCGCCTCCGGTGATCACCCACAGCCGAGCCTTGCCCTGCCTGTCGACGATGCGATACAGGCTGGGGCAGTTCCGCTGCTTGCTGTATCCCGGGGGCAGCGTGTCGTCGAGCCGAGTCCAGGTCAGACCTGCATCGTCGCTGCACGCCATGGGGCCACAGCGCCCACCGTGCTCGTAGGTCCACACGGCGAACATGGAGCGGGCGTCGGGCAGGAGAAGGGTCGTCGCGTGGCCTTGGTAGATCTCGTTCGTCCCGGCCGCGATCACCACGTGCCGTTCTTTGTCGCCGGATATGTCGACCACCGGCAACTCGTCCCGATAGGCGGGCACGAATTCCTTGGGCGCGTGGCCGTCTGGAGTGAGCCGCGCCAGCGACGCGATCTGCTGACCGGGCAGGACGACATCGTACACGCGAACGTCGCTCATCAGGCCTTCGAAGGGCCGGTTGCACGCCTCGTTGTTGCCGATGACACCCTTGCCCCCGCGCAGCACCACCGGTTCCGCGGACGGCTTGCCCCGGGTGTAGGGCGCTTGGGTCCCGTTGATGTAGAAGAGCGGGACATTGGCGGCGTCGCCACAGTCGTAGGTCACCGCGACGTGCGCCCACTCGCCCAAGCCGAACGACTGCCCCGAACAGCTCCAGCATCCCTTCCCGGCCCAGAAGGTCAGGTTCAGTCCCTCGCGATCCCCCCGAGTCACGTGCAGGAGGGAGCCGGGCCACTCGACGACGCGAGGATAGGGTTTGTCGCCCTTGCCCATGCCGGCCACCTTGACCCAGGCCGCGACGGTGAAGGAGTGGAGCGCCGGAGCTTGGAAGGTGGCGAGTGCGGCTGTATCGCCCGGGAAGCTTGCCGCGTTCTTGCGCGCACCCTGACTGGTTCGCACCCCGCCCTGTAGCGTCGCGGTTCGGCCATGGCCAGAACTATCCGCCAGCAGCGTCGCACCCGCGGGCTCCGTCATCGCCCAGTGAGCAACCGGTCCAGCCTTCGGGTCCGCGGAGCACTCCGCCAGCAGACCACCAATCATCAGCATCGCCGCCATCCAGTATGGTTCCGGCATCATGTTGCCATCCTTTGAAAGTTCATTGTGTTGATATTTGAGTACAGGCTAAAACGAGTGCCATTGCCAATACAGCCAATTTGCTAATTTTGCTATTCATCATCCTATTTCGCTTTAAGCTCTAAGTAGTCAAGGTTCACGCCGCTTTTTCTCTGACTCCGGAGTTCCATCCTGTTTCTACCCGGTCTCAACGTGACTGTCAGCTTGACCACTTTATAAGTATTCCATCCGTCGGTTTTCGGAAGAAGGAGATTCGACTGTTCGACCCCGCCGACAAGCAGACTGCAATTTGAAGCCCCTCCAGATGCATAGCCCAGCACGAGTTCGAAATCTCCACCGTCCGAGCCGCCATCGACGCTAATCGCAACGGCCGCCCCCGGAGTTTGCATATTTCCGACATGCCTGCTCCCGGCGATCGCCCCGCCGGAAACCTCGCCGGTTTCCAATTCATAGCGTGTGCCGTTCGGCGGGGCGGGATCGAAGAGTACCATCGTCTGATTCGGACTTTGCGAAAGCAGTGTTGTTAGGCGTTTTGCCAATTCGGGGTGCTCCTCAATCACATTATTGGATTCGCCGATATCTTCCCCAAAATTAAAGAGTTGCTTTTCCTTGGGATTCTCTTTCGCCCGGACGCCGGACCAATGTCCGTAGCGGCGGCCGTTGCGGTACTTCCATTCCCCGGTCCGGACCGCTTGATTCCCCGAATAGTAAAACATCCCATACGGCGTTTCTTCTTGCGGACCGCCCATCATCAGGTTCTGAATGTTATGCCCGTCCGGTTTGAGTTCGAGTTCGGGCGGCAGTTTTGCGCACGTCATTTCGGCAAAGGTCGGCAGAAAGTCCATTGCCGTTGCCAGTTCCTTACACTCCGTTCCCGCCGGGATCTTCGCGGGCCAGCGCATCACACACGGCACCCGCTGACCGCCCTCGTAACTGGAGCCTTTTCCGTCACGCAACGGTTTGGCTGAACCACCGTGCTCACCTTTTATAAGCCAGGGCCCGTTATCAGAGGTGAAAATCACCAGGGTGTCTTCATCGACTCCGTTGGCTTTGAGTGCATCGAGAACCCGTCCCGTGTTGAAATCGATTTCCTCGATGACATCGCCGTAGAGTCCGCCTGCACTTCTTCCTTCGAACTCAGGCGAGACAAAAAGTGGGACGTGCGGCATCGGGTTTGCCAGATAGAGGAAAAACGGCTTGCGATCCTTAACACTTTGCTCGATGAACCGGATGCTTTCGTCTGCGAGCCGGCGCGTGATCGTGGTCTGGTCGAGCGGAAACTCGATGCACTCTTCGTCGCGCATCAAAGGTACTTTATGCCTCATCCCACCCGGCTGCCTTCCTTCCGGTGCTGCCGCAAATGCCGCTTCGATTTTCTCCGGCGTAATGCCTTCCCGGTAGAGACAGTCGTCGGCATATTTCATATTCCTGGCCGGATACATATCGTTGCTGTAGGGAACGCCATAAAAGGAATCGAACCCCTGATTGGTCGGCAGGAATTTCGGTTCGTCGCCCAGATGCCATTTGCCCGCCGCCAGGGTTTTGTACCCGGCGGACTTGAGCAGCTCCGCGATGGTGAAATGCTTCGGGTCGAGTCCGTGCGAACCACGATTCGGAAAGAACACGCCCGGCACACCGACCCGGCGCGGATAACACCCGGTCGACAACGCCGCCCGTGAAGCGGAACAGACGGATGAAGCGACATAAAAATCGGTAAACCGTCGCCCCTCTTTCGCCATTTGATCGATGCGCGGCGTTTTGATTTTCGGTGCACCGAAACAGCCGAGATCTGCGTAGCCCATATCGTCATTAAAGATAATGATGATGTTTGGTTTATCAGGTTGCTCTGGATGTTCAGCCGCAGCCAGTTGCGCAGCGGTAACAACGATCGTGGCCAGGATCAGTGTGATTAGATTCATCATGGGTCTCTTCCTGAGGGTGACGGCCAATCAATGGTGTCTGTCACTGCTCTCGTTCGGAACAGAAAAGCAGGGGTCGGATACCTTTTCTGGTCGGTTAGCTTTCAGTCTGGGAAACCTCGAAGCTCTTGCGGTACTTCCGGGTCAACATTGCGTTTGCCGCATTGTTGTTGGTAAAGGTCTCGGTCTTCGCATCCATCTTTAGCACGGGGCCGAGCGTCATCGGCGTTTCATTCAGGTCGACACCGTTGTCCTTCAGGTGTGCGATGTTGCGATCAATGGTTTCGACATTATCGTCGTCACCGCCAAACGTTTCGATTGCCTCTTTCACTTGCTCAATTGACGCTTGCTTGCCGAGTCGATACGAGATTGTGGCGGCGTGGCCAAGGCCGGCCGAGAGGTGGCCTTCGCGTATTTCAGCGTTCAAGTCGCGGGGGTTATGGCTCCTCACGGCGTCGACAAAGTTCTGGATATGACTGTCGGTTCCGACGGCATACGGCGAACCCTTGACATTCCGGCCGAAGTGCTTCACGACCTTACCGTCGTGGTCCATCGCGAAGCCCTTGCCCCAATTGGCCAAGGCTACAATACCTTCGGTGCCGTAAAAAACATCTCCAATCTTTGCTTCGAACAGCGGATCGGTCTCAAGACCACGGACTTCGAACGTGATCGTCTTATCGCCGAACTTGTGGATTGCTACTTGAGTGTTCGCCGTGTCACCGGCGTCGACATAGCCGAGTCGACCGCCATAGCTGATGACGCTGTCGCTAAGCGAGTCGATTCCCAGCCCCCACCGAGCGACATCCATCTGGTGTACGCCCTGGTTGTTGATGTCGCCATTGCCCCAGTGATATTGCCAATGCCAATCGTAGTGGAATTGGGAACGAGTGACCGGCTGCATTTCGGCCGGGCCGACCCAAAGGTTGTAGTCGACCGACTTCAGTGGTTCGAACACTCCCGTCTTGCCGATCGACTTGCGACGGTTATAGCAAAGCCCCCGGGCTAGCTTGACCTCGCCAATTCTACCGCTTTGCACATAATCAACCGCAGCGATGGCTCCCTCAAGCGACCGGCTCTGAGTGCCGGTTTGGCAGATCTTCTTGTACTTTCGCGCCGTTGCAGCAAGCCGCCGACCTTCGGAGATGTTGTGCGACACCGGCTTCTCGACATAGACATCCTTGCCCGCCTGCATGGCCCAAATTCCGGCCAAGGCATGCCAGTGATTGGGCGTGGCGATGACAACGACGTCGAGGGCCTTATCATCAAATCCCTGTCGCATATCGCGGATGAACTTGGGGCGATAGCCGAATTGCTTTTCAAACTCAGCAACCCGATTTTGCCCAATCGTCTCGTCAACATCACAAATGTACTTGACGTGACATCCGCGAGTCTTGGCAAATCGACGGACAAGGTCATTACCGCGACTGCGTACGCCGCAGACCATCACATCAAGCTTGTCGTTGGCAGAAGCAGTAGTGGCGGCTGCATGGGCCTCTACCGCATTGGAAGCAACACCGTGCCCGGCAGCAAGGGCCGCGGCCGCGATGGTAGAGTCGCTCAAGAAACGTCGTCGTGTGAGATGGGGCATGGTTGAAAGCCTCGTGGATGGGGGAAAGTGTGTGATCGTTCTTAGCCGAGCGGCGGGAATTTTGTTACTCGTGGGATAGGCTTCCAGCCTGTCGATGGTGTTGCCTGACAGGCTGGAAGCCTATCCCACGGATAAATTCTCATCTACCGGTCGCCTTAGCCGTCGAACTTGCCCGGCTTCAGGTACGGTTTGAGCGACTCGAAACGCCACTCGATCTCGGCGATCGCTTCCCCCGAGAGATTCAGGTCGCGAATGCTCGACTCTTTGGAGCCGTTCGGGAGACGGAAACGTGAGAGCGTCGTGTCAAACACGCCTCGCATCTTCAGAAGATGAAGGCTATAGCCACGCAGGTTACCCATTTCGACGTCTTTCAGGTTGAACATCAACATGAGTTTGCTGTACATGTCCTTGAGCATCGCCGGATCGGAGCCGCTTTGCATCAGCTTCCAGATCTTTGCGAGGATGTCGGCGAAGGCGACTCGCTCCGTGATGAGGCCTTCGGTGCCCAGCCGCGACTCGTAGAGCCATCCAAAAGCGCCGCGCGCGCTGAAGACGCGGCGGATCGATGGTGAAGCGAGCAGCTTGCGAGTGCGGGAGATGATGGGTCCCGCTTCTTCCTTGACGTAGCCGAAGTTTGGGAACGCTTCGGCCAGTTCGACCAGGAGTTCGACCGACGGGGGAAATTTGGCGCCCCCGGTCGTCTGGATGATCACGGGCCGCTTGGTGACCGCTGCAAGGGCACGCCAGTATTGACGTAAATCGTCTTGCGTTTTCCCGGTGTTGGGTGGGCGAGAGATGATCGCCGCGGGCGCCAGTTTTTCGGCGTGCTTGGCGTAGACGAGCATGTCGTCGGTATCGTCGCCTTGCACACCGAGGCACAATGCCGTCGTTCTTAGATCCCGCGACGTCTTGGCCAGCACTTCCATCCCTTCGAGCTTCTCGTCTCGGGTCAGCCAACTGACGCTATCGCCCGACTGCGGCCAGATCATGCCGGGGCTCTCACACCAATCGAGGAAACGCGCCTGCCGGGCAAGCACCTCGAAGTCGACGTCGCCAGAGGTGGTGAAGGGGGTCGAAAGAATCGGAAACGGTCCGCGAACTCGCGGCGCGTCGGGGCACCTCTGCTTCACGGGGACTTGCGCGGCGGCTGCTTTGGGAGTCGTCGCACCCCTTGCAGTCTGTAGTAGTGTTCCGGCGGCGACACCCGACGCGCCGACCACCGCGGTCTTTAACATGCGTCGTCTGGTTACCAGTTCTTCTTCGTTCATTGATGTTTCTCGACAAGGTGGCTCAAGACTACTTCAACAAAGGGCACGTGGTGTCCGGCGTTAACCCCGCAACCGAGTCATACATCTTAACAATCGTAGCAACAGGAGCGCCGTAGGAATAGTCGAAGGTCGTCGTCAAGGTTCATCAGATTGCCGATCAGTGTTCTCGCGTTGGCTATTCAATTCCTTCATCAAGCCGATCGCCCTCCACGAAATGCCATCTCGTCGAATTGCACACCGTAGCAGGCGCGTCAAATCCGTTGATTCTGTGATGAAATGTACCGAGCCGTCGACGAAGGCGACGTGCACACCGCCAGGATGTGCCGACTGAATTGGATTGTTGATGCCATGGTTTTCGCTGCACCCAGGCATCGGCGAGGCTCCCAGCACTGCCTTGTAGTTCGCTGGATAGCGCACCGTTGTGAGATTCCAGCAATCCGCACCCCACGGCGCCGGCGGTCCGCCAGGTTCTGCAATGATTGGAATCGGATCGCATCGCCTCGTGCCCGATAACCAACCGCCACCGCCGGCCGTCCCGCCCGCTGTCCAACCGGCATCGCCATGATATCGACGTGACGATGTAGGCGTTCTGTCTCGGAGCCAATCCGATTGTTCCGCCACGATGATCGTGTGGGAAATGCCATCTGTACATTGACTCATCTGGACATGTTCACCAGGAGGCAGCATGCCGTTGGCCGTGATAATTCCTCCCGGCGTGGCTGCGACGCCCTTCGCCGTGTCTTGATAGACAATTCCCTCCGGGGACGTAGGCCGCAAGTCAGGATTTGTGGCTACGTAGGCTTGCGATCGGGGGTCGATATCGCAGCCGCCCGTGATGCCTACATAGCTTGGCAGGCAAATCGGGCCTGTCGGGCTCTCGAATACTGGTAGTGGGCTGGATGGACAGCGCATGCAGTAGGGCTCAAACTGTGCGAAAGGAGCAATGAGCGTTCCATCGACGTCGCGACTTGCCACTCCTGCCGCAATCATGTCGCGGGCACAGAATTCATTCCCGCCTGGCCGTCCGGATTGTTGAGTCGCGGATATAGCGATGTAGACATCCCTCTGTTCCATGTATGGAAGAATGCCATACCACCACGACGGTCCCAACCTGCTGTCATTCGGAGAGTCCTCGTCCATTCTCGGTCCCACATGCATCGCCCCCATGGGGAATACTCCGTACGGTCCGTGGTAGCCTTGAAGGCTAAGTATGATATTCTTCAGATTGTTGGAACACTGCGTTCTTTGCGCCGCCTCGCGAGAGGCCTGAATGAAGGGAACGGTCAATGCCAAGAGGACGCAGATGATCAAGATCACAACCAGCAAGTCACGCAGGGTGTAGCCGTGTCGCGTGCTCGTGCATGCCATGACGTCACCTTCCTTGCAGGCTCGCTACATCATCAGTACAGACGACCTACTGATGCAACCTCGCGATCGGTACGCGATTGTTCTTGGATTCGTGCAGACGTTTTTGATGGTAGTAGGCGACGAATTCAGAAACAAGCTGGTCCTCGGCAGAAGACCGAAGACAATGTCTTTCATTTGAGAGTCTCCTCGTAGGCAGTCCAGATCTCCTTGGCGAAGTCGGCGTTATCCGTGCCTTGCCCCCATAGGAACACACGCCGCTCGGTCGTGCCGGGACATCCGAGGCCAATCTGCCCGCGGTGGGTGCCGCTGTCCCAATAGGTGAATCCC
>CAZUAH010000576.1:0-8767 GCA_964617665.1 uncultured Pirellulaceae bacterium
GTTCCGGCAGTTCGAAGCCCTTACGCCTTGGGATGTCGAGATAGCCGTTTGCCTCCTCGTCGCCGGGGAAGATCTCCTTTTCTGGATCCCATTTGATCGGGCGTCCGAGCCAGCGGGCAATGTTGCCCAGATGGCACAGCGTGGCGACGCGATGGCCATTTTCAATGTTCATGATCGGGTCTTTGCGCGACTTCACGCAATCGTAGAAATTCTGCATGTGGTTGTCGCTCTCGTAGACGCGGATCGCATCGGACGGAAGCGGATCCTTGTCAAGCCCCTCCGGCTTGCACTCGTAGCCTCCGCGAATGATCGTGATTTCTCCCTTGTCGCCGATGAACGTCGCGCCGCCGCCCACGCGGGAATTGTAGGAGCTGAGCGTCAACACGACGCCGTTGGCATACTTGTAGTTGATGATGGGCCTGCTACAGATCGCATCGCCGTAATCGAGCTTATCCGGCTTGTCGTAAACCACGGTCTTCATCTTCTCGGCCGGATCGACCCAGATTTCGACCGGACCGGTGTCGTCCGTATCGAGGGCCCACTGGACCATGCTCAAGCCGTGGCAGCCCCAATTCAAGAGTTCGCCGCCCGAATAGGGCCGGAACGACATCCAGCCCGGGCCAATGGCCGTTTGTTCGGCCGGTTGGGGTTTGAAAGTCAGGTCGTGCCCCCAGGGGGCACGCATCGAATCGAGATTGCCGAGGTTGGACTCGTGAGAATCGCGCGACAACTGGAAATTGAGTCTACAGGGCTCATAGGGGACGCGCGACAAATAGAGATTAACGTTGTAGGGCACAACTTCATTCGGCCCGCACCAGCGATCCCAATCGAGCCCCACTGGAATCGGTTGCTCCGGGAAGTTGCACTCGTAGGGGCTGGGGAAGTTGTAGGCGATGATCTTCTGTATCTTGCCGATGCGGCCATTGCGGATCAGTTCCACCGCTCTGCGAGTTTTGGCGTTGGATCGCTGCTGTTCGCCGGTCTGGAAGACGCGTTTGTACTTGCGGACGGCCTCGACCATCACGCGTCCTTCGCGAATGGTGTGCGAAAGAGGTTGTTCGCCGTACATGTCCTTGCCCGCCTGGGCGGCGTGGATGCAGGGTAGGTAGTGCTGGTGCTCGGGCGTGGCGTAGACGACGACGTCCACGTCCTTGCGTTCCAGCATCTTGCGATAGTCCTGGTACGGCTCCGCCTTGTAGTGCTTGGCCCATTGCTTGGCGCGGGTCAAGTTGTAGTCGGAGACGGCGACGATTCTCGCTTCCGCCGGCGGCGCGCCCTGTGCCCCCAGTCCCGTCTGCAATTGCGAGTTGCGACGACCGCACCCGATAATCCCTACACCGATCCGTTCGTTGGGGCTTACGTCCTGCTTGTTGATCACGAGGGGCCCCGGCGTTGGTTTCCGATTGCTTTGCGACGGGGAGCATCCCGGCAGAGCGATGCCTGCCGCGGCTGCGCCTAACGCTCCGCCCAGCAGTCGACGTCGCGAGATCTTTCTATCAACGGTCATTGAAATCTCCGCACTTACTTTTCGTTTTGAACATTCGTGCTTTGAGTTTTGGATTCCGTGCTTTCGAACCTCGGTCCCAAGCTCCAGCTTGGGAACCACTTTAGCCTTCAGCCCACCTTCGCCAATGCGGCGCTGTGGGCTTGGATTCTGCGGACCGCTTCGACGATGTGATCGGTGTCGCTGGGTTCGCCGAGAAGCAGAGTCTGGGACAGCCCGACGGTCGTCTCGCAGACTTGCTTGTTGCCTTTCAGTTCGTCAAAGCTGTCACGATAGGCTTTCAGCCGTTCGGCCGAGAACAAACGCTGGAAGCCCCGCGAGTTGATCGCCTGGTCGAGCAGGCCATCGAAGTACTGTTCGCGATAGCCACTGCTGGATGGGATACCTTCCGCGCGAAGGGCCCTTTGAAAGTTGCTGCGTGATAGGCCATGGAATCCGTCTGGGTTGTAGCGGAACGCGTAGAGATGCCAAACAGGGGGGCTGTTTTCCGGCAGACGCACCGGCTCGACTCCGGGGATCTCCCGCAACCCGGCCGTAATCCGATCGGCGTTCTTACGCCGCAGTTCGGTGTCGGTGAGGAGTTTGTCGACTTGCTGCCGAAGCATTCTGCCCTGGTAGTGGGTCATCCGATAGTTGAGTCCGCGACTGAAGCAGCCGCTGCCCTTGAATTCCCCGTACCCACGCCCGCAGTTATGGTAGGAGCGGGCGCGATCCAACAGTTCCTGGCTGGTGCCGGTGACGGCCCCGCCTTCGCCGGAGGGAATGTGCTTGGAGTTCTGGAAGCTGAAGCAGCCCAGATCGGCCAGCGTGCCACACTTGCGGCCTTTGTACTCGGCCAGCCACGCCTGACACGCATCCTCGACGACGACGAGGTTGTGCTTCTTGGCGATCGCGTTGATGGGGTCCATGTCGCACGCCATACCGTAGATGTGAACCGGCAGGATAGCACGCGTGCGCTCGGTGATCCGGCTCTCGATCGAAGCCGGATCCATCGTTAGCGTGGCCGGATCCGTGTCGGCGAACACCGGCAGGGCCTTGTGCGCCAGCACCGCGTTATACGTTGCGATGAAGGTATAGGGGGAAACGATCACCTCGTCGCCGGCATCCACGCCCATTGTGTTCAGGGCGGTCAGTAGCGAGGTCGTGCCGCTGGCCGTGGCAACGCAGTCTTTGGCTCCGAGCAGTCCCGCGTAGGCTTTTTCGAAATCTCCCAAATGCCCGTCGACGCCGCCGGTTGACCATCGGCCGCTACGCAGCACCTCGACGATTTGAGGCTCCCATGACTCGTCCCATTGCGGCCATTTCGGCCAACCGCCCTTGTGCAAGGGTGTGCCCCCAAGTGCGGCCGGCTTGTCAGCCGCAGCGGCGAAAACTATCGGACTTGCGCCTGCGCCCAGGCAGGCCAATGCTGCGGAACCTGCCGCTGTGTTCCGGACAAATTCACGTCGTGTCAGATCCTTTTTCATGTCATTGGTTCTCCCAGGCTATGAGGGAGCGTTTCCCCTCAGGAGTTGACGGAGATGGCTGGTCTTTGGGTTTCTATCGTCGTCGGGTGGCTGGGGTCGAGTGAAACGAGCCCCCAGTGTTTTAGGCCTGGGGGCTCACTGTCGTTCGACCCCAGCCACCCAGCCGCATTTTCACTTTTGAGTTACTCGTCTTCTAGGTTTCTGTCATCGCCTACGCCGTCCTCATGGCCGTATAGACCTTGCGGATGGCCGCGATGATGTCTTTCACATCGTCGTCGGTAAAGTTGGGGTCCATGATCACGCCGGCATGGCGTCCCAGGATGTCGATGGTGCGCGGGCAGGTGTCTGCTCCGTATTGGATCGCCTTGCCCTCCGGGCTAGTGAACGAAGGCCAGTCGGGATGGATCGTAACCTTGTTTTCGATTCGCGGGTTACTTGGCAGGATGACCGAGCCGCCGGGTCCCCTGGCGGCAATTCCCTCGGCCCGCATCGCCCGCTGGAACCGATTGCACCGCTCGCGCGTGCCGTGATCCAGAAAGACCGTCACGCCCAAGTCGCCCTCAACGTCCGGCGTCTTGCGTAACTTCAGACCCGGCAAGTCGGCGATGCCCTCTCGCACCTTCTTGGCATTCTCTCGGAGGCCACTACAGATCGTCTCGAGCTTCTGCAACTGGCCTTTCAGGACCGCGCCGGTAAACTCGTTCATGCGGAAGTTGCACGAAGCGAAGGCCGCCATCAGGCCGCCACCAAGCGATTCCTTGTAGGGCGAGCGGATCACGCCTACGTCGTGGAAGCGGACGGCTCGCTCGAACAGTTCCCCATCGCTGGTCGTCACAGCACCGCCTTCGCCCGATGTGATGCTCTTGCTAAGTTGGAAGCTGTTGATGCCGATGTCGCCGATCGAGCCGACGTATTTTCCCTTGTACTTTCCGCCGAGGCATTGGGCGCAGTCTTCCAGCACGCGGAGCTTGTGCTTGCGCGCGATCTCGAGGATCGGGTCCATGTCGGCCGTGGTTCCCTGCAGATGGACGGCGATGATCGCCTTGGTGCGCGGCGTGATTTTCGCCTCAATCCTGCTGACATCGATATTGAACGAGTCGTCGACCTCGACGAAAACCGGCAGACCTCCCGCAAGTACGATCGCATCGTAGTCGGCGTACCAAGTCCAAGCGGGTAGAATGACCTCGTCGCCCGGCCCGATTTCCAACGCCGCCACAGCCGTGTACAGGGCCGTAGTGCCCGACGTCACGCCGATGGCATTCTTGACGCCAATGTGCTTTGCGTATGCCTGCTCGAACTGGAGGACCTTCGACTCTGCGCCTCGCCAGCGGAAGGGAGCTTTCGACTCGAGGACCTCGATCAGCTCTTTCTTCTCGACGTCGTCGTAAAACTGAGGCCCATAGGGCCGATAACTGAGCTGGCCCTTCCGTATCGGCGTGCCCCCGTCGATTGCCAGCTTCGCCTTGTCATCGGCGGCGGCCCCCGCAGATCCCGCGACGATCGACGCGGCACCTGCGGCTCCAACGGTTGCCAGGAACTGGCGACGGCTCTTAATTGGTTTATTCATCGGATTGTTCTTTCATTTGTTTGTTCAACCCGCAGCCGGAGGCGGGTGTTGCCGGTGGATGATCCATGCCGCTTCCCGCCTACGCCTCCGGCTGCGGGTCAAACGACTCGCTCGCGTCTCACGCCGCGTAGTGACGTGCCACTTTCTGAATGGCTTCCGCCACGCCGAGGACGTACTCTTCGGTCATGTATTCCTTGATGTGTACGCGGATACCCTCGACCAGCATCGACTCCGCGTTGGGACATTTGTGCTTGGTGAAGTCCATATCGGTCAGGCCCATCTCCTTAACCGGCCAACGTCCGGCGAAGAAAGCGTGGTTCTGGAAAACGGATTCGCCATAGAGGGGTACCTTGATGTATCCGCCAGACACCGAGGCTCCTTCGGCCACCAGCGCCCTGGTGAATACCGAGCGGTTGCACTTCAGTTGTTCGGGTACTACGCGGAACATGTAGAACCAACAGACGTGGCGATCCTCCGGATGGACCTCGTGGGGAATGACGCCCGGTAGACCGGAGATCTTCTCGGTGAGCAGTCTTCCCAGTTTGGCCCTCTTGGTAGCGATCTCTTCAAGACGTGTAATCTGGGCAGCCGCGAATCCTGCCTGCAGTTCGCTCATACGGTAGTTGGTGGCGAACATGGGGAATTCCCGCTTGCCGGTCCGGCTAGCACCCTTGTCTCCAAATGGCTGTAGCAAGGACCCGAATCGCTCGTCACTGGTTGCAACCATGCCGCCGTCGCCAGTGGTGATATGCTTAGAATTCTGGAGCGAGAAACATGCGAAGTCTCCCACGGTGCCAATTGGCTGGCCGCGGTATTTGGCCCCCCAAGCCTGGCAGCAGTCCTCGATCAAGATCAACTTGTGGCGGTCGGCCAGGGCTCTGAGCGCGTCCATATCGCAGGGGTTGCCAGCCAGATGGACCGCGATGATCGCCTTGGTTTTCGGCGTAATTCGCCGCTCGACATCCGCCACGTCCAGATTGTAGGTGGCTTTGCCAAGGTCGGCGAACACGGGCACGGCCTGTTGGTAGATGACACCAATCACGGTCCCGATGTCCGTAACGGGCGATGTGATCACCTCGTCCCCCATACCGATACCGGCCGCTCCAACGGCCGTGTGAATCGCGGCGGTCCCGGACGAACAGGTGTGTGCGTACTTCAGCGGACAGAATTCCTGGAACCGCTTCTTGAACAGTTCGGTCTGCGGACCCTTCCAGTAGAACATCGTGTTTTGCTGAAGCGTCTCCTCAAGCTGCCTGAGTTCAGGCTCGCCCCAGCGAGGTGTCGCAGAACATCTCACCTTGACGGCCTTCTCGCCGCCATCTGCGGCCAGCTTCGAACCGGACGTCTGGGCCGCCCTTCCGATTGCACCAGCCACTACCAAACCGGACGCGCCAGCAACGAACTGGCGCCGCGACATGGAGTTCTTTTCACTCATGTTCAAATCCTCCAGTTTTCGTCATTCAGATCTTGGATATCGTGTCTGTTTCGAGCTTCGGTTTTCGCGCTCCGAGTTTTGAAAACGCAACGGCAATTGCGATCTTGCGTTGCCTCGTCTCGTGCCTGCAGTGTTTCAAAGGCGTAGGCGTGAAACTTGGGGCAAACCCATTCTTCGGGTGATTTAACAACCTGTAGGATAAGGCCAGAACACTGGACCTTCCAGCACTATTATGCGAAATTCGTTTATCGTTTTGCGACATTCTGGCGGATACCCACTGAAACGCAATTAGACGCAATAGAGGGTGTTGGAGCGCAGATAGCACGGCTTTCTGGTTCATCTCTTCGTTCGTGCGCTCTATTACGCTCTATTGCGGCAGGGTACTGCACCGTATTTTGCAGCGCTCCGTGCATCGGATTTTGCAGCGCCTTCTCGAAATGCTCGTCCGTCACCTGCAGGTAGTGTTTCTTCGCTACCTGGATCGAGTTGCCGAGCCACGCACAAACGACGTGAGACGGGAAGCGCTCCTCCAGTTCAGTTTGAAGACTGCTCCGTAGATTCTGGAATACCTTGGGCCACACATCCAGGCCGGCACGTTTGATGATTGTTTTCATTCTCGACCGGAAGTCTCCGCGGAACTCAATGAAGTACTCCCGCCCCGGTTCGGCCGCGTGCCACGCCTCTTCCAAGTACGGGCGAAGCTCGGGAAAGATCGGCACCCACCTTGTAGCCTTCCCCTCGTGATGCTCGGTCTTCGGCGCGTGAACGAGGAATCTGTCCCGCCCCCAGTCAACGTCGCATAGACGAAGCTTCTGGACCTCTGACGGGCATCTGAGGCCACCGTATCGACACAACGCGAATGTCAGCCGCCACACACTATCGGGGCAGGCATCCAGCACCTTGACCGCCATGTCACGAGTCACAAAAAAGAACCGATCAGAGTTACCCTGTACCGACGCCTTCAATTTGGCGAATGGGTTCTTGGAGATCAACTCCCGGGCGACAGCATCCTCAAAGAACTGCTTTGCGTGACAGATGCGCTTTCGCGTGGTGTCGGAACCAAGCCCTTCCCTTTGTAGTGATTCACACTCGCCCCTTACCCTACAGCACGAGATCGGACAATAGTCTCCCTGGACTTTCCCGCCGTCGGCTTTCGCGGCGCTGTTCGTGTTCTATGGGCGCCTTTGGCTAACCGACCATCTGCTTCACTGAAGAAGAGAACCGCCCTGGCATACTTCGCTCGATCGAGCACTTGCTCGATGTTCTTTTCCGTATCGCTGACCTGCTTTGTGACCGCTCCGTAGCAGCTCCTGTCATTCGCAAAATAACCTAGCATCGTATCAGCGGCCCAACGGGAATGGATTCAGCACTGTTTGACCTCGCGGGCGATTCCGAGATAATAGGTATATCTGACGCGGCTTCAAATCCCATCGCCGATTCTTGAGCAGAGGAGCGGTCGGATGATTCAACTAGCACGCATCCTACTTCCTACCGATTTCAGCGAATTCTCGTCCGAGGCGACAAACTATGCCTGTGCGTTTACCGAGCAATTCGATGCCGAATTGCATTTGCTGCATGTCTTGGAGGTTCACCCAAGCGCGACACCTGATTTTGCGGTGGGCCTCGCCCTGCCAAGCCGAATCAAAGAGTCGAGGGAAGCTGCTGAAGGGGCACTGGAAAGTGTCCTCGACTTGAAATGGACGGATGGTCGCACGGTCGTCAAAGCAGTGGCCGAAGGGGCTCCGTTTTTGGAGATCGTCAGGTACGCGAAGCGACATGATGTTGACCTGATTGTCATGGGCACGCATGGTCGATCTGGCTTGGTACACGTACTGGTGGGCAGCGTTGCCGAAAGAGTGGTCCGCAAGGCTCCTTGCCCAGTGTTGACCGTGCGGCCAGAAGGACACCAGTTTGTCATGCCGTGAGGATTCAGGTCCCGACCATGTGTTGCCGCAGGAAGCCGAGATGACTGCTGGCCCCGACTCGTCGTTAGCAGTCGACCAGGGCCGCTCCCGTGGTCTCGTGAATACTGAAGACCGTTCCCTCCAACCGCAACGAACGGAATATCTCGCGCGCTCCTGGAGAGAGCCGGGACAGCTTAAGGTTGCCGCCATGCTTGGCCAAACGCTTCTGCATCCCGAGTAAGCCACTAATGAGCGCCGTTGAACAGTACGTCATCTGTCGGAACTCTACCACGAGTAAGGGTGGACGTACCTCTTCGGCAAACTGAAGGAACTCCCCCTGAAGATCGGCGTAGTCGTCGGTGTTGAAGAACTGAGGATCGGCGAGCCGAATAACAGTCACTTCGTCTTCAAAGTGGACATCGAAGTACCGGTACTCTGAAATCATACTCCTACCTCCCTATCTTGTGACACCCGGATGCCGCCAACCTGGATTGGTCCCGTATCGGGCAATTTCGCCCAGATGACGTATTGCCTCACCGTTGGCACGTCACGTTGCAGACGACAGCGAAAAGCCAGAGAAGCTAAACGAAAAGTCAACTTCAAGTATACTTCGGCCACAGCCGCATAGCAAGCCATCACCGGTACAGATGGTCACTGGACGCCCGTTTGCAGACGTATCTTTGCTAAGATGTCCTCTACACTCATTCCCACATACTCTGGATGCTCGTCCTGGAATTCGGCCAGCTTCTGTTCGCGTTCCTCCGGAGTCATGTTGGCGACCTGCTCTTCTTCCTCTGCCAACTTCTGTTCCAATTCCCTTTCGGTTGCTTTGGGCACCTCCTCCGGCGGCCCAGATTCTCTTCACGATTGGGGATCATTTTGAGGGACTCC
>CAZUAH010000577.1:0-8738 GCA_964617665.1 uncultured Pirellulaceae bacterium
TAAGCAAGGCCAGTGAGCGGAGGTCGAGTAACGTCGACACGTGCCCTGCGGAGCAGGGTCGAGCGGAGCGAGAGTGCGACGTTACTCGTACCGTAGCGAGCGTGGTATTGGGCACGGTGCTGCTGGGGGCTGGGGCGAAGCCCCAGCGAAATTTGAACCGGCATTTGAAAGGATAGGTAAGATGCAATTCAAAATACTGGCCATTCCGGCAACCGGCGATCACGAATCGGAGGAGGAACTGAACCGCTTCCTTCGCGGACACCGCATCGTTTCCGTCCGTCAGGAATTGGTTTGCGAAGATCCACCCCGTTGGTGTTTCTGTATGGAATATCTTGACGGCGGAGGATCGGGTTCCTCGAAAGGAAAAGGCAAACCGCGTGTGGACTACAAGGAAGTGCTTTCCGAGGAGGATTTCGCAGTGTTCGCCCGGCTTCGCGATGTGCGCAAGGAGCTTGCCGCCGCCGAAGCGGTCCCCGTTTATGCGGTCTGCACGAATGAACAACTGGCCGAGATGGCGAAAGGCCGTGCGGCAAGTCTTACCGACCTGAAGAAGATCGACGGTTTCGGCGATGCCAAGGCCGACAAATACGGTGAGGCCCTATTGGTGGCGCTCGGCGCAACAGGGGAGGCGGTTCATGCGACGGGCGGCTAACTTGATTGAACGAATCGCGGATGCCGACAACCTGCGTCTGGCATTCTGGAAGGCGTCCAAAGGCAAACGCACCAAGGCGTCCGTTCTGGAGTTCCGCGCCGACCTCGATCGGCGACTCCTCGAACTGCGAGACGACCTGCTTGGTGGTGACATGCAGTGGGGACCGTATCACACGTTTATGATCTACGATCCGAAGAAACGAATGATCTGCGCCGCCCCGCTGCGTGATCGCGTAGCGCACCATGCGATCATGAACGCATGCGAACTACAATTCGAACGGTTTCAAGTCCACGACAGCTACGCCTGCCGGAAGGGAAAAGGAGTCGACGGTGCCATTGAGCGTGCAACGCGTTTTTGCCGATCGGGCGATTGGTATCTGAAGCTGGACGTTCGCAAGTACTTCGATTCGGTCGATCACGACGTGTTGAAACGCCTGCTGCGCCAACGGTTCAAGGATCGGCGAGTGCTCGAACTGCTCGACGGCGTCATCGACTCCTACGAAACAACTAGCGGTCGCGGGCTTCCTATCGGAAATCTTACGAGCCAGTATTTCGCAAATCACTATCTGGGCGTGGTTGACCACTATGTAAAGGAAGCCTTGGGATGTCGGCGTTACGTCCGGTACATGGATGATTTCGTTGTATGGAACAAGAGCCGGGCAGATCTTCGCCGAATTCGTGATGCAGTGGTCATGTTTCTGCAAGAGCAGTTGAATCTGGAACTGAGGCCCGCGTGCCTGAACGCTTGCTCGCGCGGGATGACGTTTCTGGGCTATCGCATATTTGCGGACCGGGTGCGACTGGCTCGACGTAGCCGCCGTCGGTTCCGGCGAAAGCTACAGCGATATCATAACAACTACGTGGGCGGTACGTGGGATGAAGAGAGGACGGCCCGGCACGTTCAGCCGCTTGTCGCATTCGTCGCCCGGGCGGAAAGCACGCAATACATGAGACGCGTTTTAGATGATTTGGGGCTTTGTCCAATGGAGGCGCGAACCGCGTGAATCGCGGCGGCAGCTGGAATAACAACGCGAGGAACTGCCGGTCGGCGAATCGGAATAGGAATACGCCCGGCAACCGCAACAACAACCTGGGCTTCCGCATCGCCTTAGCTCGACGGACTGGTGGAGCACATCCGACGAACAGGACAAAGTCCCGTCCCCGGTCGTGGATCGATCTCGATCGGGGCAAATCCCAGAAGCACGGGCGGGGCTGGTAGCCCGCGGGGCGAACGTCCCGCCCGTGCGAATTTTGTAGATTTGCCGCGCAGTTTTGTCTGCCGTTATGCATCTTCCTCGTGAAAAGAGACGTTTTCCATCCACTGACAAGGAGATACGCCATGAATCGGTGTTTCATTTCCATTCTCTTCACAACGAGCGTGTTGCCCGTCCTCTTTGCAGCGTCCCTGACGGGTTTTGCCGAGGATGCGCAGCGTGCTGATCAGGTCCGGGCAAATGCGGAGAAGTTTCGACCGAAGTGGAATGTGGGCGACCAGTGGACGGTCGAAACGGTCTCGCGGCAGTGCCAGACGCCGACCGAACAGAAGCCCGCTGGGGCCCAATGGCGGTTCACTGTCGAAGCCGAGCAAAAAGTCGTCGGGCGACAGTGCCTGCGGATCGCCGTCCGGCCGACCGACGCCCAAGAGCCGAAGACGCAAGTCTGGATCGATCAGAAGACGGGCTCGACCCAACAAATCCAGACGCAGATACCAACGCGTGACGGCTATCAGACCGTGACGGAAAGCTATGTCGGTCAAACGGGCTCGGCCGCGCCGGTGGTCGGGCCGATGACGGTGCTGCCGATCGACATGCCGCAGTTTCCCGATCCGGGCGTGAAGAGCCTGGGGACCTACAGCTACACCATCGTTTCCGGGCCCGGTGGGGTGAAAGCGATCGGCGACGTCGGTTTCGCAACCGAAATCCGTCAGGCGTTCTCCAAGCCATCGAACGAGTCGATCAAGAGCATCGGTGGCGAGGAGGGCATCAAGAGCCTCGAAAACCGCGAAGTAGTCGAAGTCAATCTGGCCACGCCCGACTATTCGACGCGACAGATTTGGGGCGAAGGCGGGCCGTGGCCTGTCTTTGCGGACAACGGTGTTACGCAAGCCCGCTTGATCGATATCAAGCGTGCGGTCGACGCACCGCATGATCGTCGCCCCAAATGGGGGCCGAGCGGTGCAACGCCGACAACGCCTGTTGACGATGACATCAAGAGCCTTCAGACGGGCGCCGGCTTCGAGCGCGGCGTCGCCAGGTACAAGCCGTGGTCAGGATACTGGTGGCCGATCCGAGAAGGGAGGCTGCTGGGCCCTTTGGGGAAGTACGATCGGTTGACCGGTCACCGAGCGTTCGTTTGGGAGAAGAAGAACAATCCTCCCGGGCCGCGCGTGCCCAAGTGGTGGGGATATTGCCACGCCTGGGCCGCCGGTTCAATTTTGGAAAAGGAACCCGTCGAGGAGCGTGCCTTTTCGACGAGCCACGGTCGCATCGATCTGGGAATTGGCGATCAAAAGGGACTGGTCACGGTTTGCCATACCCAAGACTTGGCCAACAGTTGGGGCGATCGGTTCGGCGATGATGAAGGAAGCGAAGATCGGCTCGACTTGCGGCCCGACCTGCTCTGGCGACTGCTGAAAATGCACCTGGGCCAACGCGGTGTGCCGATGGTGCTGGACGTCGAGGCGGGCGACGAAGTGTGGAACTACCCCGTCTATGCCTATCACTTACAGTACCGTCCGACAAGTCGCGGCGTGTATCGGGCCGATCTGACGTTGGTCATGGCCGACGACGGCGTGTTGCCGGATTATCGCGGCACGAAGGACCGTAAGCAAACCTATCAATTCACGTTCAAGATGCGCGGCGGCGACGTCGTCGCCGGCAGTGGAAAGTGGATCGGCCGCAGTGTCAAGGATCATCCCGACTTCGCCTGGTATCCGTACAAGGCCGTGGCCCAGAACCCGGAAGTGAAGCGCCCAAAGGTGCAGAAGTTGGTCACAGCGAAGCCGCCAGTGACGTCTCCCGTCACGCCGCCGGTCACTCCGCCAGCGACCCCACCAGTAACACCTCCCGTCACCCCGCCAGTAACACCTCCCGTCACCCCGCCAGAGACTCCTCCCGTCACCCCGCCGACGACACCGCCGATTACGCCTCCGGCGCGGCCGGGCGAACAACGGCCCACGCCCGTCGTGGTGTCGCCGATCGAGCTGGTCGCCCTGATCGCGAACAAGAGGTCGTCGTTCCCGATGGACGCCACGATCGACCGATTCGACGGGGCGAGCTACAAGCCGGGCGAGACGTTTTCCATGCAAGTTAAGAGCGAAAAGCCCGGTTATCTCTACTTCATACAAGTCGATTCGGGCGGTACACCCGCATTGTTGTATCCTACGGCCGGCGAAGACAACCGGATCCCCGGCGACCGGCTCGTCGAAGTGAAACCCGGCGGCGTTGCCGGCGGGTTCCCAATCGTCGGCCCGGCGGGCACGATCCGCGTCAAGTCGATCGTGACCTCGCGACCGATCGCTTTCAGCGGTTCGCTCGACGCCTTGCAGCCGGCGCAGCAGCAGACAAACGTCCGGCCCGTCCGCTTCCGTTGGCACCCAACACAACAGCGGCAGATCAAGGCACTGCTGTCGCAAGAACAACAGCAAGCCGACGTCGTACAACTCGGCTGTCAGAAGCCGCAAGAGCTACTCGGCCCGTTCGCGCAGGACATGACGACGTTTTACGTGGATACCAAATAGAGTGGATGCAGATTGGCGATTAGGAACATGCTACAATGGGTAGGGCAGTCGGGGGCTGGTCAATTTCTGCACGTCCTGGTAGGATGCGCAGATTGGTTCTGTTGCGCCACGGGGGGAGATTGATGATTGCCGAATAGCGATTGTTGATCGTTGAAGTAGGAGTCTTGCCTTCGACAATCATCAATCGTCATTCGATTTCTACAACCCGTGGTGTTTCAGCCACGCACGACCTGACACCTTGGAGAAAAGAGAATGCAACGCGCTCTTCTTCAACTGTTCTTGGCAATCGCCCTGTTTACTATTCTTTGCCGCGGCGCGTCGGCGGCACGCGACGGCGACAAGGGATTCGACGTCGTTCCGGCCTCGGCATCAAAATATGCCGTCCTGGTTGGAGTGAACGACTACGAGAAATGCAGCGACCTGCGATATTGCAAAGCGGACGTCACGGCCTTGCGCGAACAGCTGGTTAAGATCGGGTTCGACAGGCGAGATATCGCTGTGCTGACCGATGGCGAGGCAATCCGCCCGAGCCGCCGCAATATCCTTGAACAACTGGATGTGACGCTCAGGGTGGCGGATGAGACAGATCTGATCATCGTGGCGCTCAGCGGGCACGGCGCGAAGATCGGCGGCAAGAGCTATTTTTGCCCGCTCGACGCCCGGGCGGACGATCCCGAGGGCACCATGATTGCCGTGGAAGAGCTGTATGACAAGCTCGAAAAATGTCCGGCCCGCTTGAAGATAGTCTTGGTCGATGCCTGCCGCAACAAGTTCCTGCCGGTCGATTCGCGTCCCTTGGCTGAACAGGACAAGTCGATCGACGGCTTTGCGAAATCGCTGACCGATGGCGTGTTCCCCAAAGGCGTCGCCCTGCTGACCAGCTGCACCAGCGGCGAACGGTCGTGGGAAGACAGCGACTTCGGCCACGGCGTCTTTATGCACTTCGTACTCCAGGGGCTGTCGGGCAAGGCCGATCAGATCGGTGCCGACGGCAAGAAGGACAAGTGGGTCTCGCTGTTCGAGCTATGCGACTACGTCCGCTCGGAAACCAAGAGCCACGTCCTCCGCACCCGCCGCGTCACCCAGCGACCACATCATCACACCAGCCTCGATTTGCCCGACTTTCGGATTTGGCCGTATCCCGAAGCCGAACCCCCCCAGGAGTTCACCAACAGTATTGACATGAAGTTGAAGCTGATCCCTGCGGGCGAGTTCACGATGGGGAGCTCGGAAAGCGAGGAGGACCGCAGTGATGACGAGAAACAACACCGGGTACGCGTTACGAAGCCGTATTACCTGGGCGCACACGAGGTGACGCAGAAGGAGTTCTCAATGGTGATGGGTTTCAATCCGAGCGATCACCAGCGGGGCGGAGACCGAGAGGACGAAGTATCGGGGCTTGATACGAGCGGTTTTCCCGTCGAGCACGTGTCGTGGTACGACGCGGTGCATTTCTGTAACAAGCTGAGCGAGTTGGAAGGCCGAACCCCGTGCTACCGACTGACGGATATCGAGCGCTATGACGATGATGGACGGGGAATCAAGAGTGCAACGGTGTCACGTCAGTCGGGCAATGGCTATCGCCTGCCGGCGGAAGCAGAGTGGGAATACGCGTGCCGCGCCGGCACGAAGACGTCTTTCAGTTTCGGGAGTGTACTGAACGGCAAGCAAGCGAATTGCCGCGGAGACTATCCCTACGGGACGGAAACGAAGGGGCCTGACTTGGGTCGAACGACAACCGTGGGTTCGTACAGCGCAAACGCTTGGGGCCTCTATGACATGCACGGGAATGTGTGGGAGTGGTGTGATGATTGGTACGACGAAGACTACTACGAGGACTCTCCCGTAGATGATCCTACGGGGCCTACAACGGGCGCGTCCCGCGCGAGCCGCGTGTTTCGCGGCGGCGGCTGGTCTATCTACGCGAGGCACTGCCGGTCGGCGTTTCGGCTTTGGCGTACGCCCGGCTTCCGCGACTACTCCCTGGGCTTCCGCATCGCCTTAGTTCCGTCGGAGTGAGCAAGGCCAGTGAGCGAAGGTCGAGCTGCGTCGGTACGAGCCCTGCGGAGCAGGGCCGAGCGGAGCGAGAGTCCGACGCAGATCGCACCGTAGCGAAGGTCAACCATAACCCGACGCGTGAGCGAGGGAGACAGCAAGGTGCTCCCAGGGGTCTGGGGACGGAGTCCCCAGCGAAGGGCAAAACGCGACCTGCGAAATTAGGCAAATTGCACATTCCGGGTATTCGGCTGCGGCTTCGCATGTGTTACGACCGGCTGCCCCCTCCGCTCTTCTTTCATGACATCCGCGCAATCCTCTCGATGATAGCGTCTCTTCTTCGTGAACGGCGGAAACACGGGTGTCCGCTGCAAAACCTTCTGACCCCCTTTCACGAGGAGACGAGTCATGTTGAAGCAAGCGATTGGTGTGGTGGTTGTGTTGGCGGCGGCAGTGGCGGCCATCTGGCATTATTCCCCGGGCCTGCGGACCAAAATGTCGCACGCATGGAATGAGCAAACCGGCTGGACCGAACAGGCACGGCGGGCCGACCCGGTGGGTTTTGTCAACCACGCCGAGAAGAAGATGAAAGAAGACCTCACCGCCATGCAGAAGACTCGCCGCGAGTTGGCCGCCGAGGTCGGGACGTTGGTGCGGAAGACCCGTGAACAACGGGCGTTGGCCGAGCAGTCGCGGGCAATGGCCGACGAGTTCCGACAGGCATACCAGGCAGCTTCCCCCAATGGTTCCTTTCCGATCGAACTGCGTGGGGAAGCCTACACCGAGCCGCAAATCCGCTCGCAGGTGAGCCTGCTTTTGGCCGAGGCCGAAGGTTACGAGCAATCCTTGGCCGAGATCGAATCGGTCCAAACGGAAGCCGAACAACGAATGGAAGACTTGGCCGTGCGGATCGGCAAGACGGAATCGCAGTTGGCGGCGCTCTCAACGAAACGCGAGTTGCTTCGTGCTCGCGAACTCACCACCGAGGGCGAACAGTTGTTGGCTCAGGTCGATCAGTTGATGACCGGCAATACGCAGGCGATCGCCGGCAACCCGGTTCGTACTGTTCGAGAGCTGGCAGCCGCGGAGCAGAAACCGGCCGGGCGAGCCAACGCCGCCAAGGTCGAAGCGTTTCTGGCCGCCAAACCATCGGAGCTGGCGAGCCCGCATCGCCCGGCCGATCTGCCTTTGGAAGACGGTTCCGAGGCGATCACCACTTCCTTTCTCGACGGGCGAGGCCAGGAGGCCGAAACCGAGTCGGTCAACGGCAAGCCTCCCAAGCAGCAGAAATGCAAGCGCGGCAAGCCGATTTTTCAGCAGTCGTGAGTATCCGCGTCTGGCAGCAAGCGAAGCGAAGGCGGAAGGCCCGGTGTCCTCCGCCTTCGTTTCTGCGCCGGTGGCTTCCCCGGGGGCACGCCGGGCGGGGGGGCACCCCGATAGCTCGGCGAACCTGGTGCGACGAGCCAAGAAGCGAGAGCAGGAATCCGCCCTCTTCCGTCGCCAAATCGCACGCGCTGAATCGCAACTGCCAATGAACGCGGAAAGGTGCGGCTGCCCCCTACGGTACCAGCGCTGACGCCGGTCAGTGCATCGCCGTTCTTCTGGGAAGGGCGTCGTTTCCTCCGTTGGTTAGTTCCCAGCTCCTGGCCGACGCGCTCATACGACTTCCGCCAAGAACCAACAGAGAGCCGGAATCCGACACGACTTGCTGATCAGCGAACGCGCCTGGTCACACCGTCCTCCGCGCAAGAACTGAGCAGGACGTGGCAAGCGCCAATTCTGTCCATGATCAGAGGGACTGCCTCGGTACACGGAACAGACACTCCAGAGCATGGATTCTCTGGAACGAATTTCGATCTCGTTGTCCGCCCTGAGTGTATCGAGGTAACGGGCTAATACAAGCAACGGGCCGTGGTGGCCGCGACCGGCGGGCGGTGGCGGCTGTGACTGTGGGACCCACACACAGACGTGCCACGATCGTCGACGAACCGAGGAAGTGAGAATTGGGGAGAGCCTACCTGGGCGTCAGCATCGTCGGGGAATGCACGTCGGGCAGGTTCGACGAAGTTTGCCTCTGTTCCTCTCGCCTCAACACTGCCGATGTGGTCGCCTGTTCTGGCGGCCTGTCGCGGACGGTATCATCTGCCCCACAGCTGAGTCGCCGTCGAGCGGCATGTGATCATCGGCTCACTTCCACCGAGATTGGTTCCCTAGGTAGTCCAGAGGCGCCAAGCGGCCGCACAGATGGCCAACGCTTCATGGCGAACGTTGTGATGGGAGCGTTCCTCTGGTGAAGCCTCATTTGCGGCGGGCTCGACGATGGGCCCGGCGAGCGCGAGTGCGGATAGCTTTG
>CAZUAH010000578.1:0-8725 GCA_964617665.1 uncultured Pirellulaceae bacterium
TGTGGAGTCCCTCAAAATGATCCCCAATCGTGAAGAGAATCTGGGCCGCCGGATAAGGCCAGCCAGCCGACGGTCATCCATAGAGCCAAGGACCGAGGCCAAATGCCGGAGCGCAAGGAGTCCGGCCAACCGGCGTCGATCAATCGTGGTTCATGGATGTATGTTGCACTCACGCGTTCAAACCTCTTGCATCACTGACGATTTGCCAGCGATGCGCTGATACAGAGCCAAGTATTCCTTCAGCACTTTTCCCTCCGAGTAGCACTCGGCTGCTCTACGGCGAGCGTTTTCCCCAAACGTTTCGCGAAGTTCGCTGTCAGCAAGCAGCCGGCAAATTCGATCAGCCATTGCTTCGGGAGAACTCGGCGGCACGAGGAATCCGGTCTGGCTTTCTTCAACGACTTCGGAATTGCCGCCGACATCCGTGGCGACCGTGGGGATTCCTACGCCAGCGTATTCGATCAATGCATTCGAGAGGCCTTCCGACAGACTCGACAATACGCCCACATCACAATGGGGCAGGATGGTAATCGGGTTTTCGACGCTACCGACCCACGATATCTGCTCGTCGATTTCTAGTTCGGCAGCGAGTGGCTGTAGCCGGGAAAAATCCTCGGGCAGTTGGCGTCCAACGGCCAAGAATCGTGTCTTGGGAAATTGGTCAAGCACCAACCGGGCGGCGCGAAGGAATGTGTCGTGGTCCTTCACGGGACGAAGCATGGCCACAATGCCTACTACCCGTTCCCCGTCGCGAATTCCCAACGATTCGGCCGACACAACGTTGCGAAGGCCTTCTTCCAGTCGCTTGGCTGGCAGCGGATTACGTATCACCGCAAAACGCCGTGCAGATGTCCACTCCTTCCGCACGGAAAACTCCTTCGCCGCATCGCAATTGGCTACGTAGTCGGCACGCAGCCAGCGGGTCACACGCGCTTGCCAAAGCGTCCGTGGCTTGTGCCAATAACCCACATCCCTGCGCACACCCAGCACGGTGCCCTGTCTGGCCAGGCGCGTGGCTAACAGAGCCGCGGTTTCACTCGTCTGAAAGAAGGCGTGTACAACATCAACTCGAAGCGACTTGATCACGCGTGCCAGCCGAATCACACGTTTCGCCGCCCTTATCGGGCTGAACCGATATCCGTTTCCAAGCACGATTGGCTCGACCGGAAACAGGTCCATATGCTCGTCTCGCATGTCGCCCAGTACGGCGAGATTGACACGGACCTTGTCGGAAGGAAGCTGTTTCAGAAGCCACATCATGTGTTGTTCGGAACCACCGTCGGGATTGGCGAAGGTGTCCATCAGGAACAACACACGAATCGTGTCGTGAGCTTCGTCACTGTCGGTCGGCGAGGACCATACCATGCGAGATTCGCGATCGTCGGAACGGTCCTCGGCAGGGCCGCCACACGTCGGCGAAATCGTGTTCTCCGCTGAATGCGAAATCAATTCGGGCACGGGTCCACCAAGTCCTCGAACAATCGTTGATACTGTTTCGCCATTACCTCAAATGTGAATTCCTCGACGACTCGTTTCCTGCCGTTTTGGCCCATTGTGCGCCGGAGCGTGTCGTCCGCCAGCACGTCCAGAATCCCACGAGCCAACTCTTGAGGGCAACCGGGTTCGACGCAGTAGCCGTTCACGCCGTGCTGGACGACCTCCGGCACGCCACCTACTGCCGTTGCGACTACCGGCACACCGCCGGCGAATGCCTCCAGGACTGCCACAGGAAGGCCCTCGGTGAACGACGATAGGGCAAATAGGTCAAAATGTGGAACGTATCGCTCCAGATCTGTGCGAAAACCACCGAGCACAACCGAATCGCCCAGGCCTCTCTGTTTGATTTGCGCGGCAAGAGACTCACGCAGCACGCCGTCACCAAAGATGACGAATCCGATCTGCGAGTTTTCGGGAACTACTTTCGCGGCCGCTTCGATCAGAATCTCAAAGCCCTTTTCTGGACTCAGTCGTCCGGCGGCCCCCACAATGAGCCTGCGATCCGTGCGAAAGAGACTCGTCAGTTCGTCGCGATGCATGGGATCTGGATTGGAGAATCGTTCCGCGCGAATTCCGTTTCGAATCACAACGGCCTTGTTACGCGCAACGCCCGCACGTCGGACTTTCTTCCCTTGCCCGTCCGACACAGACACTACCTTGTCCACATGTCGCAGAACCCGCCGGTCCAGGGCATCGTAGCAACGCACGCGAAACGTCTCGCCGGTCCAACCATGTGACACGGAAATCACAGGGATACCCAATCGGCGAGCTGCCAGCCAACCGAGCAAGTTGGCCTTGTATCCGTGGCAGCAGAGGATGTCCGCCTGTGTACCTCGGAGGAGGTCCGTCAATTCTCTGAATGCCCCGATCAGCCTTGGCGTATCACAATGGAGTCGGACGCCCGTGAAACCTAGGCTGCGGGCCTCTTGAAGGAAATTCTCACAGAGGCCGTCCTCGGAAAAGGAGACGAACATCGACTCGCAAGGCGCAGGAAGACTCCGGGCCAGTCCCAGCATTTGCCGTTCTGGACCTCCAAGAAACCGTGAAGCTGTCAAATGGACAATCTTCATAATCCGAATAACCAACTCAAATGGACTCGCTACTCACCGTGGCATCGGTACTGGAAGCAGCTACTGCCGGAGTGGCCCGCCGGGGTGTCCGCCCCCAGACCTTGCTAGAGCCACCCAAAAGTGCATTGGCCGATAGGAAAAGGTACCTTATGACCACGACAGGGGCTTGAAATAACAACTCCATTCTCCGTCGCGTAAGGCCCAGTAACGCGACGCCTGCGGAAACGTACAATGCGTACACGGCCGAGATTGCCAGACAGCAGGCCAGAACAGTCCATGACACCCCGTCCGGCTGCAGCCAGCAGCAGAGCAAGGCAAGCGCCCACGTCATCAGCAATTGCGCGATAACCAGCGGGCGGCTGACGATGCAAGTTGTCACGCCCGCGTCGACCAACAGCGGACGACGCTTGACCAAACCTTCCCAAATCAGTCGAACACTTTGGAGACCAGCGAGGACAAGACCACCGCCGACCCAACGCGTCCGTTGTACCGTCAACTGCTCGCGATCTGCCGGGAAATCCGATACGACGCGCACATCCGCGACAAACCGAGTTGGGACCTTCTCTCGCAGCAGCCGGCATGTATATTCAGCATCTTCGACAATCGACGACGCTTGCCATGGAGATTCCAGGAGAACGTCCCGGTGAAACACCATTCCCGTTCCTCGGAGAAAGACGGCCCAGCCGAGACGTGACTTCGGGGCGTAGAAGAGTTCGTTCTCCAGCGTATTCGCCACAGCCAGCAGGTAGCTGATGCTACTGTCGTCCGGGTTTGAAACTGCGTCGTTTGCCTGCAGCACTCGATCGCCTGCCGTCAGATGTTGATCGAAGACGCGGAGGGCATGACGATCCAGCCGGCAATCCGCGTCCAGCACGATCACCGCATCCCATCCGTCGGCCAGAACCTGCGGCAGCGCCCACTCTAGGGCCTGCCCCTTGCCTCTCCGCTCTTCGTCTTGCCTTACCAGGCACGCCGCACCGTTGGCCGTGGCGATTTCTGCAGTCCGGTCGCTACAATTATCGGCAATCACATAGACCGCGTACTTGTCTTGCGCGTATTCGAGCACGGCACACGCATCGAGCGCGTGGGCTATCGTCGGCTCCTCGTCGTGGGCTGGAATGACAATCGCGAAACGGTGCTGGCTGCCGTCAAAAAGTTTGCCGATCGTGCGTTTTGCAGTAAGGGCTACGATTGCCAACAACGCGTGGTAGAGGCAGACGCTACCCGCGATGCCAAGAGATACGATGGCAGTAGCCTGTAGCAGCGTCATGTCCAGTTGCCCCGTTTCCCTGTGTTGGCCGAAGCAGGTCTCGACACGTCAGAGACCCACGAAAGCCTGTCATTTCAGCGGTTTGGATCCGCCGATCGTTTCTCTAAGCACTCCGAAACCCGCGCCGAAGTGAATGGTCATGAAGACGAGCGGGAGCCAGGGCAGGATCGCCAGCTTCCCATGGCGGATCGCAACCGTCGTCGATGTGCCGAGCACGATCAGTGCATACGTGAGAAGCACACCCACGTAGACTGCTGCGACCCAAGGCGACACGAACGCCAACCCTAAGCCAGCGATGCAGCCGGCGACGAATAACGCTGGCAGAAAGCTCTTGATCGAAAGCGTCTCCGGGTGCTTCCGGAACAGCCTCATCCGCCCGCGCCCGTATCGCGTCAGTTGTCGGAACAGGCCCCGGAGATTCCCGCGAGGCCGGTAATGGACGGCCACCTCGGACGTGAAGTAGCAGCGAAAGCCTGCGCGGTCCGCCCGGTAGTTGAATTCCACGTCCTCACACGCGTCGAAACGCTCGTCGAACTCTCCCAGTTCCTCGAAGACATGGCGGCGATAAGCCACGCCCACGCTCATGGCCGGCACGAACTGCTCCCTCGACGAATAGATATGCGAATCCGGATGGTGCCCCAGCCGCGATGAACGTGCGGCGGCTATCGCACACTGGAATGCGTTAGCGTCCGAGACATCCTGAGGCTGCGGACGTCCTACGCAGTCCGCGCCCGTGGAGTGAAAGGCGTCGGCCAAGTTGCACAAGAATTGGTCGTCGGCCAATTCGCAATGCCCGTCGACGACAACGACGATATCGCCGCGTGCGTGTCGCACGCCGATATTGCGTCCCGCGCTGGACCATCGTTGCGGATTGTTGTATAGCCGAACGTTGTCGTAGCGTTGGGCGATGCCTGTCACAAGCGACACGGTTTCGTCCGTGGATTCGCCGTCGGCCACAATGATCTCGAATCGGTCAGCCGGGTAATCCTGCGACAGAAGTTGATTCAAGACGTTCCCAATACATTTCGCCTCGTTGCGAACCGGGACAACAACCGTGATCGACGGCGTTTCGGAGAGTTCGCCTCGACTGGCGCGAGATTGTACGCTAATCGGTCCTAACGTCTGGCTGTCGTCTGCGATTGGTGTAACGGTGGAACTCATGGTCGATGGCCCCTGTGTACGCCCGATATTAGTCACGCCTACTCTTCAACCGCCACCTCGGGCAACTCATACTCTTCGATTTCCACGCTTCCAGCCGCATCGAAGCCAGTTTCTTGAATCACGTCGCATATTCGACCAAAGCGGAAGTTCTCGAACAGCTCGTCGAGCTTGCGTTCAGTGCCTGACAGATTGACGCGGTGGCGGAATCGTGACGTCCACGATCCCACATCCAATCGCGGTTGATCTGCATCGACCTCCCACGGATGAACGTAGAACACGAACGGCTGCTGGCGTCTCTGGTTGATGTTCTTCAGGCAGCGTCGAGTCACGCCAAACGGATATAGCCGGAAGTATCCGCCTCCGCCCGCGGGCACTCGCAAGCGACCGCATCGGACAACTGCCGGAGGACATTCCACGATCCGTCCGAATCGCGTCTCGAGCTGGTGTATGTTTGTTCTAGCGCCGGCTATCCCGTATCGATCATGGCGAACGGGATAGATGCTGGAATCGACCGTGAAGCCCTCTTCCGCCAGAACGTGCAGCGCCCAGAGTGATTTGTTAGTGATCGAGAAAGTCGGAGCGCGATATGCCACTACCGCGTCGCTGATGATGTCCGTCAGAACATCACGCGAATCGCGCAAATCGCGGCGGAATTCCTTGGGTGTTTGCTCGAAGATTCGTCGATGCCAATAGCCGTGCGAGCCGATTTCGTGGCCCGCGTCGTGAATCTCTCGCACCAAACGAGGATGCCGGCGCGCCACCCAGCCCAGGACAAAAAAGGTCGCTTTGACGCCGTGACGATCCAATAGGGCCAGCAGCCGCCTCGTGCTGGCCTCGATACGCGGCGTAAAACTCTCCCATTCGATTCTGCGGATGTGACGCTCGAACGATGCGACGTGAAAGTAGTCTTCCACATCAACGGTAAAGGCGTTCAGCGGCTTGCCGTTCGACGATACTTTACCGTTCCCGCTGGCCGCCGTTTCCAGAGCCAGGACCGAGAGAGTCGCCGAAGTGTAGGGCACGGTGGCTGCTTCGTGATCGGGTACAGTAGTCTCCTGTGACTGTCCAACTTCGCGATGAAGCCCCATTAAGCGTGTGGACCGCTCGCCGCTGATCCCCAACAGATGAATCAGCGTGCACGAGAGCAGTCGAGCGTCCATCCAGAGGTAACCGCCCCTGATGTATTCGATGTCCAGGGCCAGTTTCTGTCGTACGCTTTCCGCATCCGTATCCGGCTCCAGGTTCACTTGAGCAAGTCCGGTAACGCCAGGGCGTACAGCCAATCGGTTCAGATAGCCGGGAATCCTCTTCGCTAGGACATGGACAAATTCAGGTCTCTCGGGACGCGGTCCGATCAGCGACATGTCCCCTCTCAGCACATTGAACAATTGGGGAAGCTCGTCCAGGTGCAGGTTGCGCAACACTTTGCCAACCCGAGTGACTCGCGGATCGTCCTTCTTCGCCCAAATGGCGCGATGGCCCGCCTCGGCGTCCAGACGCATCGTACGGATCTTGTACATCCAGAAAGTACGGCCGTGCAAACCAACTCGCAATTGGCGGAAGATGCCCGGTCCGCGAGATGTCAGACGCACCAACACGACCAGAACCCCGATCAACGGCACGCTGGGTATCAGAAGCAGCACCGCAAATACCAAGTCGAGCGCACGCTTTGACCATGTTCTATGCATTAGGCGGACGAGTTGTGGCCCCGAGTTCGCCGCCCAGGCCGTCCACAGGTCAACGGCGTCGGTCGTGTTATCGGTTGGGCGCACCTCGCGCGATGACGCGCCCTCGGCTGCCGCCACTCGTTTACCGTTCACCCAGTGCGATTCATCCTGTCTCATACTTGCTCCAAACTAGCTGGTGATTGGTAGACGTAACGCCCGTAACGGTAGGCGTAATGCCTGAGAGAGACGCCGTTCAGCACGATCCCGACCGGTGAGGCGTCCGCCGCCAATAGACGTTCACAGGCAGCCTGGACCCAGTCGGTCCGGCTGACGTCCCACCGAGCGCAGACTACGCAAGCGTCGGCGGTCTTGGCCAAGGCAAGTGCCTCGCTGGCAGCCAGCACAGGCGGTGTGTCAATAACTAAGTAGCAGAAAGATGTGCGGAGTTCATCAAACACCGAGCGAACGGCCTGCGCTCGGAACACGCCGTGCGGATTGGTTGGTAGCCTGCCTGCCGTCAGGACCTGAAGACCGTCGTAACGGCTGGGCTTGATGGCGTCGCCAATCGTGCAGCGACCGCCCAGCACGTCGCTCAATCCCTGCTCAAGCGGCAATCCCAACAAGCGATGGACGTTTGGCGTACGCGCATCGCCATCGATTAACAACGTGTCTTCGCCGGTGGCACGAGCGATACTGACAGCCAACTGGGCCGCTATGGTCGTCTTTCCCTCGCCGCTAACAGCGCTTGTCACGGCCAGTGTGCGTACGTGTTGCAGAGGCTCTGGCAGCATCAAACGAGTTCTGAGACCGTCGACGCTTTCCGCAAACATAGCCAAGTTGCGCAAGGCGCGCTTGTCTGAGGAATCACCAGCCGTTGAAACCGAATCCGGTAATAGCGGTACCTCGGCCAGGACGCTCAGATTACATGACTGCTCGAGTTCTTCCGCATCTCCCACGCGGCGCAACGCGCGTTCCCAGAGCAGCGCCAAGCCAAACGGCGCCATCAGGCCCAGTAACGACGCGAACGCGATCTTAATGAAGGGAACCGGTTTCACTGGCGTGGTTGGTACGGTGGCAGACCGCAACAAGCTAATCCGCGCCGGTGCGTCACGTTCGGCGCGAAGCTCCGCTAGACGCGAGGTGATCTTATCGAGGCTTTCTTCGGCTTGCGCGAGTTCAGCGCGCCCATATTCCAACTGCATCGCCTTCCCGCTTAGCTGTTTCGCCGTGGCCAAGCGGTTCTCGAGACGCTGCCCGAGGGTTTTAACCGTCAATTCCTGCTTTGCGAGTTGGTTTCGGTAGCTTTCTAGTTGGTTTTTTTGTTCGTTCAGCAGGTCTTTCGCAATGACGGGTTCGAGTTGCGTTCGCACCTCCCCGCGTATCCGCTCCAGCGTCTGTTGGTCGGATCGGACCTCCTTAGACAACTGTTGATACAGTGGATCTTGTTCGCCTGCGGCAGACTTCGCGGCAATCTCATGCAGGTTCAGACGCTTCACGGAGAGTAGTTCGTTGAATTGCTGTACCTCGGTTTGTTCGTCGACGGCGGCGTCGAGTCGGGCTTCCGGCACGTCGACTCGCTCGCTCGCGATGGCCTCTTCCAGAGCTGCAATTTGCGTCTTCAGTACCTCACGCTCCAATTCGGCGTCGGCAAGGCGAGTATGGAGTTCTGTAGCCAAGCCATCTGATGTGGGCACCGATTGGTTATTGCCAACGGATGCCTCGCCGGTCTGTTTGGCCAAGTCGTGCATGTCCTGACGGAGGCGGGCGACTTCCTGCGAGCGCGCTTCGCGTTCCTTCTCGAGCGTTTCGATCACCTTGCCGGTATTACTAGCGTTGTCTTCATCGAGCAAATCCAGATAAGCGTTTGCGACCGCATTGACGACTTGAGCCGCTCTGTTTGTGTCCGTTGATTCCAGTGAGACCTTGACCAGTTCCGAACTGCCCACAGATTGCACATCCAATTTCTTAATGAGCCACCGAATTTGGGCTTCTTCCGTACCATCACCCAGTGTTCGGCGTCAATTAGCTTAAGTCTTTAGCGACAATTAGGTTGAGGGGCA